>JADZCJ010000119.1 GCA_020851635.1 Anaerolineae bacterium
ACTCGGAGGAAAACGCGAATCTGCGCGAATTTGGGCTAATTTTGATCCTTATTCGTGGTTACGCAAAGCGTAACAATGATTCGTGCCAAGCCGCAGTTTGGCGAAATTCGCGTTTCCCTATGTCAGTTAATCAAAGCTACTCGAAATAGTGGCGCGCCGGCCCTGGGTGGTCTCGACGCAAGGACCGGGCGAACCGAGACTCTATCCACGATTCTATTATGGCACATTTTCGTTACGCCGCACCACCCAAAATTTGGGGTGTGCGAGCGATTCCTGGTTGTGAGTAGAGCACGCTCGCCGCAGCGTGTCGCGCGGGGAACGAAACAGCGTTCGTTCCTTACCGTCAAAAACCGCGGCGCACCACCCAAAATTTCGGTTGGTTAGACCTGCACACTACAATTTCATCCATTTCCCATTCTATTTGTAAAGGAGCAATGCGTCCGTGCCCATCAAAATCACTCATCCCGTTCCCAGCAATATTGAAATTGCCCAAGCTGCCGAACTGCGTCCGATCCTGGATGTCGCCCACGAGGTGGGGCTAAAAGATGACGAACTGGAATTGTATGGCAAATACAAAGCCAAAGTGCACCTGGAGGTGCGTGACCGTTTGAAAAACGCGCCCACCGGCAAATATGTTGACGTGACGGCAATCACGCCAACGCCGTTGGGCGAGGGCAAGACCACGACGACCGTCGGGTTGTCACAGGCGTTGGGAGCATTCCGCAATCAGCGCGTCTTTACCTGTATCCGCCAACCCTCGATGGGTCCGACGTTCGGCATCAAGGGCGGCGCGGCGGGGGGCGGCTATGCGCAGGTCATCCCGATGGAGGATTTCAATCTCCATTTGACGGGCGACATTCACGCCGTGACCGCCGCCAACAATCTGCTCGCCGCACAGATCGACGCGCACATGATGCACGAACGCCTGATCCAGGACGACGAGAAATTGGCAAAGGCGTTGTGTCCCGACGGGTCTTTTCCACCGGGGATTGCCAAGCGCGCGACGCGACTGGGTATCAAGGCAAACAAGCTCTCGGAACTGAATGCCGAACAGAGGCGACGGCTGTTTCGTCTGGATATTGACCCCGCTTCGATTACATGGCAGCGCGTGCTGGATGTCAATGACCGTATGCTGCGCGGGATCGAAATCGGGCTGGGCGAGGAAGAAAAGGGGAGCGAACGCCGCACGGGATTTGACATTACGGTGGCGAGCGAAATCATGGCGATTCTCGGACTTGCCACATCGCTGCCGGACATGCGCGAACGATTTGGCAGAATGGTCATCGGCACAAATTATCAGGGCGAACCCGTGACCGCCGAAGATTTGGGCGTGGCGGGTGCGGTCACCGTGTTGATGAAAGATGCGCTGATGCCGACTCTGATGCAAACGTTGGAAGGCACGCCGGCATTTGTGCACGCGGGTCCCTTTGCCAATATCGCGCACGGCAATTCTTCGATCGTCGCCGACCAGATCGCGTTGAAACTGGCGGATTATGTGGTGACAGAATCGGGGTTTGGCGCGGATATCGGCATGGAAAAATTCATGAACATCAAATGCCGCTATTCGGGTCTGGTGCCCAACGTGGTCGTGTTGGTGGCGACGGTGCGCGCGCTGAAAATGCACGGCGGCGGACCCCGCGTGGTGCTGGGACGCCCGCTGGACAAGGCGTATACGGAAGAAAATATCGGTCTGTTGGAAAAAGGCATGCCGAACCTGCTGCGCCATATCGAGAATGCGAAAAAGTTTGGCGTGCCCGTGGTCGTCGCGGTCAACAGTTTCAAAGACGACACGGATGCCGAAATTGAATTTATTCGCCGCGCCGCGGAAAAGGCGGGCGCCGAGTCGGCGCACAAGTCGTCGCACTGGGCGCACGGGGGCGCAGGAGCAACCGAGCTGGCGGACGCGGTGATGGCGGCAGCAAAAAAACCCAACAACTTTCAATTCCTTTATCCACTCGACCTGCCAATCAAACAAAAAATCGAGACCATCGCGCGCGAGATTTACGGCGCGGACGGATGTGACTATACACCGGAAGCGGAAGGCAAGATCGAACTTTACACACGCAACGGGTTTGGCAATTTGCCGATTTGCATGGCGAAAACGCATCTGAGTTTCACTGCGGACGGCACGGTCAAGGGCGCGCCGACGGGTTTCCGCATTCTGATTCGCGATATCCGCGCGAGCGTGGGCGCGGGATTTTTGTATCCGCTGGTCGGTTCGATGCGGACGATGCCCGGTTTGCCCACGCGTCCCGCGTTTTATGATGTTGACCTGGATTTGAAAACGGGCAAGGTGCTGGGGTTGTTTTAGAAAAAAAGGACCGACCCTCATTGACAATTGAGATGAATCGTTGGCGGACCGCCAGAGGTTCGCCAACGATTCAATCTGCGCGAATGCCAGAAATCATGGTGGGAGGAATGGCGATGCTCCGTACGAGTGTTTTGATTCTGGCAAGTCTGATTTTGCTGGCAGCGTGTCAAGCGCCCGCCGCGCCGCCGACTGTGTCCCCTCCCCAGCCGCCGACGACGACGCCAAGCCCACCCGTTATCGAGACATCAACCCCAGCCGTGTCAACACCACCCGTAATAGAAATCAATTCCGGCGAGATTCAAGGCACAATCGAAAACGGTCTGCACGTCTTGCGCGGCATCCCCTATGCGGCGGCGCCTGTGGGAGATTTGCGCTGGCAAGTGCCGCAGCCGGCGCCCGCGTGGGACGGGGTGCGCCAAGTCACGGCATTTGGCAAATCGTGCATCCAACCAAACACGATGACAATTGCCGGATCGGAGCCGGTCCCTCAGAGCGAGGACTGTTTGTTTGTGAACGTGTGGTCGCCGAATGTCGAGCCGGACGCCAAACTGCCTGTCATGGTCTGGATTCACGGCGGCGCACTGGTGATCGGAACGTCCAGTCTACCCATCTATGACGGGAGCGCGTTGGCAGAGCGCGGCGCGGTCGTCGTGTCGCTCAACTATCGTCTGGGACCGCTTGGTTTTTTTAATCATCCCGCGCTAAACAAAGGAAATCCGGACGGTCCCGTCAATTTTGGGCTGTATGACCAGATTGCCGCGTTGAATTGGGTCAAGGAAAATATCGCCCAATTTGGCGGCGACCCCGACAACGTGACGATTTTCGGCGAGTCGGCGGGCGCGCAGAGTGTCCTGGCGCTGTTTGCCTCGCCGCTGGCGCGCGGACTGTTTCACAAAGGGGTTGCGCAAAGTTCGTATTCGATTCCGGGTCACACGCGCAGCGATGCCGAAAAAGTGGCAGCTGCCGTAGCAACGGCGGTGGGGCTGGACGGGGCAAACGCGACGCTGGAAGAATTGCGCGCCGTGCCCGCGGAGAAATTTGCGTCAATGAACGGCAAAGCTACCAGTCTGACGCCCGTTTTTGTTACAGGTGACCCGGCAGTCCCCCAGCCCATCTTGAATGCGTTTCAAAATGGGACCGAAGCGGCGGTCCCACTGATCATCGGCAGCAACAGCGACGAGGCGACCGTTGCCACTGCATTTGGCATTGACCCCACCAAATTGATTGACAAGTTAGGGCTTGCCAGCATTGCCGTCAAGGCACTCTACCCCGGCGTAACGGACGACGGAACTCTGGGACGCTATGTGATTCGCGATTTGATTTTCACATCGTTTGCGCGGCGCATGTCGGAACTGCACTCGCGCACCGCGCCCGCCGGGCAATATTATTTCAGCTATGTGCCTGAAAATTTGCGCGACACAGAGCCGGGTGTGCCGCACGGCGGTGAGATTCCATTTGTATTTGGCACGGGAGACATTGAATACAAGGACCAATTTACGGATGCGGACCGCGCCATATCAAAAGCGGTAGGCGACTATTGGTTCGAGTTTGCGCGGTCGGGCACACCGACGGCAGAGGGTCAGCCGGACTGGCTGCAAACCAGCCGCGCCAACGACCAGACAATGGAGTTTGGGGAGACAATCGCACTGCAAAAGAATTTCATGCGAACGCGGCTCGATGTGTATATTGGGCTGCTGAATATCGTGGGGAGGTTGTTGGGGAGAGAGTGAGGGGAGATTAGGGTCCCGAATCCGATTCTTTTTTATCCGGCGATCCAATTTTCGACCGAAAGATTTGGAACGCGAGCAACCTCTTTTAGATTATTTGTAACGAGCGTAAGGTTCAGACTGAGCGCATGCGCAGCAATGAGCATGTCCATTGATCCGATCGGTGTGTCTTGACGCTCCAGGTGAGCTCGAAGCTGTCCGTAAGCGACCGCAGCGTCGTAATCAAACTCGGCAATCACCAAAGGCAGCAAAAATTGTTCCAACGCCGCGAGATTTTGTTCGGGACTTGAACTTGTATAGACACCATGTTCAAGCTCTGATACTGTAATCGCCGAAACAACGATATCACCGACACGCATGCGGCTGATGCGTTTCACCGATGCGGCAGGATGTTTGCGAATGAGCTCGACGCAGATATTTGTATCCAGCATGTATTTCATTCAAAAGCACCACTGCGCCCTTGCAACTCGGGCTGCTCACGCTCTTGCATAAAATCAGATGTAAAGAGACTCGTACTCGCGGTCAGGATTTCCCAAGAATGTCGAACGGGCAGCAGGATGATCGCATCGCCCATCTTTTTGATATAGACCCGGTCACCCCGAAATCGAAATTGTTTTGGCAAGCGGACGGCTTGACTTGAACCGTTTTGAAAAAGTTTGGCGGTTTCCATGCATTACCTTCTCAGGGGTATATACTTGTAGTATATACTTGTAGTATTTACTCATTTGAGCAGCTGTCAAGAGAGCATGCCCGATTGCATGGCAACTGCAAAGTCGCAGAATTTGTCATTTCGAACGGCGACCGCACTTGGCGCCAGTTGCGATGTATTGCATCGCCGAAATCCTCTCTTGGCAAGCCGAGGTTTCTCTCTCTCGGCTGCGCTCGAGATCGTTCGAAATGACAATTCCGCTGTCAAGCCACTTTGCAGACGCCATATGCCCGATTGAAGGAGAGAAAACGATGGAAAAGCGAAGATTCGGACGCACAGGACACGAGAGCTCGGTCGCGATCTTGGGCGGCGCGGGGCTGGGTCGCGTGACGCAGGATGTGGCGGACCGTGCGATGGAGCAAATCATCGAGGCGGGGGTGAATCACATTGATGTGGCGGCCGCGTATGGCAATGCCGAGCTACGGATCGGTCCGTGGATGCCGCGTGAACGCAATCGGTTCTTTTTGGGCAGCAAGACGACCGAGCGCAAACAGCAGAGCGCGTGGGACGAATTGCGGCGCTCGCTGGACAGATTGTGCGTGGACCGTCTTGATTTGATGCAAATTCACGCGATTACGCGGATGGAGGAACTCGATCAGGCGCTGGCGCCCGGCGGCACGCTGGATGCCTTTTTGGACGCGCGCGAACAGGGTTTGACCAAACACATCGGCATCACGGGGCACGGCAATGATGCGCCCGCCCTTTTCCTGGAGGCGCTGCGACGGTTTGATTTTGATTCGGTGTTGTTCCCCATCAATTTCGTCCAGTATGCGAACCCGGACTATCGGCGCAGCGCAAAAGCATTGCTGGAAGAATGCCGCAAACGCGATGTGGGCGTCATGATCATCAAAGCGATCGGCAAGGGCGTTTGGCGCGACACGCCGCGCACCGCGACGACATGGTATGCGCCATTCAGCGACCGCCAAGAGATTCAGCGAGCCGTGAATTTTTCGCTGTCGCAGGACGTGACCGGTCTTTGCACGGCGGGCGACGTGAACCTTTTGCCGCTGTTCCTGCAAGCTTGCGAGGATTTTGCCCCGTTGAACGAGACAGAGCAAGAGGCGCTGATCGCAACCGCCGATCGGTATGAATCGGTGTTTGCGCTGAACGGGCCATGAGTTGAACGCGGTAAATCACAAATTTGTCCTACATTGGAGAATCAACCATGTCTGCTACCTTGATAGACGGCAAAGCCGTTGCCGAAACGGTCAAAGCCAAAGTTAAAGAAGGCGCAGAGTATCTGCGGACCGAATACAACATCACACCCGGGCTGGCGACGGTGTTGGTGGGTGAGCGTCCCGATTCGCGCGTGTATGTGGCGTCAAAACAAAAAGCGTGCGCGGACCTGGGCATGAACTCGTATGGCAAGACCCTGCCTGCGGATATTTCCCAGGGCGAGCTGCTGGACGTGGTCGAGGGGCTGGCGCGCGACCCAAACGTGCACGGGATTTTGGTGCAGCTGCCTCTGCCGGGGCACCTTGATGCAGAGACCATCTTGCGCGCCGTGCCGATTGAAAAAGATGTGGACGGGTTTTCGCCGTTGAATGTCGGGCGGCTCTCGATGAAAAACCGCGAACCGATGTTTGTGCCATGCACGCCGCTCGGCTGTTTGTATTTGATTGATTCGGTCGGGACCCAGATCGAAGGGGCGAACGCGGTAGTATTGGGACGCTCGAACATCGTCGGGCTGCCCATGTCATTCCTGCTGCTGCACCGCAACGCGACCGTGACCATTTGTCACTCGCGCACGCGCGATCTGCCCGGCATCACGCGGAACGCGGACATTCTGGTCGCCGCCATCGGCAGACCAAAATTCGTCAAGGCGGACTGGGTGAAACCGGGGGCGACGGTGATTGACGTGGGGATCAATGAGGTGCCCGACGCGACAAAAAAATCGGGCAAGCGGTTGGTCGGAGATGTGGATTTTGACGCGGTCAAAGAGGTGGCGGGGGCGATCACCCCGGTGCCCGGCGGCGTCGGACCGATGACGATTGCGATGCTGATGCAAAATACCCTGACGGCGGCGCAAAGAGCGGCGGGACTGATCAAATAAAAGAACTGACCGGGCAGAACCTGTCCGGTCAGTTCTTTTCCAGGGGCAGGGTAAACCAAAAAGTGCTGCCCTGTCCCTCCTGACTCTCGACTCCAATCTTGCCGCCCATCGCCTCGACCCACGCTTTGGTAATCGCAAGCCCCAGCCCCGTGCCGCCTGTCGCCCGCGTGCGGGATTTGTCGGCGCGATAAAAGCGGTCAAAAACCTGCGGCAGATCTCGCGCCTCGATTCCTGCGCCCGTATCACGCACAAAAACGCCGAGGGCACTATTTTGCCGTGCAGCCCCCAAGGTGATGGCGCCGCCCGCGGGAGTGTGCTGGAGCGCATTGGCGAGCAGATTGCGGAGCACCTGAGCAAAACGGTCGGCATCGGCGTGTACGGGCGGCAGATTGATAAGACCGAGAGGCTCAAAGCGCACATCCTGCGCGTCGGCAGGGATCGCAAAATTGGCGGCTGCGGTGTTCAAGATTTCATTCGGGTTGACCGCCTCCAACTTGAGCGGCAGTTTGCCCGCATCCGCCAGCGCCAACTCGCGCAAATCATCCACCAACCGCGCGAGCAAGCGCGTTTCATCATAGAGCGTGGCAATTTCGGCGCGGTCGAGCGGATACATTTCGTCGAGCATGGCTCGCAGATTGCCCTGCATGACGGTCAGCGGCGTGCGGAGCTCGTGCGCAATGTCTGCCATCAGGTTGCGGCGCAAGGTCTCTTGTTTCTCCAGTTCGTCTGCCATTTGGTTAAAGGCGGTCGAGACCTCGACAATTTCTTGCGCGCCGCGCACCGGCACGCGCTGGCTCCAATCGCGCGCGGCATAGCGCTTGGCTGCCGCAGCCAGCTGATTGAGCGGCGCGGTAAAAGAACGGCTCATCAGGGTCCCAAGCGCAATCGCCAGAATGGCAATGACCACCAGAGACGCGGCGAGAATAACTTGATACGGCTCGTTGATTTGAATTCGCGCCGGAAATCCTAGAGCTTGAGCTGCCTGCGCCAATCCAGCATCGCGTTGAATGTAAGCGGTGACGCCGATCACGGCGATACTGCACAGCGACAACAGGACCACCACAACAAAGGCGAGACTCAGACGCACCCACAAGCGATTCATTCCGCCGTCTCTCCCCGAAAGCGATACCCGACACCAAACACCGTCTCGATGCAGCGCGGGGCGCTCGCACCCACTTCGATTTTTTTGCGCAGGTTTTTGATGTGGCTGTCGAGCGTGCGGTCAAGACCCTCGTAGACATAGCCCATCGCGCGTTCGATGAGTTCGGAACGTGTGAACGCGTGTCCCGGGTTTTCCATGAACGTTTTCAACAAGGCAAATTCGGTCGGCGTCAGCTCCACCGGCTCTCCCGCCAGCACAAGACGATGTTGATCGAGGTCCAGCCGCAGCTCTCCGCTGGCGAGAATATGTGGGGCGGGCGCGGGATTTTGGGTCCGGCGCAAGATGGCGCGCACGCGGGCGACAACCTCGCGCGGGTTGAACGGTTTGGTCAAATAATCATCCGCGCCCAGCTCGAGACCCAGTATTTTGTCCGTATCTTGTACGCGCGCCGTGAGCATGAGAATGGGAATCGCGGCGAGGCGTTCGTCGGCGCGGGCGAGACGGGTAATTTCCCACCCGTCGCGTTCGGGCAGTTGAATGTCCAGCACCATCAGGTCGGGCCGTTCGCGGCGCAGGATGTGGAGGGCATTCTCGCCATCGTAGGCAGTGAGAACGGCAAAGCCTGCGTCTTGCAGATAGGTTTGGAGCAGGCGGACGATTTGTTTGTCGTCGTCCACGACGAGAATACGGCGAGGCATGTGAGCATTATACCTGACGCAGGGGCGAAACAAATTGCTGACGGCTTTGTCGGCAACATGTTTCATGCCGCACTGCGGCATCAAGCCAGCGTAAAAGAACCCTGCATGCCCGCCAGGTTGTGACCAAAGACGGTGCACACAAAGTTATACGTGCCGGGTCCGAGGTCTACCGTGAATGTTTCACTCCCGCCGGGGGGAATTTTTTGCGTGGCATATTCACGACCGTTTGCTTCAAGGACAAAATTGTGTTTGATCTTGCCATGATTCGTCACGACAAATGTGATCTGTCCCGCTTTCGTCGGCATCGGGTCGAGACTAAAAGACATTTCCGTCATGGTGACATTAACCGTTGTGGCAGCCGCGCTGACGTTGCCGGTTTGGGTTGTGGTGGCGCGAACGTTGCTGGTTTGCGTTGTGGCAGCGCTTACGCCGGAGCTTGCGCCGCCGCCCGAGCACGCGCCCACAAGTCCACCCACAACTACCAGCCCGAGCACAAAAAAGATGGTTGATTTGCGAATCGTACGATTCATTTCACTCCTCCATTAAATGTCGGCAGAGTCGCTGATTTTCATCGCCCGCCGTTTCTGTGAACAGAATAGCAAAGGGGTGTGGAAAACTTGTGGAGGAGGGCTGTACGTTTGGTGCAGATGTGGTGCGCGACGCTCAGACTGGCTTAATTTGTCTCCAATGCAGGTGATTTATGCTGATTTCTTGCAAGGGGGCGTTCAATTGAACGCCCCTACCGTTGGATGAGAAAACGATTAGAAAGTATTCATGATTGAAACTTTTTACCTCATTTTCCGTGTTATAGACTGAACATGACCGTCAACCTCTTTTCGTCCGTCGCGCTGTCAAGCCGTTTGTCGGCTCAAATTCAGACAGCACGCAAGCGTTGGCTGGCGCGTCCTGACTCTGATGCGTCTACCGCTGCAACGGATGCTGAATTGGTCACAATCCACCTCGCGGGTGACCCCGGCGCGTTTTCGGAACTGGTCAAGCGGTATACGCAAGCGATATACAACGTGACGTACCGTTTTACCGGCGATGCGCATGAAGCGGAGAATCTGACACAAGAGACATTTCTCCGCGCCTGGAACGTCCTGCCGCGCCTGACGCTGGACAAACCACTCAAACCGTATTTTGTCCGCATTGCCGTGAATTTGTGCCGCGATTGGGCGGAGCGGAAAAAGCTGGTGAATGTGACGCCGCTGGAAATCGAGAATGAAAGCGATTTTCCAGACGCCGATGGCGACCCACTGCGCGCGGTGAGTGATGCGGAACTGCGCGAGCGGGTGCGGGCAAAGATGGCGCTGCTGCCGCCGCTGTATCGCACGGTGATCACCCTGCGCTATACCGAAGAGATGTCGTACGACGAAATGGCAACTGCGCTGGACCTGCCGCTGAATACGGTCCGCACCCATTTGCATCGCGCCAAAACGCGTCTGCGCGAACTGCTGGAAAAGGAAGAGTAATGGGCAACCGACAAACGAGCGCACACTTGACGCGGTTGGAACTGGAAGCGCTGTCCGATCAGGACAACGCGTCCCGCGCCGCACGCGAGCATTTTTTGCAGTGCGCGGCATGCCAGCAGCAGGCGGCGGAGGGACAACGGCTGGAGCGCGCGCTGGAACAACTGGCGCGCGTCGCACCGGCGGAGGATCTGGCAGAGCGCATCATTGCGGCTTTGCCGCGTCAGGCGCAGGAACCAAACGCAAATCCGTGGCTCGGGGCTGCGACATTGATCGCAGCCATGCTCGGGTTTGCTTTGGCGTACCAGACCGCGTTCACGCTGCGAGCAAACGGAGCGTTTGAACTGGTGTCCGATTATACACTCCAGCCCGAGATCGTGACGACATACCCGACACAGGCATGGGAAGCGCTGGCAGCCGCAGTGCCCTGGATGACTCTGGCGGTCAGTCTGGTGATGCTGACAATTGCGCTAGTGTTGACGTATCGCTGGACATCGCGTCGCGGGATGCGCGCGTCGGGGTGATATTGTATGTGGGGACGATTCGCAAACGGCTACGCAAGACCTTGACCATGAAACAGGCAGCGATAATTCTTGTCTTTTGCATGTTGATCAGCGCGTCCTTTGCGCTTGGCGCATTCATGGGACGCAAAAGCATGTCCGCGAACGTCACGTCCGTGGAGGAACCCGCGCCCTCCGGGTCGGACGCCGGAGCGTTTGGTCAGCGTCCGTCGCGCGGGACGGTTGGGGCGATTGACCAGATCGAAGGAGATGTGATTCGCTTGCGCGAGCCGCGCAGCGGGCGCACACTGCGCGTCCGCGCGCGAGACAATACCATCATCGAGTTTGGACGCCATCACCGCATCCCGTTTGACAAGCTGCGCGTGGGTCAACGCATTTTCGTGATAGGGATGCCGGACAGACTCGAGCCCGCAGAGGAATTTGACGCGCAGTTTATCGGGGTGTTGTTGGGACAGTCGCAAAGATATATAAAACCCGTCAAAGAACCGATGATGTGTTGGGATTGTGCCGACTAGTAGTGCAACAACATGATGAAATTGCCGAGTCAAGTGCTGACGCGCGAGTTATAAAATCGGATACTCTACTACGCAATCTCATGTTGTTGCACTAGCAGGTTGTCGGAGAGACCTCATTTGTAACTATGAACGCGCGTCGTAGTATCTCTAAAACAACTATGATTTGATTTCACTCCGACAACCTGCTAGATGTCAGTTGGAAGTGTCTCACAACGAGACAAACAGAACGCAAGGACGTTACCCCTTGGCGTCTCTATCAAATCTAAAGCGCAGGAGCGGCATGGGAACCGTTCCTGACTGCTCCGCAATTATCCCTTTATGGAGGTCCGTATGAGCAAGGCACGTATTGTTGGGTTAGGAATTGGAGTGCTGGCGATTGTGGCGGCATTCGGTCTGGTGGTGTGGCAGGGCGCTGACATGACCACTGGCAACGTCGCATTTGCGCAGGGCGCAACGGCGACCCCCGTTCCGGCAGCCGGAGCGACTCCGCCCGCGCCAGAGAAACAGCAGACCCAAACGCAGACGCAGATCGGTGACACGTTTTGGGGGCTTCTCGCCGCGAAACTGGGCGTGAATGCTGACGAATTGAAAACGCAAGCGGTCGAGGCGCGCAAGGAAATGATCGATCAAGCAGTCACCGACGGCCGCGCCACACAAGAACAAGCGGACGCGATCAAAGACAAGATTGATGCCAACAGTTTGATTGCGCCAATTCAAATTGGACGCAGCAGCACACGCCCCGGCAATCAGCCGGGTGGGGGACAACACAACCAGCCAAATAACCAGCAGAAACCGGGGCAAGGCAGCGGTCCCTTTGGTTGGTCCGGGAATGGAATGCCGGGTCGCGGGTTTGGCGGCATGTTTGGGCGCGGCATGATGGGCGCGAACCTGGACACGCTGACCGTGGTAGCAACTGCACTCAAGCTGGAACCGCAAGCGTTGGTCGAGCAATTGAGCCAGGGTCAATCGCTGGCGGAAATTGCTCAAGCGCAAGGGGTGGATGAAGCCGTGGTCAAACAGGCGATCATTGACCAGATGACAGCCAAGATTGATGAGCAGCTCAAGTTGGGTCTGATCTCGGAGGTCCAAGCCAACCAGCTCAAAGCCAAACTCACACCGGACAGCATTGATCTCTCGCGCGGTTTCCGCTTTCGCTTTAACATGACGGCGCCGGGACAGCAGTCGTCCCAAATGTTCCCCGGGCTGGGATGGGGACAAGCCCTCGGGATTCAGCCCGCCGATTGAACTTGGGCCGCAGCGTGTTTGGCACAGCGCCCAGCGGCAACTCGTTCACGGTTCCTATTCCAACTAGCTTGAATGAGCTGACAAACTCTGTCTTGACAACTCGGAGGAAAACGCGAATCTGCGCGAATTTGGGCTAATTTTGGTCTTTATTCGTCGTTACGCAAAGCGTAACAAAGATTCGTGTCAAGCCGCAGTTTGGCGAAATCCGCGTTTCCATGTGTTAGTCAATCAAGCTACACGGAATAACGGCGGGATTCAAACACAATAATAGAACAAGCAAAAAAACCACCTCTGGCACGTTCGGTGCCAGAGGTGGTTTTTTGTTGCCCAAAAACGTCAGAAAGCGGGTAAAATCAGTCTCCGTTCGGGTGTAACCGCCCGGCGAGATGCGAGTATATATCCAAATCGCCCACCGGGCGCTGACAACGCGGGACGTTGTCACCCCCCATCGCACCGGCGCACGCCAACGGGCGGCGCGCCAATCCACCCCGGCAAAATTCTTTGAGGAGAACCACATGAAAATTTATCCGCTCGTCATGCTCGTCGTCGTATTGGGGCTTGTCGCCCTGACACCCCCCGTCCACGCGGCAACCGTGTTTAACGTCAACTCGTATAGCGATTTGCCCGACAAGAATCCGGGCGACCAAAAATGTGAGACGAAAAAGAAAAACTGCACCTTGCGGGCGGCGGTGATGGAATCGAACGCCATGTGCGGCGGGGACTATGGGTGTGAGGAAACGATCATTTTGCCGAAAGGCACATTCGTGCTCAAACGCGTCGGCGCGGATGACAGTGCCTCGAACGGCGACCTGGATATTACGGGGAGCGTGACGATCCAGGGCGCGGGCGCCGCCGACACCGTGATTGACGGCAACAGCAGCGTGGTGGGGGAACGCGTATTTCACATTCTCGGAACCAGCAGTCACTTTGTTGATTTTGAGGGCGTGACCATCACGAACGGCAAGAGCAAACGCGGCGGAGGGATTCTGAATCGGGGCGCACATCTGACGCTCAAGGGCAGCCAGGTGCTCTATAGCGTTTCGACGAAATGGGGCGGGGGCGGCATCTATAGCAAAAAGAACACTCTCGAACTGATTGGCAGCACCATCGCAGAAAACGAATCGAAAGGCGACTTTGGTTTTGGCGCGGGCGTTTATGTTGACAAGGGATTCTTGAATGTGAGCGAGAGTGCGATCATTCAAAATTCAAGCACCGGAACATTCAACAACGGCGGCGGCATCTATATTCATAATGCGGAGGGCTCGATTTTCAAGAGCGCGATCAACAACAATTCGGCGCTCGAATACGGCGGCGGGCTGCGCATTTTCGGCGGCGCGTTGACAATTTCCGAGTCCACGGTCAATGACAATTATGCCGAGGTGAGCGGCGGCGGTCTGTTTATAGACACGTCTGCCAAGGTCAAAATCGAAAACAGCACGATCAGCGGCAACACATCAGACATTAACGTGGGTGACGGCGGCGGTGCTCTCTATACCGACGGAGAGCTGACGATTATCAAGACGAAAATACTCGGCAACAGCGCGACCAGGGGCGGCGGGATATACAAAGGGGGCGGGACAGCCACATTGACCCGCACAACCATTGACAACAATTACGGCGCGGTTTCCGGCGGAGGGATTTATCACTTTTGGGGCGATCTCGACATCAGCATGAGCACGCTCAGCCGCAACAAGTCCAACAGCCACGGCGGCGGGATGTATCAATACACCGGCAACGTGACCTTGACCAACAGCACCGTCAGCAGCAACCAAGCCAAACAGCAGGGCGGCGGAATTTATATAGACGGCAGCAGCTCTTCTCCAAAAGCTCAAGTGAATCTCTACAGCGTGACGCTTGCGGCGAATACGGCGGGCGTTCGCCGCAAAGGTGGCGGGAACGGGGGCGGGGTCGCCAACAATCAAGGCTTGCTCTATGCGCAAAATACCATCTTCGCGGACAATATTGCGTACGATAGCCCGACCGGCAGTCCGAACGAGTGCTGGGGTAACCTGAATTCGGGCGGATACAACCTGATTGAAACGGGTGGTGGCTGCACCATCATGGGGAACACCACAGGAAATGTGAACGGGACCGACCCGCAGTTGGGACCGCTGCAAGGCAGCCCGACCGAAACGCACAAAATCTCGCTGAGCACACCCGCCATTGATGCGGCGAACCCGGCGGGCTGCAAGGACAAGAACAGCGTCCTGCTGGAAAAAGACCAACGGAATCACAAACGCCATGTCGAAGGCAATTCTGTGCCGGACGACCGCTGTGACATTGGCGCATACGAGAATGGGGATGCGATTTCGCCGAATCCGTAAAGAAATATCAGACTGACAAGCCAGACCCAACCAAAAACGTGCGGGTGGCATCAAACCGCCACCCGCACGTTTTTCATTTTCGAAGAATGGGTTGTAATCTTTACCCTTCTCTTGCAAGTGTTGACAAAGGAAAATGAAATTGTGCGCGCAGGAGAATTGGGCTGTCAGGGAGCAGCGGGAATTCGACGGGAGCGCGTGTGCGTTATGAAATACAAAAACATAGAATCTCGATCGAGCCAAATTGAAATCACATATCTTTTTCTCGTAAAACAAAAACGCGAGAGAGACCATTGCCGTCCTCGCGAGTTTCGATCTTCCGATCTCGACACATTACCAATCAATCTCTGTCCAAATTCCATTCTCATATTTCATGATAATGTCACCTCCAACTGCAAATCCCTCTGTCTCGACGTCGAATCCGCGTTCAGTCTCGAAATCGCGGGCGATGAACGCGGAAGACATTTTCTCATTCGCGCAGAGAAAAATCAAATCGAATATCTACAAGCGCAACTCCAATCTGCGTATGACCAAATCGCGTTTCGTGCTGTTCCGCCAGACCAAGACCCTGCGCGCCTCAAATCAGACTCGGTCTATATCATAGCGCAACTCACCCCTCGCCGCGAACCTAACTTCTGATAGGTCTCGCCAGGCACCCGTGTGCTTTTTCCTCGCACCCAAGCCATCGCATTCTCCTAATGCACAAGCTACTAACCTCCTTGACTCGCAAGACAAGGAGGTTTTTTGTGCGCGATCGAATGGTCCTGCCTGTCCTGACCGACGCAACCGGTTTGAATCATTTCCGAACTCTGGCGTTGTATAATGGTGCCATGCCCGCGCCGATCCTGACCACCAAGCTCTTTGTCCCTCCCCCTCGACAGAGAATTGTAGCGCGCCCGCGCTTGATCGAGCGGCTCGATGAAGGATTCTCTTCGGGTCGCAAACTGACCCTTGTCTCTGCGCCCGCCGGATTTGGCAAAAGCGCGCTCTTGAGCGAATGGAATGAACATATTCGGTTGACCGCGGCGCAAGCAGACAAAAACAAAAATCGAAAAGTCAAGGACATTCCGCAAATTGTCTGGCTGGCGCTCGATCAAGCTGACAATGACCTCGTACGATTTCTGAGCTATCTGATCGCGGCGCTGCAGAGGATTGCGCCCAACATTGGAGCGGGGGCGCTGGCTGCGCTCCAATCTCCTCAGCCCCCTCCCACCGAAGCGCTTTTGGTCGCGCTGCTCAATGAAATCGCCGCTATCCCTCATCGCTTTGTCCTCGTCCTTGACGACTATCACGTGATCGAGGCGAAACCGATTGATGACGCGCTTGCTTTTTTGCTCGAAAATATGCCGCCGCAGATGCATCTCGTCATCGCCACGCGCGAAGACCCGGACCTTGCGCTCGCGCGGCTCCGCGCGCGCGGACAACTCGTCGAGCTGCGCGCGGCGGACTTGAGATTTACGAGGACCGAAGCGGCTGATTTTTTCAACCGGGTCATGGGGTTAGACCTCTCGGCAAATGACATTGCGGCGCTGGAAACGCGGACAGAGGGTTGGATCGCGGGACTTCAACTCGCCGCCCTTGCCATACAAGGGCACCTCGCCCAAGACGCGCACGAACGCAGAGACGTTGCCGGCTTTATCAAGGCTTTTGCGGGCAGTCATCGCTTTGTGCTGGACTATTTGGTGGGGGAGGTGCTCGAGCGCCGACCGGAAGAGGAACGGAGATTTCTGCTGCAAACCTCCGTGCTCGACCGCTTGTGCGGTCCACTGTGCGATGCCGTCACGGAACAGGAAAACGGCAGAGAGACGCTCGAGACTTTTGAGCACAACAACCTGTTTGTTGTTCCGCTGGATGACCAACGCCGCTGGTATCGTTATCATCACCTTTTTGCAGAGGTGTTGCAAGCCAGGTTGATGGAAAAACAGCCGGATCAGGTGCGTCAGCTGCACCAGCGCGCCGGCGCATGGTACGAGCGCAACGGGCTCGCTTCCGATGCCATCCACCACGCACTCGCCGCAACCGATTTTGAGCGCGCAGCAGACTTGATCGAACTCCAGGTGCGGCCGATGTATTATTCCGGCATGGAGGCGACCTGGGCGGGGTGGGTCAAGCAGCTGCCGGACGAGATCGTTCGCGTCAGACCCCTGCTCAATGTGTATTATGCGATGAGTCTGCTTCCCGGCGATGCGGCCGAGTCCGGGAGACGCCTCAGCCAAGCTGAATATCTGTTGAACCTTCCGGCGCAAGCGCTTGAACAATCGCAAGCTCAGGTGACCAAGGCGTCAGTCGCGAATCAAAAAGAGTTACAGTCTGTGCCGGGCATCATCGCCATCGCCCGCGCCTATTGCGCCGGGATTCTTGGAGACGAGTCCGGCATTGCCAAGCAGGCGCGGCAGGCATTGGACGTTTTGCCCGAGACGGACCATTGGTGGCGCGGCGCAGCAGCTGCGCTCCTGGGAATTGCCTACTGGAACAGCGGCGACCTGGAGGCGGCGCATCAAACCATGACGGATGCCGTCCGCAGCTTGCATTTGGGTGGCGGGCTTGTCTTTTCAATCAGCGCCAAATACCTGTTGGCGGACATTCGACTGGCGCAAGGGCATCTGCATGACGCCAAAAGGATTTGCGACCAGGCGCTTGAGCTTGTGGCTGAGCAGGATGAGCCGGCGCCGCAAGGAACGGCAGACCTGCATGTCGTGTTGAGCGAGGTGTATCTTGAGCAGAACGAACCGGACCTCGCCCGCCAGCATCTTGAAACCTACAAGGAGCTTGGTCCATACGCCGCACTCGTCGAGCCGCGCCATCGCTGGTGCTGCGCAATGGCGCGCTTGCAAGAGGCAAGTGGGGAACCGGAGCGCGCGCTCGAACTGCTGGATGAGGCGGAACGGCAGTATGTTGGCGGACCCGTCCTGCAGATACAGCCCATCCCGGAGTTGAGGGCGCGCGTGTGGCTCCGGCAGGGACGATTGAATGACGCGTTGGAGTGGGCGCGCGGGCGGACCCTTGCCGTCAGTGGCGAGCCCGGTTACGCGCGCGAGTTTGAATACCTCACACTCGTCCGTATTCTCATCGCTCAATCCGGGAACGAGCAGAGAAAACAGTCCCTTGATACGGCAAAAGCATTTCTGGCGCGCCTGCTTCAAGCGGCACAAGATAAAACTCTGCTGAAAAGCAGGATTGAAATTCACATCCTGAATGCGCTGGCGAACCACGCGCAAGGGAATCTCCCCGCGGCGTTTGCGTCTCTGGAGAGCGCCCTCACGCTCGCAGAGGCGGAAGGTTATGTGCGAATCTTTACGGGCGAGGGACCGGCAATGGCAGAGCTCTTGCGCAAGCTGCAAACGCGAGAAACCACGCAGACGGTCCACGGCTATATACATAGATTGCTGTCGGCATTCGACCCGAGTTTGTCTCGGGCGCGGTCGAGCGATAGTTCAGCGCTCATCGAACCCCTCAGCGAACGCGAACTTGCAGTGCTTGTGCTCTTGAGAACAGAGTTGAGCGGGCCCGAAATGGCTCGCGAGCTCTTTGTTTCGCTCAACACTCTACGCACGCACATCAAGAACATTTACAACAAGCTCGACGTCAACAACCGGCGCGCCGCCGTCCGACGCGCAGAGGAACTCGGGCTGTTGTGATGAATTTGTGTCCCATCCCTCGTTGATAAATCACCCTCTCAATCACCACATCTGGTGATGACAGTTCACCACATTTATTTGTATCCTCTCGCTGCACGTATAGAAAAGGAGAGGTTACAAATGAAGCATCTACAAAAAGCGGGCGGTATTGCCGCACTGGCACATGCCGCCGCATACATCGTAAGCATGATCATCGGCGTCGTCCTGATGTTTCCCATCCTGGACGCTGAACCCGGCGCATATTTGGCTTTTCTCACGGAAAACCAGACATTCGTCTATTTGTGGAACCTGATCGCATATTGGGTGTCCGCCATCGCGCTCGTCACCCTCGTGCTGGCGCTCTATGAGCGGTTGAAACATGGTTCGCCGGCATTGGCGCAGACGGCTGCTGTTTTCGGGTTTATCTGGGCCGGTTTGATCATTGCAAGCGGCAACCTCATGCTTTCCAACATCGGCGCGGTCACCGAGCTTGCCGCCCAGGACCCGACGCAAGCGGTGACGGTCTGGTCAGCGCTTGAAGCTGTGGAAAACGGGATCACGAGCGGGAACGAGCTGGTGGGCAGCATTTGGCTGTTGCTTGTGAGCATTGCGGCTTGGCGGGCAGGCGAGCTTGGGCGGGGTTTGAATTATCTCGGCATGGCGCTGAGCGTGGCGGGGATTCTGACGCTCGTCCCGGTTTTGGCAGAAGGGACCATCATGATTTTTGGTCTCGGCTCGATCCTCTGGTGCATTTGGCTGGGGCTCGTATTGTTGCGCCGCAGCCCGGTGCGTCATGGGGTCAAAATCGAACCCGTTCCGGCAGCGCTGTAGACAAACAGATGTGAGAGGACCGACAATCGCTACAGGGGCAATCCAATGTCAACCTCGCTCGACCAAGATGCAAATCAACCCACCATCTATCAAATCAGGGTTGCAGGTCACCTGAATCCTCAATGGACGGACCGGTTTGGAGGCATGTCCATCACCTTGCTCGCGGAAGGGGATACGCTCTTGACCGGTCCCGTCCTCGACCAGGCGGCGCTGTATGGCTTGCTAAAGCAAATGCGGAATCTGGGGTTGCCTTTGCTCTCGATCAATCGGATCGAACAATCTTGATGAGGAGTGAACAATGAACACGCGCAAAAATAGAGACAATCCAAGAGAGAGGAGCCATATTTGGTATGCGTGGAGCTGGCACAGCTCGAGAGCCAACCCAGTTGCTGTTTCGCTCAAGCCGCGTGAACCGGGAGGTCAGTCGTGAAAGCAATCGTTTATCGCGAATATGGCTCGCCGGATGTCCTCAAACTGGAAGAGGTCGAGAAACCGACGCCGGGAGACGATCAGGTCCTCATTCGAGTCCATGCAGCATCCGTAAACGCCGCGGACTGCCATATCATCCGGGATGAGCCTTTCTATGTGCGGCGGATGCTCGGGGGAATCTTGAAATTCAAATTCAAGGTCCTCGGGATAGACATGGCAGGGCGGGTCGAGCAAGTCGGCAGAAAGGTCAAGCAGTTCAAGCCGGGCGATCAGGTCTATGGAGATTTGAGCGCATGCGGTTGTGGCGCCTTTGCCGACTATGTGTGCGCTCGTCAAGATGACGTGGCGCTGAAACCGGTCAATCTATCGTTCGAGCAAGCTGCAGCTGTGCCAATGGCGGGAGTCACTGCGCTGCAGGGTTTGCGCGATGTGGGACATATCCAGTCGGGGCAAAAGGTCTTGATCACCGGAGCGACCGGCGGGGTGGGCAGCTTTGCGGTACAGATTGCCAAGACGTTTGGAGCCCACGTAACAGCCGTCGCCAGCACACGCAAGATGGACATGGCACATGCGCTTGGGGCAGACCGCGTGATTGACTATACCAAAGGGGATTTTGTGCGGATGGGGTCCGCGAGCGGCGAACAGTATGATCTGATTCTCGATGTCGCGACATATCGTTCGCCCTCCGATTACGGACAGATCCTGGCGCCACAGGGGATTTACGTCCTGGCGGGTGGCTCGATTGCGCGGATTTTCCAACTCTTGTTTCTGGGGGGTATGATTTCCAAGAAACATGGCAGGCAATTTCTCAATCTGATGGCGAAACCAAGCAGCAAGGACCTTGATTTTTTGAGCGAGCTGCTCGAGACGAGAAAAATAGTTCCCGTCATAGACAGGTGTTTCCCGTTGGACCAGGTTGCCCGGGCGCTTTGCTATCTGGAAGCCAGACATGTCAAAGGCAAGGTTGTCATCACCAACACACAAACGCAGCCACAATCAAAAAAGCGAGATGATATTTAATGCGAGCCGCAATTCAAAGAGATTTCTGTCTCGCAGACTATCAGCAGTCAGCACACGTTTAGCAAGTCGGAAATGAGTTGTCTTGGCGGGGGGCGCATCATGCGTCAAGCACCTGCGTGCTTTTATCTCGCGCTCAAATCATCGCTTTTGTGTCTCACAAACAATAGAATCCTCCTTGCACCCTTGCTGCGAGGAGGATTTTTTCATGCGCGTCAAAATGATTTTGCCCGCCCTGACCGAGGCGACCAGCCCGTTTTTTCGACCGATCAAATACTCGCTCTTTCCTCCGCTCGGGCTGGCGACGCTCGCATCCCATCTCTACACGTCGGATGAGGTTGATTTGCAGGACGAGCACGTCGAGCAGCTCAACACGGACGACACACCCGACCTGGTCGTGATCCAGGTGTATATCACCTCGGCGTATCGCGCGTATGCGCTGGCAGACCACTATCGCAGCAAGGGCGCGCATGTCTGCCTCGGCGGTCTGCATGTCACCTCTCTGCCGCAGGAAGCGGCAGCGCACGCGGACACGATCTTTCTTGGACCCGGCGACGATACGTTTCCGGAGTTTCTGAAAGATTTTCGCGCGGGACAGCCGAAAAAGAATTACACCTCGCTGGGGCAGCGCAGTATCGAGCGGATTCCCCCGATTCGCCGCGACCTCATCAAACGGCATTTGTATCTCGTGCCCAATTCGATTGTGGTCTCGCGCGGGTGTCCGCATGTCTGCAATTTCTGCTACAAGGAAGCGTTTTTTGAGGGCGGCAAATCGTTCTATGTGCAGACGGTGGACGCGGCGCTCGCGGAAATCGAACGCCTGCCGGGACGCCATTTGTATTTTCTCGACGACCATTTGTTCGGGAATGCGCAATTTGCCCGGGGGTGGTTCGAGGGGATGCGCGGGATGGGACGACTGTGGCAGGCGGCGGGGACGATTCAAAGTGTGCTGAAACCGGGTCTCTTGGAAAAAGCGGCGGCGTGCGGGCTGCGCAGTTTGTTTGTGGGCGTCGAAACCCTCAGCCCTGAAAATTTGCGCTCGTCGCTCAAATACCAGAACCTGCACAAGGACTATGACGCGGCGATTCGGCGCTTGCATGACAACGGCGTGATGGTGAACGGGAGTTTTGTGTTTGGCATGGACGGGGATAATGAAAGCGTTTTTGATCGCACGGTCGAGTGGGCGGTCAAGCAAGGCATCGAGACCGCGACCTTTCACATCATGACGCCGTATCCCGGAACGGGGTTGTATCAACAGATGGGACGCGAGAACCGCTTGCTGCACAGCAACTGGGACTTGTATGACACACGGCATGTGGTGTATCGCCCGGCGAAACTCACCGCAGAGCAATTGGAAGCGGGCTATTGGCGCGCGTACCGCGAATTTTATGCGTGGGGAAATATTTTCAAGGGCGCATGGACGAATGCGGATTGGCGCGAGCGAATGCGGCACGTCGGATATGCCGCGGGCTGGAAAAAGTTCGAGCCATTGTGGGATATGGTGATTCGGGCAAAGCGGGCGACTGCCGCGCTGCCGACGCTTGAAACGATTCTCGACGGGTTCGGGGCGCATCCCGCGGACGAGCGCGCAGAGAAACAAAATGCGCAATCTCTTTTGCAGTTTCGAATGTGAAAGCAAAGCGGGCAAATTTCGTTTGCGAAATTTGCCCGCTCTTCTTGTTCTCTACCCCATCTTGATCGAAGGACCTTCGCGCAAAAATTTCTCGGGGTCTTTTTCAAATGCGCGCCTGCATCCAGTCCCGCAAAAATAATACGTCTTGTCCTTGTAATCGAGCGTGATGGCGCCCTCGCCCTCTTGGACGGTCATGCCGCAGACGGGGTCCAGGTGTTCGCCGGGTCCTAACGGTTGGTCATTGTGATGCTCTTGCATAATCCTCTCCTCTGATTTGGTCGGACAAATTCATGAATTTGTCCTATGAAAATTTCTTGTTGCGCAGCCGCAGCGAATTGGTCACGACAAAAATGCTCGAAAACGCCATCGCCGCGCCCGCAATGATCGGATTCAGCGTAATGCCCCAGATCGGATAGAGCAGCCCGGCGGCAATCGGAATCCCCGCGATATTGTACGCAAACGCCCAAAAGTAGTTGCCATAGATCGTGCGCATCGTCGCGCGCGAGAGTTCGATGGCAGTCACCACCCCGCGCAAATCTCCGCGCAGCAAGGTAATGTCCGCCGCTTCCATCGCCACATCCGTGCCCGTGCCCAGCGCAATCCCCACATCCGCCGCCGCGAGCGCGGGCGCATCGTTGATGCCATCGCCCACCATCGCGACGATTTTTTTGTCGGCTTGGAGCTCGCGCACTTTTTGTTCCTTGTCCTGCGGCAGGACTCTGGCAAAAAAGTGCTCGATGCCGAGCTGGGAAGCAATCGCCTTTGCCGTCCGCTGATGGTCGCCCGTCAGCATATAGACATCCACGTTCATTTTTCGCAGACGTTCGACCGATTCGCGCGCTTCGGGCTTGATGGTGTCCGCCACGGCAATGATTCCGGCGATCTGCCCGTCCACTGCCGCAAACATTGGCGTCTTGCCCGCATCCGCCAGTTTCGCGGCGACCTTGTCCAGCGTGACCGTGCTGATTTTTTCGTCCACCATCAATTTGTCGTTGCCGACAATGACGATGCGCCCGTCAATGTCGGCGCGAATGCCATGCCCCGCCAGCGCCTGAAAATCCACCGCGGGCGCGAGATACAACCCTTGCGCGTTTGCACGGGCGACAATCGCCTGTCCCAACGGATGTTCGCTGAATTTTTCAGCCGAGGCGACGAGGCGCAGCAGCTCGTTTTCGTCGAGACGCCCGGCGCGATTGACCATGCCGATACCCGCCTCGACCGGCGCGGCATTATATTTGACGGGCGCAAGGATGATATCGGTCACGGCAGGTTTACCCTGTGTGAGCGTGCCGGTCTTGTCCAGAATGACAGCGTTCACCTTGTGCGCGGTTTCCAACGCTTCGCCACTGCGAATCAGAATGCCCAGTTCCGCGCCCTTGCCCGTGCCAACCATGATGGCAGTCGGCGTCGCCAGTCCGAGCGCGCAGGGACAGGCAATAATCAACACGGCAATGGCGTTCGTCAGGGCAAACGTAAAGGCGGGGGACGGTCCGAAAATCAACCAGACAATAAAGGTCAGCGCCGCAATCCCCAGCACAATGGGGACAAAAATCGCCGAAATCTGATCGGCAACCTTTTGGACCGGCGCCTTGCTGGTCTGCGCCTCTTCGACCAGACGCACAATTTGCGCGAGCGCAGTCTCTTTACCCACCTTGCGCGCTTCAAAGGTGAATGCGCCCGTCTTGTTGACGGTGCCACCCATCACCTTGTCGCCCACATGCTTGTCAACGGGCAGGGCTTCGCCGGTGAGCATGGATTCATCCACGCTCGACGCGCCATCCAGGACGATTCCGTCCACCGCAACCCGCTCGCCGGGACGCACCACCAGCACATCTCCCACCCGCACAGCATCTACAGACAACTCGCGCTCTTGCCCATCGCGCAAAACGCGCGCGGTCTTGGGCGTCAGCTGCATCAGGTTTTTGATCGCCGCGCTCGTTTGACCTTTGGCGCGCGCTTCCAGGTATTTGCCTACCTTGATCAGCGTGATAATGACCGCAGCTGTCTCGAAATAGACGTGGTCGCCAAGACTATAGCCGAACCACGGCGCAATCAGCACAAGCACGCTGTAAAAGAATGCGGCATTCGTGCCGATGGAAATCAGCAGGTCCATATTGGCTGTAAAATGCTTGAGCGCATTCCACGCGCCCGCATGATACGCGCGCCCGACATAGAACTGGACAGGGAGCGCCAGCAAGAACAAAAACCAGTTGAAATATGGAGAAAAGAAAACGGCAGAGAGCGCGGGGTCCATCATGATCGCGCTGTGAAACAAATCGCGCGTCATGGACAACAAAAACAGAGGCATCGTGAACGCAATCCCGATGAGCAGGTCGGTGCGCTCGCGCCGCAGTTCGAGTTTGCGGAGCTCGGCTTCGCGGTCTACCGGTTCCTGCGCCCGCGCGTTTTCGGTCTCCTCGACCGGGTGCGCGGCAGTCGGCGGAATCGCGGCGCGCAGCTCGTTCAGCGTGACGGCGCCGGGGATAATATCAATGCTGACGGCGGTGCGCGCGGCATTGACCTGCGCGTCCAAAACGCCGCCCGTCGCCTTGAGCGCCGCAGTGACTTGAGCCGCATCCGTCACATCGCGCAGAGCCAGTTCGATGTGGTCCGTCAAAACATCATACCCCGCATCCTTGACATGCCACACCATATCCGGCAGAGTCGCTTGCTGCGGGTCGTATTGGACGGTGGCGCGTTCGGTCGCAAGATTCACGACCGCGTTGGTCACGCCGTCAGTCTCCTTAAGCCCATGCTCGACATGCGCGACACAACTCGCGCACGTCATGCCCTTGATGGGCAGCACAATTTTTTCCGTAGCCATATTCCGGTGGGTACGGGAAAAGCATCCGTCAAACAAACCGCCTGATTCAACGGTCGTCGCGCAGACACTTTGCCCCTACAGTTTGCTCGATGTTTCAAATACCTGCATCAGTTCGCCGATCACGCGCTCGCGCTCGTGCGGTTTGTTGGAACGAAGCGCCGTGGTGACACATTCATTCATATGCTTTTCGAGAATGAGCGCGTTCAGCTTGTCCAGCGCCTTTTCGACTGCCTGGGACTGTTTGATAATGTCAATACAATACGCGTCCTCTTCCAACATGCGAACGATGGCGCCGACATGCCCCTGAATGGAACGCGCGCGATTGAGCAATTGCGTCTTGTCCGTGGTTGCCATAAGCCCCTGTCTTTTGGTCGCCTGACCGTTGCCCTTCTTACCCCACCCCACCCGGGAGGGGGTATGTCCCAATATACCCCACATCACTAAAAAGTCAAGCGCCGGACGAAATTTTGAATTCCTCTCTGCAACGCGTATGATTGGCGGGCTTGCTCAACGACCATGATAAAAATTCGAACATTCCTAACGTTTTTTGCGCTATTTTTCGTCCTGGTTGCCCTTGCGGCGTGCGACAGCAGCTCACCAACGCCCGTGCCGGTCTCTGAGACGCGCGCGTCCCCTGCCCCAACAGAGGGACAGGGACTTGAGGTGCTGATCGCCAATTCGCGGCATCTGGTCGGAACCGACCGTTTTCCGATTGGCATTGTGCGGAACGGGACATCCGTCAAGGACGCACAGGTGCATCTGAGGTTTTATGATTTGACGGGCGGCAAGGATGCCGTCATGAAAAACGAGAGCGATGCCCCGTTCTATGGTGACAATCTCGGCGAGGCGGGCGTCTATGTGGGCAAGGCGACTTTTGACAAGCCGGGCGAGTGGGGCGTCGAAGCAGTGGTGACCCGGCCCGGATTTGCGACCGAAACACAGCGCATCGGTTTCCTGGTCATGGAACGCGATCCTTCGCCTGCAGTCGGCACACAAGCGCCTCGCACAAAAACGCTGACGCTGGCGGACGTGAACGGCGACCGCACCAAGCTCTCGTCGGCAGAGGTGGACGACCGCATTCTGCACCAGTTGAGCATTGATACGGCGGTGACAAACGGCAAGCCGACCGTTATCCTCTTTGCCACGCCGCGTTTTTGCCAGACGCGCACCTGTGGACCCAGCCATCAGGTGATTTTGGGGTTGGCGGAGAATTATGCGTCGCGGGTCAATTTCATTCATATCGAGGTGTTTAAAAATTTCGAGACCTTTGAAATTGCCGACGCCATGCGCGAATGGAATCTGGAATCCGAACCCTGGCTCTTTTTTATTGATGCGAACGGCAAAATCGTTCGCAAATACGAGGGCGGAATTACGAGCAAAGAGATCGTGCCCGATTTTCTGGAATTTATTGGCAGTTGACAAAGAAAAGGCGTCACGCACTCGCCGCGCGGGTCAGGCAAGTGCGCGACGCCTCATGCTATCATGTCGTTATCGCAACCCGAACTCGCAAGACGCATCACCCTTTTGTTTTTCGCCAGTTATGTATTGTTGGTCCTGCATATTCTTGACGATGCCTTGCTCGTCAATGAAGCGGCGTGGTATGGAATCACCACATTCGAATTTTTGCTTGGGTGCGCCCTGATCTATGGCATTATTCCTCCGCTGGGGCTAATTCTAGCGCGCAAAGGGAATTGGGTCGGTTACGGGCTGCTGTTGGTGTATGCGGTCCAGGCGTTGTATGGCGCGGGGCTGAATCATGTGCGCCATCTCATGGGCGATTTTCGCGGCTCGCAGCTGCTGAACAACGTGCTTGGCAATTTTGGCATCGTCGTCGAAAACACCAACGGGCAGGGTTTTGTTTCCCTGCTGGCAGGCATGTTGGGTTTGAACAACGGCGTCCCCCCCCACACGCACACAATGTTTTCCAATCTCGTCGTCTTTTTGAGCGTGGGTGTAAATCTGGTTTTGATTGGCGTGGTCGTGTTGGCGCTCGCGCAAGCGTTGGCGCAGGCGAGGAGAAACGCAGTTGATGGAACGCACGCTTGAGCTGGATATTCCGATTCTTTTGCCGACCGTGCAAGATGTTCAGGACCAGTGTATCGCGCGCCTCCAGAACATGATGGCGGGCAAGCGCGGGATTCTCAAGGCGCATCTGCATCTCGACCATACCCCCATCCAGTTGTGCGTCCATTACGACCCTGATCTGGTGACGCTCGAATCGGTGCAAACCATGGCGCAACATGCGGGCGCACAGATCCTCCGACGCTATCACCATGCCATGCTGAACGTGGAAGGCATGGACTGTTCCGATTGTGCGCACGTCATCGAGCACAGCATCGGGCGGATGGACGGTGTATTGAATGTCAGTGTGAGTTACCCGGCACAGAAAATGCTTGTCGAGTATGACACGCACAAGACGAATCGCGGCGCAATTGAAAAACGCCTGCGCGGGCTGGGCTATGCCATTCCCACCGAGGGCATCCGCGATTTCTATAGTAGAAACCGCGAGATCATTTTTAGTCTGACGGCGGGGCTGCTTGTGCTGCTCGGCTGGGTTGCCGAAACGTTCTTGGGTCTGCCCCAAACCGTTGCCATCGGGCTTTTTTTGGGCGCGTATGTGCTTGGCGGGTGGGATGTGTCACGACATGCGCTCCATTCGCTGCGGGAACGCCACTTTGACACCGACCTCTTGATGGTCACGGCGGCAATCGGCGCCGCGCTGATTGGCAGTTTTCTGGAAGGCGCGCTCTTGCTCTTTATGTTTTCGCTCGGACATGCGCTGGAAGAACGCGCCCTCGACCGCGCCCGCTCCGCCGTGCGCGCGCTGGCGGACCTTGCGCCCAAAACCGCGCTGGTCAAACGCGATGGTCGCGAACTCGAGATGTCGGTGGACGAGGTGCGTCTGAACGACATAGTGATCGTGCGTCCGGGCGTGCGCGTGCCCGTAGATGGCATGGTCCTCGCCGGGGCGTCCGCCGTGGATCAAGCGCCCGTGACGGGCGAATCGGTGCCCGTGGACAAGGTTACAGGCGACAAGGTTTTTGCGGGGTCGGTGAACGGCGAAGGCGCGCTCGAAGTATCGGTGACGCGCCTTGCCAAGGACAGCACGCTGGCGCGCGTGATGCAGCTCGTCGAAGAAGCGCAGACCCAGAAATCACCGACCCAACAGACCGTCGAGAAATTCGAACACGTCTTTGTCCCCGCCGTGCTCGGCATCACCGCGCTGGTAATTGTGATTCCGCCGCTGCTGGGCGTCCCATTTGCGGAATCGTTCCTGCGCGCCATGACCCTGCTCGTGGCTGCGTCCCCCTGTGCGCTGGCGCTCGGCACGCCCGCCTCGATTCTGGCGGGCGTGGCGCAAGCGGCGCGCAACGGCGTCCTCGTCAAGGGGGGGGTGCATCTCGAAAATCTCGGTCGGCTCAAGGCAATCGCTTTTGATAAAACCGGAACGTTGACACAGGGGCGCCCCGAGGTCACGGACCTTGTCGTGTTCGATGACTCGCTCACCGACGATGTTTTGTTACGCCTCGCTGCCTCCGCCGAAAGCCGCTCGGCGCATCCGCTCGCGCAAGCGGTTGTGCGCGCCGCTGAAACCAAAGAGCTGGCGCTTGTACCCGCGGAAAATGTGGAATCCAGCACGGGCAAAGGGTTGAGCGCCCGCGTCGAGGGACGCGCCGTGTTGATTGGCAATCTGAATTGGATGCAGGAAAACCGGGTTGTCTTGTCGGATGCGGCGCGCGCAAAACTCGAATCCCTTCAAAACACAGGCAAGACCATTTTGCTGGTCGCCCTCGACCAAACACCGGCGGGTATAATTGCGGTGGCGGATACCGTGCGCCCCCGTGTCCAGGAGGTCATGAGCGAATTGAACGCGGTCGGCATCGCGCGGACCATCATGCTCACGGGGGACAATGCGCGCGTGGCGGAATCCATCGCCAAACAGGTGGGTGTCACGACTGTCCGCGCAGACTTGATGCCCGGTGACAAGCTCGATGCCATTCGAGAGCTCACCGCCGAATATGGCGCGGTGGCGATGGTCGGGGACGGCGTGAATGACGCGCCCGCGCTGGCAAACGCGACGGTTGGGATCGCGATGGGCGGCGCAGGCACCGATGTGGCGCTCGAGACTGCCGATGTGGCGTTGATGGGCGATGATTTGTCAAAACTCCCCTTTGCCGTCGGGCTGGGACGCGCAACGCGCAGGATCATTATTCAGAATCTTGCAATTTCGCTCGGCGTGATTGCATTTTTGATCGTCAGCTCGTTGACCGGCTTTGTGGGGTTGGGCATTGCGATTATTTTTCACGAAGGCAGCACGCTGGTCGTGGTCGCCAATGCGCTCCGCCTATTGGGATACAAAAATTGAGAATATCCGGGCTGTGTCCGTATTCTCTCAATGGCGCGTTGTTTTAGATTTCTCGATTTGGGTTTACACTGTGGGTTATTGAATTTCCGATGAATCCGGTCCGCGTATATCTCGCCCTGCTTTTGGCAGCGCAGTTTATTGTTCCGCTCGCTCCTTCATGGGGCGCGTTTGTCCCCCATGAACATTGGGCACGCGCGCGGCTCACCTCGGCGGACTGGGTCGCCCATGTTCAGGAACACACGCATGGTCCGAACGTGCCAAGCGCCGCAAACGCGCAGACGGGAGAGCTCAAGATAATCTCGACCGTCTTGCAGACTTGTATGAACTCGTTTCCCGCGCCGTTGGCAAACCATACGCCCGGATTCGAGTTTGCCCCATCGCCTCGCGTTCTACTGCGCCGGGTTCTCGCGCATGAATTTTCCGCGCGCGTCGTCTCGTATCCCCCGCCAGACCAACCCCCAACCCTCTGAACCATCTTGGTCCGCAAGTCAAAACTCATCTACCCAACAATTCCAGGAGGAATTTTCTCAATGAAACGCATTCTGACACTCGTCTGCGCGTTTATGTTTGTTTTTGCGCTCGTCTCTGCCCAAACCGCGCCCGTCGCATTTGCCCACGCAGAACCCAAAGACTGCACCCCGCCGATAGGCGGCACTGTGGATACGGTCCCGACACAGGTTGTTTGCAAGACGGGACAAGCCATGGACCCCAAGGAATCGAGTCTGAGCGTGTTTAACGCGGCGGGCGAACAAGTGGACCTGGGCGATTCCGCCGTTGATTTGAACGATCCCGACCGTCTGACGATTTCGGTCTCGCTCGACACTGCCAAAATCACCGACGGTGTATATACGGTCAAATATATAACCCTTTCAAGCGACGACAACGAACAAGACCAGGGCGAATTCACGTTCACCGTAAAACTTGCAACCGCAGCCGAGACGCCCTCTGCGCCCGAAACACCGGCGGCAGTCGAAACTCCAACCGCAGTAGAGACCGAGATGCCGGCTGCAACTCGGGCAGCCACCGAAACTGCCGCGCAAACCGAGCCAACCGCAACCCCCGAGCCGGCGCAGGCGACAGAAACACCTGCCACAGCCGTTGTCACAACTCTGCCCGCAACCGGCGGTCAGGTGAATTATGTATGGTATGTCTTGATTGCCGTCGCCGGACTGGTCATCTTGAGCGCGGGCGCTCTGATTCTGGCGCGAGCGCGCCGCTGAGACGACGACGCAAATGGTCGAGGTGGCGTCCGCGTCACCTCGACCATTTCAAACCCACTTGAACGATATTCGGTTTTTATCCCCTGACACCATTCGCACCGCGCACGGCGGCATCCTCACGGGGCATTGGGAATTTGATCTCGCGATTGCGCTGCTTTTTTTTGCGGTGATCTGCTATTCATTCCTTTTGCCGCAGGATGCGCCGCGCGGCGCCGGGCGAATGATAATCTATGGAGGGGTGATTGCGTGTTTGATCGGCGCGGGCATCCTGGCTGTGTTGGGATTTCGCAGTCTCGCACTGGGACAATAGGAACAAGCAATGAAACGTATAAAGATAGTGATGCTGGCTTGCCTCGTGCTGTTGTCGGCAACAACAAATGTGTGGGCGCAAACCGAATCCGGTATCAAAATCGTCAAACCCGGCGACCGGCGCAATATGGGGCTGGGCAAAAACACGATCATTGTCGAAATCACGGGAGTTGACCCCCGCGACGTGACGTGGCAAGTGCTGGTGGACTCGGAGCTCATCACAACCGTCACCAACGGCGGCACCACTGCCGACATTGATTTGACAAGACCGACGGGACCGCGGCGGATTCGTGTCGTCATGTTCGACAAGCAAAATCGGGAAATCGCCTCGAACGAGATTCTGGTGATTGCCGCGCCGATTCAACCGCAGGAACCAATCTTTAATCGGGAGGTTATGGCGCAAGCGATGGGGGTGTTTGTCGTGATCGTGGTGGGCTTGCTGATCGGCGCGTTTGTGGTGAGCCGCCGCGTCCGTAACCAACCGATTCACTCTATTCCCGGCGCGCCCAAACAATGAAACGCCTTATTCTCCCTCTCGTCATACTCGTCACATTGATCCTGGCGACGACAGCGTATGCGCACGTCGTGCCTGTGGGCTGCGTGCCGCGCGCCGGAGTAAATCTCTCTGCGCCGCCGCAGCAGGTCTTGTGTCTGTTTTCCGATACGCTGGACCTGACCAAAAGCAACCTGCAAGTATTTGACGCCAAGGGGGACCCCGTCAACCGGAGCGATGCCAAGCCATTTCAAGATGACCCAACCAGTTTGATGGTCGCGCTCGATACGGCGGCGATGGAACCGGGCATCTATACGATCGTTTGGACAACCGCCGATTTTATTGACCGCGACATTATTTCCGGCACCATCGAGTTTGGGGTCAATACTGTCGTCCCGCCAACGCCCACCGCCGTGCTGCCGGGCGTTGTGATGACGCCGCAGTCCGTCCAACCAAGCGCCAACACAACCACCGATCTGGTGAGCCGCTTTTTGATCGGCGTCGGGGTCGTGCTGCTGGCGGCGATGGGTTTTTTGTTTTGGCGGCTGCAGCGCGCGCAAGCAGGGTCGCAAGATTCGGAGAATGCGTCCGCTTCGTCGGAGCAAGAGAAATGAAATTCGCAATACGTCTCGTTGGCTTGGCATTGCTTTTGTTTTTGACCTTGAGCATCGCGGGTGTGCCACCGGCGCAGGCGCACGCCAAACTCGTCAAAGCAAACCCCGCGCCCGGTTCGAACGTGGGCAGCGCGCCCGCCCAGGTACAGTTGTATTTTGATGAGCCGATTGGGATCGGCTTTAGTGAGGTGCAGGTCCTTGACGCGAACAGACAGCGTGTTGACACGGGCGTCATCACTCTCGCGCCCGATGACCCCAAATCGGTCATCGCTCCCGTCAAAGGGCTGACTGACGGCACATACACGGTCATCTGGAAAGTCCTCTCGGAAGCGGATGGACATGTTACGCGCGGCGTCTTTGCTTTTAATGTCGGGAATGTGGCGGGACCCGCCGTCGCGCCGGTTGATACCGGGGCGCCTGCGGCGTATGAACTGAATCCCATTTCCGCCGTCGCGCGCTGGCTCAGTTTATACAGTTTGCTCGCGCTTGTCGGCGGCTTTGTCTTTCGCTGGTATTTTCTCGATCGTTCTCTCGGCGCCGTCGCCGCCGAAAAAAAAGCGCGCGGCATTGCCAACGCGCGCTGGAATCAGCTGACGCTGGTCTTGTTTGTCCTGTTTCTCGCCGCTAATTTTGGAGAGCTTGGCCAACAGGTCCAACTGGTCGCAGAACAATTTTCATTTGTTGCCGTCAACAACGTCGTGCTCAACACCCGCTTTGGCACATTGTGGCTGGCGCGCATGGGCTTGATGGGGCTTGCCGCGCTGCTCTTGTTTTTGACCACGCGACGCGTCAGCGTTCCATATGTGTTTGAACTCGTCACGGGTCTGGGCGCAGCGGCATTGATGACGCGCTCGCTGCTGGGACACAGCGCAAGCGTGTCGGATGCCTGGCTGCCCATTGCAGCTGATTGGCTCCATCTGGTCGCCATCGCAGTGTGGGTCGGCGGGCTGGTCTATTTTGCATGGCTGATGCCGTTCATGTGGCGCGCGCTCCAGGACAGCACACGCTCGAAATGGATTGCGTGGCTCATTCCGGAATTTTCGCTGGCAGCAATTGCTTGTACCATCATTATTGCGGGGACAGGCATTTACAATTCGCGCGTCCAGATTCCCGAGCTTGACCGGGCGCTCAAGGGTGATTTTTCGGACATTCTGCCTCTCGCTTCCAACCTCTATGCCTCTGCGCTGGGCGCCAAAATTCTGCTGTTTCTGGTGATGCTCCTGTTGGGCGCGGTGAATCTCCTCTGGATCAGCCCGCGCATGCGCGCATACGTGACCGCGCCGGACAAGAGCGCGCGCTTGTTTACGCGGTTTCGCGTGACGGTCGGCGCCGAAGTGCTGTTGGGCATCGCCGTCATTTTTCTCGGCGGGATTCTCACGCTCTCCCCGCCCCCGCGCTCGGAACCCCCGCAAACGGGTCCCGCCATCGCCGAGCAAGCGCCGGACAAGCCCATCATTCTTTTTGGCAGCCCGGGCGAGGACGTACGCGCCATTCTGGAGCTCGGACCCAAAGGGAGCGCACCCGAACAGCTCAAGGTGACGCTTTCGGATGCCGGCGGCAAGCCGCTGTCCGACGTGCAGCGCGTGATTTTTCAATTCATGTATTTGAATGATGACGCAGGTCTGCAAAACGTCAACGCCGAATTGCAGAGCGATGGAACTTATCTGCTCAGTGGGAATTATTTTCCGTTGGATGGCATGTGGCGTATTCGCCTGACGGTGCGGCAGCAAGGCAAGCCGGATGGGGTGGTCGAATTTCCGTATTTTGTCTCTAGCGCGCCGCCACAAGCCAACGATGTGGATGCGGCGCGCCTGATGCTTCAGGAATCTCAGACGCGCATGAACGAGCTCTCTGCCCTGCGCGCGTCGCAGCAGTTGAACGACGGCACGAATGCGGTTGTGCTTTCGGATTATGAATATCTTGCGCCGGACAGGACGCGTTTTGTGATCGAGGGGCAGGGTCAGGCGATTGCGATAGGGGCGCTCCAATATCTGCAAACGCCGAACGGCGCCTGGCTGGAGCGCGCCCGCGTGGAACCCTTTGTCTTTCCCCAGTTTGATTTTGCAGACACTGCCGAGGCGGTGCAGTTCGGGAGGCAAGAAACGATCAATCGCGTGCCCGCGCAAATCGTATTGTTCCAGGTACCCGACACGCTCGGCGAAAATCAGGTGCGCTATGCGTATTGGATTGCCGAGGACGACAAACGCGTATTGCAGTTTGCGATGGTTGCCCCGGCACACTATATGATGGAAACGTTCCGGGACTGGGACAGCCGGGACATTGTGATCGAAAAACCGACGGATGTGATCGTCGCGCCCACCGCCGCGCCGGTCACCCAGAGCGGAGGCAGCAGTGCCATTACGAACATGGTGGTCGCCTCACCGCGCCCGCGCGGCGTTATTACGGGTGATTTGGAAGGCGACGGCGCGCTGATTTTGGTCGTGACCGGCGTGGTGGTCCTGTTGATCGGCGGCGGCGGAAAACGCACACGCAAGGCGCGACTGGCGCTCTTGGGAATCGGCGCGGCGTCCGTGTTGTTGGGCATCGGTTTGTTTGTGGATGCGGTGAATGGCACCATCACCGCGGCGACCAACACGCCCGTCAATATGAGCCGCGCAACGCCGGGCGAAATCGTATTTACACAAAATTGCGCCGTGTGTCACGGACCCAAAGGATTGGGCGATGGTCCGGGCGGTGAAACGCTGCCCGTCAAGCCGTTCGACCTGACCACCCACTTTTTCCAGCACGACGAGCAGTATCATTTTCAAACGATCTTGAACGGTCGCGGTTATATGCCCGCGTTCGGCAGCCGACTTTCACAGGACCAGATCGTTGACGTGATTGCCTATATACGACTGCTGGCAATCCAGGCGCGCCAACAAAGCGCCAATCCCAACGCAACCCCTATACCCGGTTTCACGCCACGACCGGGTTTTACACCACAACCATAAAAAGGATCGAATCGCCCCACGTTTCGCCAAACATGGGGCGATTTCGGGCTTACTCGTGCGCACCCATACACGCGCCGTCATCATCGGCGGCGGCATCACCGGCTGTAGTATTGCATACCATCTCGCCAAGATGGGTTGGAAGGATATCGTGCTGTTGGAAAAGGGCGAGCTGACGAGCGGGACGACTTTTCACTCGGTCGGTCTCGTGACCCAGTTTCGCACCTCGAACGCGCTCATGCGTCTGCAAAATTACAGCATCGCCCTGTATGACGAATTCAAGCGCGAGATCGGCGACGCGCTCGGCTGGTATCAGGTCGGTTCTCTGCGACTCGCCTCGTCGGACGCCCAATTCAAAAATCTGCAGCGCAATATCAGCCGCGCGCAAGGTCTGGGGCTGAATGTGGAAATGATTTCGCCCGCGCAAGCGAAAGAGATTTTTCCCGCCATGACCACCGAGAACTTGTACGGCGCGGTCCACATCCCCGATGACGGCTGGCTCGACCCAAACGGCATCACCGTAGAGCTGGCGCGGCGCGCCAAACAACTCGGCGCGGAAATCAATACCGGGATGCTCGTCACCGGCATCGCGCGCGATGAGCGCGGACGTATCTGCGCCGTTGACACCACTCACGGGCGCATCGAGACCGAATGTGTGGTCAACGCGGCAGGTCAATGGGGACCGCGCATCGCCGAAATGGTCGGGACGAATCTGCCCATGACGCCTCTGATGCACCAATACCTGATCACGAAACCATCCGACGGCAAGCTTGTGCCCAAGCAAACACCCGTCGTACGCGACCCTGACAATCTTGTGTATCTGCGCGAGGAAGGAGGCGGCTTTTTGATCGGCGGGTTTGAATCGAATCCAAAAGCGTGGTCGGTGAACGGCGTCGCGTGGGATTTTTCACAGCAGCTCTTGCCGCCCGAATGGGAATTGTTCGAAGAGCTGTTACAGGGCGCCATCCGCCGTGTGCCCGACCTCGAGAGCGCCGAAATCGTAAAACTCGTGAACGGTCCCGATGCCATGACACCCGACGGGCAGTATGCGCTCGGTCCGGCGCCCGAGACGCCGGGGATGTGGGTGGCGGCGGGCATGTCGCTGAACGGGATTGCGGGCGCGGGCGGCGTGGGGCGGGTCATGGCGGAATGGATCGTTGACGGCGCGCCCTCGATTGATGTGAGCGAGATGGATGTTCGTCGCTTTGGGACCTATTTGAGCGATCAGCAATATGTTGCCGCCAAAGCGCGCGAGGCATATCGCTATTATTATTTGCTCCGCTATCCCACCGATGAGGATGAGTGGGGACGCGAAAAACGCCTTTCGCCATTGTATAAACGCGTGCAGGCGCAAGGCGCGGTGTTTGGGGCAAAAAATGGGTGGGAACGGGTCAATTATTATGCAACAGACGACAGTGAAACGACGCCAATAGACCGCGATTCGTCGTTCACCGTTCGTCAATCGTCATCCGCCCGCTCCTGGGACCGTCCCCCCTACTTTGATCTTGTAGGCGAGGAACATCGCGCGGCGCGCGAACGCGCGGCGTTGTTTGACATGACCTCGTTCGGAAAAATTGACGTGCGCGGGCGCGATGCGCTTGCTTTTTTGCAGTGGCTGGCGGACAATGATGTGAACAAACCGATTGGCGCGCTGACCTATACACAGTTTCTGAACGAGCGCGGCGGGATCGAAAGCGATTTGACGATCGCGCGGTTGGGCGAGGAGCATTTTCGCATTGTGACGGGCACCGCGTTTCTTGCGAGCGATTTGGGCTGGATGCGTTTGCAAAAACAAAAACGCGAGCCGCTCGACGTCGAGTTTACCGACGTGACGGAACAATTTGCCTGTTTGGGTTTGTGGGGACCGCAGGCGCGCAATGTGCTGGCGCAAGTCACGACAAGCGATATTTCCAACGCCTCATTCCCCTATATGACAGCGCAGAGTTTGGATGTGGGCGGCATGAAGGTGTGGGCACAGCGCGTCAGTTATGTGGGCGAGTTGGGTTGGGAGTTGTATTGCAGTTACCGGGATGCAAACGAACTCTGGGATGCACTGTTTGACGCGGGGCGAGATGTTGGCATTGCGCGCGCGGGATACAAAGCGCTCGAAACCCTGCGGCTCGAAAAATGTTATCGTTATTGGAGCGCCGACATTACACCGGCGGATACGCCATACGAATCGGGGCAGGGTTTTGCCGTAAAACTCGACAAGGGCGAGTTTTGCGGGCGCGCGGCGCTGCTCGAACAAAAAGCGCAAGGACCTGCGCGCCGTCTGGTCCCATTGACCCTCACCGACAAGGTGGTGATTTACGGCGGCGAGGCGGTCCGCTATGATGAGCGCGTCATTTCGCGCGTTCGCAGCGGCGGGTATGGTTACAGCATCCAGAAAAATATCGCCATGTGTTATTTGCCGATCGAGCTGACCCGGCTCGGCACGGCGGTACACGTCGAGGTATTTGGCGAACGTGTGCCCGCGATTGTTTCAGCTGACCCGTTGTATGATCCAAAAGGAAGCAAGCTAAAATGAGCAACCTTTCTTCCGCCAACGACAAGCCACTTTTTACGCCCGGACCACTCACGACCAGCCGCACGGTCAAGCAGGCGATGCTGCGTGATCTGGGTTCGCGTGACGGCGAATTTTTGCGCGTGGTGCGCGAGATTCGCGCGCAGCTGCTCCAAGTGGCAGGGTTGGGCGACGATTATACCGCGGGGCTGATGCAGGGCAGCGGCACATTCAGCGTGGAAGCGGTCATCGGCTCGACCATCCCGCCGCAGGGCAAGGTGTTGATTTTGGCAAATGGCGCGTATGGCAAACGGATGGTCGCCATGGCGCGCGCCCTGCGAATCGAACATACCGTGATCGAATATCCCGAGCACTGCAGCACAAGCGCCCAAGATGCGGCGAACGCATTGGCGCGCGACCCTGCCCTGACGCACGTGGCGATGGTGCATTCGGAAACGACCTCCGGGCTTGTCAATGATATTGCGGCGGTCGGCGCGCACGTCAAAACGTTCGGCAAGAAATTTATCGTGGACGCCATGAGCTCGTTTGGCGGGATTGAAACGGATTGGCGGGCGGTGGGCGCGGACTATATCGTATCGTCCGCCAACAAATGCATCGAGGGCGTGCCGGGGTTTGGGTTTATTCTCGCGCGGCGCAGCGCGCTGGTCGAGACCGAAGGTTGGGCGCGCAGTCTGGCTATGGATCTGTTTGCCCAGATAAAGGGTTTGGAGGGCGACGGGCAATTTCGTTTTACGCCACCCACACATGCCCTGCTCGCCTTTTATCAGGCGCTCGACGAACTGACGCGGGAGGGGGGGGTGAGGGCGCGCGCGGCGCGCTATCGCGCCAATTACCAGACCCTGGTCGCGGGGACGCGCGCGTTGGGTCTGCGCGAATATCTGGACCCGCGCCTGCAGGGACATATCATTGTATCCTTTCTATATCCCGACGACCCGCGCTTTGATTTCAAAACTTTTTATGAGCGGTTGAACGAGCGCGGGTATGTTATTTATCCCGGCAAGGTGGGCAGCGCCAATTGTTTCCGCATCGGATGCATCGGGCGTCTGTTTCCGGCAGACGTGCAGAATCTGGTTAATGCGATGCGCGTAACGCTGGACGAGATGTTGACGTAAGATTCCAGAGAGATTGCGATTTTGCGTCTCTGGAAGATGTGTGTGAAATGAAACCGAAATCCGGCAAGAAAAAGGACGGAACGCCGCCAGCCGGCGCACCGCCGGCGGAAAAGTTGCCCGCAACTGCGCCCGACGACGCGCCGGACGCGCGCGCCAAATCCGGCGCGCCGTCAAAAAAGGACAAAAAAAAAGGCGGCGGCGGTGGCATTTTCAAACTGCTGATGCCCCTGCTTTTGGTGCTCGGGTTGGCAGCCGGCAGCTATTATGTCTATACCAAATTTTTGAGCGGGGCGGGAGACGGTTTGCCATTCCTTGCCGGAAACGGCGCGCCCGCCGCAGAAGCAGAGCTCCCCGCCGAACCTGCAGCGGAACCGCCGCCCGAGAGCGAGGAACAAGCTCCGCCTCCAGAACAAGCTCAAGCGCCGGAGGAAACAAATAGCGATGCCCCGAACAGCGAATCGCAAGAGGGCGCGCCGGTGCCCGATGCGCCTGCCGATGATGCGTCTGCCCTGCAAGCTGCGCCGGTCCAGCCCCAGCAGGTGAACTGCGAGGCAAGCCCGCAGTTTCTTGTAGAACTGGGGCTGACACAAGATTTTCAAATTTCGACCGGCGAGCCGGGCGTGCGCGGGCTAATTCTGATTGGCGCCAACGCCGAAAATAGCGGCGCCGTCTCGCGCTATCAGCACCAGTCATGGAGCCGCGCGGGCTTTTTGGATGCGTTCGTGATGGCGCGGAACGGAGACGTGTATTTTGCGCCCAGCCCGCGCACGGGTCTCGGCATCGAGACGCCCCAAAACCAAGACCACATTTACAAACTCGACACCAATACCGGCGAACTGGTGGATTTTCTGACCTTACCCGCCGCCGCACCGTCCACACCCGAATTTCCGTTCGGCGTGGTCGGACTGGCATACAACTGCGACACCAACGCGCTTTACGTCACGGCGATCACGGGGTCAACCCCTGAAACCCAAGTCGGGCGCATCTATCATATTGATTTGAATACAGGCGAAATCGCGGGACAGATCGAAAACGTGGATGCATATGGGGCGGCAGTCCGCGCCACAGGGAACGGGAGTCAGTTGCTCTTTGGCTCGACGCGCGACAGTCAAATTCGCGCGTTGGATTTGAACGCCGACGGAAATTTTCAGGGGGAACCGCGCACCGTCGCAACGCTCGCCGAGTCACAACGCGCGCGGAGCATTTCCATTTCCAATGGAAACGAGATGGTGGTGCAGGCGGTAGAATTCAATTACGCAAACGCGGATGTGCCAGAGGGAGAACAAGTGCGGCTGAATTATGACGGGGCGAGTGACACGTGGAATATCGCGCCGTAACAATCCGGATTGCTGCAAAAATATGTCATAGGGTGTGTCATTTCGATAGGGGTGTCATTTCGATGCAGTGAGTCGTTTCGATGGAGTGTCATTTCGAACCAAGTGAGAAATCTCTGTGTGCCGAGAGAGATTTCTCACTTGGTTCGAAATGACATTTTGTGATACAACCGGCGAGACACTGACCACAGGGATCTGTTTTTGCTTTTGCATACCACAATTATACGACATTAAGGAGCAGCGATGGAATTTTCTTTTCAGCGTTCGTATCGGGGTCCGCTCAAGGCAATTTTGTTGGATTGGGCGGGCACGACGATGGATTACGGTTGTTATGCGCCGGCCGTGGTGTTTGTGCAGGTCTATGAGCGCAAGGGCGTGCCCATTTCGGTGGAAGAAGCGCGCGTCCCGATGGGCGCGCACAAAAAAGTCCACATCCGCAAAATTTCGCAGCTCGACAGCGTGCGCGACCGGTGGTTTCAGGCGCACGGGCGCGTCCCCGAAGAACAAGACGTGCAAGCGATGTTTGACGATTTTGTGCCCCTGCAAATGAACGTCCTTGCCGACTATGCCGACCTGATTCCCGGCACGCTCGACGCCGTCGCAGATTTTCGCGCGCGGGGCTTGAAAATCGGTTCGACCACGGGCTATACGCGCGAAATGATGGGGCTGCTGCAGAGCGAAGCGGCAAAACGCGGCTATGAGCCGGACTCGACCGTGTGCGCGACCGACGTGCCCGAAGGGCGTCCCGCGCCGTTCATGTGCCTACAAAACATGATCAATTTGCAGGTGTATCCGCCCGAAGCGATCGTAAAAGTGGATGATACGATTCCCGGCATCGAAGAGGGTTTGAACGCGGGTATGTGGACGATTGGGCTTGCCAAAACGGGAAACGAAATTGGGCTGAACGCTCAGGAAATCGCAAAACTCGGACCCGCCGAGCTCAAGTCCAAACTCGAGCGCGCCTATAATCGAATGGCGCAGGCGGGAGCGCATTTTGTCGTAGATGGCATCTGGGATGTGCCCGCCGTGCTGGACGAGATTGCCGCGCGGGTGCGGCGCGGCGAGCGTCCGTAAGCGAACGGCATGTCCTTTATCACTCTGGCACTCGTCCTCACCTCCGCCGGGATGCATGCCGGATGGAACCTGCTGGTGCGCAATCAACGCGCACACAACATGTTCCTGAGCATTTCGGTGGTCACACTGATTTTATTTCTCCCCATCGCGATGGCGGCGGAATTTTTCGCGTCACCCGTGCTCCGTGTGGTGCCCCTCAATATTCTCGCCGGGGGACTGCTGCTTGCCATCTATTACATGGGGATGACCAACAGTTATCGCGGCGGAGATTTTACGGTGGCATACCCGTTGGCGCGCGCCCTGCCCGTGCTGCTGGTCGCCTGCGCCGAGGTGGCGTTCGGCAGCGCGCCCACGCCGCTGGGCTGGGTGGGGATTCTCTTGATTGCGATTGGCTCGGTGGCCGTGCCGCTCCAATCGCTCAGCGAATTGAGCATCAAGCGGTATTGGAACCGCACCACCCTCTGGATTCTGCTCGCCGCGTTCGGCATTGCAGGGTACACGGTGATAGACCAGGCCGGTTTGCGACAACTGCCGAACGGGCTGACGTATGCGATGCGCTATGGCGTTTTGGAAGCGGTGGTCGGGGGGATTGTTTATTTCCTGATCTTGCGCGGCGTGAGCGAAAAAATTGACCTGCCCAGCACGCGCGGCGAGTGGAAGTATCCGTTTGTCGCTGCCCTTTTTGTCTTTGGCAGTTACTCGCTCATTCTGTGGGCGTTCCAATCCGACGACCGCGCGAGTTATGTGATCGGACTGCGTCAAATCAGCATCGTGCTCGGCGTTGTGGGCGGCGCATACCTGTTTCGCGAGCGCGGGGCGCGCCTGCGAATCCCGGCGGCGCTTGTCATTACGGCGGGCGTGATTCTCTTGTCATTCGCCTGACAATCACATCAGCGCGGCAGCGCCCCCACCGCGCGCATCAGCGCGTCGAGCGTCAATTCCGCGCTGCTCACAAACAGATTCAACACGAGCGCGCTGGCAATGGCGACAAACAGCGCCACCAACGGCAAACCGAGCGTCCGCGCGCCGCGCAATTTGTGCGCCTCCGCCGCCGCAATCCAGGTCGCAAGAAAGGTGACCAGAAACGCGGCTGCGGGCGCCAACATCGAGAGCGGCGGGAGCAGCGCCAGCAGCCGAACCAACTGCCCCGTTTGCGCGAATCCGGTTGCGCGCAAGGTCGAAGTGAAATCGGCGGTCCCCCCCAGCAGCCGCGCCGCGCCAAAGACAAATAACGTCATCAACACCCAAAATCCGAAACGGACGAGCCATTCGAGCGGGTCAAAGCTTCCGCGCGCGACCCACGCCACAACCAAGCTGGTCACGAGCGCAATGACCAGCGCGGGCGCGGTCATGTATGGATTGAACGCCGCCTGACGATACGCCCCACGGTCAAAAAGCAGGACACCACCGGCAACTCGCAGCCACTGGCGCACCGACGACAGACCCTGCCGAAACATGGGCACGGTCCAGACATCGCGGGCGCGCGGGCGCGGTGCGGCTGACTGTCGGGCTGCCAAATTCACCGGCAACCCGCGGCGCGCATCCAACACCCGAAACATGTCAGCCGAGTTTTTGGTGTCGGGCACCTGAAAATCACGCGGGTGAAAGAGAAACGCGTCGGTCTGTTCGCCGCCGATGCCCCCATGGTTTCCAACCAACTCTTCCATCGCTGCGACGGTGCCGTCGGGGTAAAAGGTGCTGATGATCGTGATATCGCCATTGTGGGGAAAATCCGCAAGCCGTTTCATTTGGTCTGCCCGCAAATCGGCGTCGCCATACATCAATAACGGGTCCTCGCCGGTGATTTGGTTGGTCGCCAAAGCGCGCGCCCCTTTTTTGCCAAACACAATCGGCTGTTCAGCATCCGCATATGCCATCAGCACGCCAATGCCCTCATGTCGGACGAGCGTATCCAGCAAGGCGGGATAGGCAGTGTTCAATTCATCGAGCGTCAAACGACGCGGCGCGAGGTCAAAATAGACCTGCGCCAGATTGCCGCTTCCGCACACCGTCACATTGGGCGGGTGCCCGTTAGGCGGCGGCGTGGGCAGGGGGACCCAATCGTTGGCGCGTTCGCTCTCACGCATGCCGCGATTCATGGCGCGGTGCGCCCCGCGCATGACGCGCTTGCCCAGGCGTCCTCCCATATTGTGGCTCTGCATGTTTTGCAATTCCGCCGCCATCGCGCCGACAGAGAGAATGCCGTCATCGCCGCCCATCGTCTGCTCGACGCTTGTGCCGGTGGGCAAACTCTCGGCAATCAGCTCGTGCAGAGATTTCCCATAGCGTTGTCGAAAGGTCGAGCCGTGGGACTGCCCGTGATCGGAGAGAATGACCAGTTCGTATGGGCGCGGGGCTTTGCGCTGAATCGCATCGCGGACGCGGCGAATGACGCGGTCGTACTGGGTCAGGGTGTGAAACGCATCATGGGTCCACGGTCCCGAATGGTGCGCCACCTCATCATACCCGGGCCACGTCACATAGAGCGCGGGCGTGCCGCGCACGATATCCAGAATGATCAGGGCGGCAGAGATATCGCGCATCAAGACCGTGGTCGCCGCGCGAATGAATGGGTAGAAATGAGCAAAACGGTTGAGCCGCGGCGTCTGTCTGCGCAGCTGCTGGCGCGTCGCCTCGTACAATTCGCGCAGCACGTCCCCAAAATAGAGCACCAACGTGCGGAGAAAAAAATACGGGTTCAAAAAGATGATATAAAAATCTTGCGCCCGCCGCCGCTGCTGTTCTTCGGGGGCATTGAACAAATCGGCGAGCGTGAGCACCGAAACGCGGGCGTCGCCGTTCATCATGTTGTTGACCGAAGAACCTTCGCGCATCAAGCCCGCGCCTTTGGCATAGCGCGCATTGATGAGCGGCGCATCACGTCCCGACACGAGCATTCGCCCGAGGTCTTTGTCGTACCAGCGAAAGGCGGGGATATCGAAATTGTTGCCAAACATGATGCCCGCCTGACACGCCGAGGTTTGGGACGGCAGCCCACAATCAAAGCGCGATAATTGATAATTCTCGCGTTCCTGCATTTCTCGGAGGGTCGGCATCCACCCGTCCTCAAGCGCCTTTTTGATATGGTGATACGACAGCCCGTCAATCTCCATCATGATCACGCCCTGCGTATCAAGGTCCGCCGGAAAAAAGGTCTCGCGCTTGGCGAGGCGTTCTGCAAGGTTCTGATAGAACGAATCATCGTCGTCCACCGCAACAACGCCGGTCAGGATGGTGTTAAAGAGAGCGAGCACAATACTGCCAAGAAAAGCATCCAGCCACGTGCGGACAAAAAAGCCCTCTACCAGATTCGATGTGATCCACAAGCCGAGCGCATTGAGAAAAAAGCCGATGATAAAGATCGCAATAAAGCCAAACGGCAGCGCGAGCAAAAGAATGAGCGGACGAATGAGCAAATTGACAATGCCCAGCAAAAATGCCGCCGATGTGGCAACGACAAGCACATTCCGCTCGCCCTCAAAGCCAAGACCCGGCAAGAGCGCGGCGGTGAGCAAGAGCGAAACGCCGTCCACGAGCCAGACAACGGCAAAACGAAAAAGTTGGCGCGCCAGGGTGCGTATGAGGTTCATGGCGTCAAAAAGGGGAACCGGTTGGCAAATTCCTGCGGCGCGGGTTTGTGGTCGAGCGGGGCGCGGCGGGTGGTAGCGCCGAGGTAAAGGTCGTCGAGTTCGAGACTGTGCCCGCGGGGGATGGAGGTGGGTTGGCTGCAAAAACCGGCGCGAAATAACGCGCCAAACGGAAAATCGCCCGAACTCTCGCCCGTCAAGTACCCCACGCGATTACACCATTTACATCCGACGTTCGGTCAATTCTGTTTCGCTTTGAGCAAGCCGCTCTGTGCGGCATAGACAACTGCTTGCGCGCGATTGCGGAGATGTAGCTTTTCGAGGATATTTTTGAAATGATACTTGACAGTGTTTTCGCTCAGGTTGATGCGCGCGGCGATTTCGCGATTGGTCAGTCCTTCGGCTGCCAACGTTAACACCTCTTTTTCACGCTCGCTCAACGCATCTTCCGCCGCGTGTTCCGTTCCTTCTGTATTCATGCGCTTGGCAAACTCACGCAAGATGCGCGACGCGAGCCGCCCCGACAGCGGCGTTTCGCCGCGCGCCGCGCTTTCGATCAAATCAAAAAAACTGTGCGTGTCGGTGTTTTTCAACAAGTATCCTTGCGCGCCGCTTTTGATTGCTTCAAAAACATCATCGTCATCATCCGAAATCGTGAGTATGACGACGCGCACATTGGGGAGTTCACTCGCCAGCACGCGCGTCGCCGTCAAGCCGTCGAGTTCGGGCATGTGAATATCCATCAACACCAAATCGGGCTGTGTCCGCCGAATCACGTCGAGCGCCTCGCGCCCATTTCCCGCTTCACCGACAATTTCATACCCGCGCGCGCGGAGCAGAGATGCAACGCCATCGCGAAATAATGGATGATCATCCGCCAACACAATTCGTAAACTCATTCGCCATGTCCTCGATAAATCAACGGGATCGTTACTTGAATGCAAGTTCCCTGCCCCGGCACAGAATGCACCGCGAACGCCCCATGAAATGATTCCACCCGTTCGCGCATGGACTGCAACCCAAAATGCGGACCGAGACTACGCGCGGGCTGCGCGGGGGCAAACCCCTGCCCATCATCGCGAATTTCCAGGCGCACGTTGTCTTGTATGCGCGTCATTGAAACCCACGCGTGTCTCGCGCGCGCATGTTTCCGCACATTGCTCAATGCTTCTTGCACCACGCGCAAGAGCTGCACTTCTACCGCAGGCGAAAACGTAACATCGAGTTCGGGCGCGTCGAACGTCACAGGCAAATTGCAAAATTGGCTAAAGCGTTCGACATAGCTTGCAATCATGTGCGTGATGCCTTGGCCCGCGTTCACCTCGCCATGCAAACCCAGCACCAGTTCGCGCGTGTCCTCGTACAATTCTTTTGACAACAGCGCGAGCTCGTCCAACTCGGCTCGGGCTTGCGCCACATTTCCCTGCGCGAGCCATTCGCGCACGACGCCCGTCTTGATATTTACAAAACCGAGAATCTGCGCGAGCGTGTCGTGAATTTCGCGCGCGAGCCGTTCGCGTTCCGCCGTTGCCGCGCGGCTGCCCATCGTTTCCAACGCGCGGGTGCGCTCCACCGCCAACGCGGCTTGCGTCGCAATGCCCACCAACAACGCGCGTTCTTCCGCCGAGTACTCGCGCGGCGCCTGGCTTGCCACGCACAAGCAGCCGACGATGTGTCCGTTGCGGCGGACGGGCAAATCGAGATGCGATTGACGATACTTGAAGCGCACCACAGGACAGTCCACACGCACGCCATCGCCGCGCTCGAACTGCGTGACGGCAAGTTCGAATGCTTCATCCGCGCCGCTGGTGCCCTGTACCACCCACACGTTTTTGTCTTGATTCCACAAACATATTGCCGATGCTTCCGCATGAATCAACTCGCGCGCGCGATTCACAATGGTACGCAATACTTGTTCATAATCTTCTGTCGCGGTGACTTCCAAGCCCGCTTCCCACAACCGTTTTTCATCCGCCAACTGTGCGCGCACGCGCGTCAACTCTAGTTCATGCGCCCAAGACATTGCCAGCGCGCGCGCGACCGAATGGCACCATTCGTCCGAAAGCGTTTGCAATTCGCCGCGATGACGCGCGGCAATTTCGAGGACGCCGATGCTCTGTTCAGTCCCGCGCAGCGGAATTTGAATCAGTTCGACAAATTCTTTATCGCACAGCGTGGGAAACTGCGTGAGCGTGTCAAAGCGCAATATGTTTTCTGAAATGGTGGGAATCGAAACAAAACTTTCGGGGAACAAGCCACGATGCACAGAACGTTCCAACGGCGCGCCGGGATCGGATCGGCTCCAAAGTTGTGCCGCCGCGGCGTGCGAATATTCGATGATGAGATCGAGCGCGCGCGGGGCGGCTTGGGCAAAATCCAAAGTGGCGAGAACTTGATTGATGCGCGCCAACGAATCCAGCTCGCGCGTTTTTTGCCGAGCGCGCGCGCGGGCGCGCCGCAGCGCGACGGCAAGCAAAACTCCGACTGTCGCGAGAACCGCGATGGAAATGATGGCTAGCGCAAATAACAAATTTGGTTCGACATTGAACACGCGCGCACTTCCTTGAACGTCCAAAGCGGGTTATTCCATTTCACCAAACCTGCTCGACCCTTTTGCGTCAAAAAGATTGAAAAGGGAACTAAAATTCCCCTAAAATTCTGCCTGAAATGCAAAGCATTTATGATGAAACGGGATAGGCGTAAACGCCGGGTCTTGAGACGATGACCAAAAGCACAGATGGGGAGTGGGCGGCAGTAAAAAGGATAGGAGAACCCAAACGCGTACTACTCTGATGGTCAGAAACAATCACTATATGGTAGGTGCAATCTGTGCCAATGGATAGGATGGTTTTATTATACCCACCTTGCGGATAAAGTCTATGGCACATTCAACTTGGCTTGTACCCGAGCCAATCAGGAATCCGCGTCGACACAAACAAGTTCCTGTTTGATCTATAGGAGGTGGTGGAAATTCATTGTGATTGCCCAGCCGCGACGGACGAGGATCTGTCGCCCCTACATCGTCCACGTAGGTCATTTGGACGAGGAAAGACAAGCCATCGCCTCCACACCTTCTCCATGTTTCGATTCGCCCCAAACAACCATTTCCAATCCAAAGCGCGAATCCAGACTACCCACATGCAACAAAAAAGCCATCACATCGGGGGGGGACGCGCGTTTGCGAATATGTTATATCTCATACGATATTTAGTTACGTCGCGCAATGGTCCCAGTGCGGCGCGCCGCGCGTTTGCCGCCTGCTCTTTCGTCCCCCCGACGAACCCACCCGATGAACGATGCGTTCGAGTGACCTTGTCCTTTCACCTCTGGACGGTCCGACTTCTCTCAAGGACCACGCGTATCAGCGCATCAAAGATGCAATTCTCACTTTGCAGCTAAAACCCGGCGCGCCGCTTGTCGAAGCGGAACTCGCGGAACGACTCGGCGTCAGCAAAACCCCCGTGCGCGACGCGCTCCTCGAACTGCGCCGCGAGGGTCTCGTCACCAAAATCCCCTATTCGGGCACTTTTGTCTCGGAAATCACCCCCAAAGACACCCGCGAAATTATAGAGATTCGCGCGGTGTTGGAAGGTCTCGCCGCGCGCCTCGCGACCCCGCGCTTGAGCGAGACCGACCTGGTGTATCTCGAGAGCTTGATTGACCGCGAACTGGATGCGATTGACGCGGGCAACATCGAACTCGCCACCCAGCTCAATGGTGAATTTCACAAAATCATTCTGGCACAAGTCGAGAATCAACGCCTCGTCGCGCTGGTTGAGAATTTCGAAGACCAGTTGCAGCGCTTTCGGATGCTTTCGAGCCAACTCAATGGGCGCTTGAGAAAATCCGCAGAGGAACATCGGCGCGTGCTGGGCGCCTTGTGTTCGCGCGATGCGGATCGCGCCGAAGAATTTTTTCGCGAGCATTTGCTCAGCGTGCTTGATGATCTGACCAGTGAAGGCACCCAATCCAACAAGGAGGCAGGATGAAAGACTTGCGTGATTTTATTGCCCTTGCCGAAAGCGAGGGCGAATTGCGGCGCGTCACCGCGCCCGTAGACTGGAATCTCGAACTCAGTCACGTTGCCAAAGTCAACGAGGAACGCGGCGGACCCGCGCTGTTGTTCGAGAATGTAAAAGATTATAGCTCGCCCGTGCTGACGAGCGTTTGCACCAGCACCGCGCGCCTCGCGCTCATCATGGGCATGCCCAAGGATACGCCGCTCGTCGAGCTGATGCGCGAATGGGTGAAACGCACGCGCAAAATGATTCCGCCGGTGTGGGTCGAAAGCGCGCCGTGCAAAGAAAATATCATGCTCGGCGACGATGTTGATTTGTATAAATTTCCCGTCCCCTGGGTTTATCCCAAAGATGGCGGACGCTATTTCGGCACCGCCGTTTTCGTCATCACTCGCGACCCGGAACGCGGTTGGGTGAATCTCGGCACCTACCGTTTGCAACTGCTCGGCAAGGACGTGCTCGGCACGCAATTCATCAAAGGCAAACACGCCGACATAATGCACAAACAATACGCGGCAATGGGTAAACCGATGCCCGTCGTCGCGGTCGTCGGCGCCGACCCGCTCTTGTTTCTCATGGGCGCGGCGCGGCTTCCCGCGTACGAAGATGAATTCGCGTTTGCGGGCGCGATCAAGGGCGAACCGATTGAGGTCATCAAAGCGCACACGAACGATTTGCCCGTTCCCGCTTCCGCCGAAATCGTCGTCGAAGGCGAAGTGGACCCCACCGCGACCATGCCCGAGGGTCCGTTCGGCGAATACACCGGTTACTATTCCGGCATCGGCACCACGCCGCGTCCTTTTATCAAAGTCAAGTGCATCACGCACCGCAACAATCCGATTTATTGGGGCACCACCGTCGGCCGCGCGGTGACGGATACGCACATGACAATGGCGTTGACATACGGCTCGACGCTGTGGCAAGAATTGGAAGCGATGCGGATTCCCGGCATCAAATCGGTTTATTGCCCACCCGAAGGCGCAGGACGTTTTCTCGCCATCATCTCGGTCAAGCAAATGTATCCCGGACATTCCGCCCAAGTCGGCACCGCCGCGATTTCGACCGAAATGGGCGCATATGGTCTGAAAACAGTCATTGTCGTGGACGAAGACATTGACGCATGGGATTTGCCGCGCGTATTGTGGGCGCTCTCGTTCCGCTTTAATCCGTCGCGCGCAGAATTTCTCAAGCGCGGGCGTTCGACGCCGCTCGACCCCTCGCTGCCGATCAACGAACGCGAAATTACTTCGCGCATCATTCTCGACGCGACGATTCCGTACGAATGGAAAGACAAACCGATTCCGATCGAACTCGACGAAAAAGTAAGGCAGCGCGTGTTGGCGCGATGGAGTGAATTCTTTCCCGAAACCGCCGCCGCGGCGTCCGGCGATGGCAACGGGCACATGCCCGCCGCGCAACCCGCCATGTCCGAAGGCGCGAAATTTGAGATGTGAGACCGGTGGCAGGTTGCAGGTTGCCGATAGCAAATGAGGAGTTGCCATCTGCCGTCTGCTACCTGCCACCTGCCATGATCCAACATGCCAAAAATCTCCGGTTTTGTTTTTGATGTGGATGGCTGTGTGGCGCGCGGCAATCACGCGCTGCCCGGCGTGCCAGAGACGCTCGCCGTGCTGCGCGGGCGCGGGATTCGCTGCGCGTTCTTGACGAACGAAAATCAGCGCACCCGCGCGCAGGTTGTTGAAAAGTTGAATGGGCTTGGCATTCCGTGTATGCAAGACGATGTGTTGACTTCGGCGTCCGTCGCCGCGCACGTCACCAATACTCTGCATCCGGGCAAAAAAGTATTGGCAGTCGGCGCGGCGGGTTTGCTCGAAGCGTTACAGCTCGTCGGTGTGACGCTCGTGGATTGGGAGCACGCGACAGAGGCGCAAGTCGTGGTGATGGGCAAGGACCCCGATTTCAACATGAAGCGTCTCGACGCGGTTTGCCAAACGCTTTGGAACGGCGCGGATTTTATCGCGACGAATCTCGACGCCAAAGTGCCGAGCGCGAACGGTTTCATTCCTGCGACGGGTCCGATGATCAAAGCGGTGGCGTATGCGGTGAGCAAAGAGCCGCTCGTCACCGGCAAGCCGTCGAAATGGGCGGGCGAGATGGCGTTAAAGGCGTTGGGCATCGCGCCCGAACATGGCGCCGTCGTCGGCGACGCGTTGGAACAAGATATTCGCATGGGCAAAGACGCGGGTTTGTTCAGCATCCTCGTCCTCACCGGCGCGACGACGCAGGACATGGCAGACAACGCGCCCGCGCATTTGAAACCCGATTTGGTGTTGGCAGATGTAAATCAACTGCCCGCGTGGTTGGAACAAGAGTTGGTGCCCGCATAAAAGCGCGGGGTCGAAATTGAGTTTGGGAGAAAGAGCGGTTAACGGATTTGAAAACGGCTGGTGATTAAGGGGTCGCGCCAATCGTCCAGTCACGTTGCTTAGCCGTTTTGCCCGCTATCTTGAAAGGAGAGAAACATGTCCGAAAATAATGGCAGCAACCGTTTCCCCAGCCCATTCAACGTCCCAACCCCGGAGGGCTGCGAGGGCTGGCAAGATTTGTATCCGTACTATTATGTGTTCAGCGATGACCGCCGCGAGTTCGAGGACAATCGTTTTTGGTTCCAAGATTCGATGCATCATCCCGAACCTTTGTACCCCTTTGACACCATCACTTGCGAAAGCTGGTGGGTCGCGCTCGGCGAAATGAACACGCGCGTCTTTATCGTGCCGCCCGCGCTCGGCATTGATCATCGCGTCTTGAACGGCTATCTCTATATCAGTGCGCTGCCCGTGCCGAATCCCGACGATATTCCGGGACGCGTCGCGCATTTCATGGAGCGCGCGGGCTATTACTACCGGCATTGGGATGAATTGTATGCGCAGTGGCAAGCCAAAGCCGAAGAAGCGATCAACGAACTCAAATCCGTGCGCGTGCCCGACCTGCCGGAAATGGAACCGATCGAGACCGTGACCCAGGGGCGCGGCTTGACGAGCGCGTACGATTTGATTGTGGCGTATAACCGCGCCATTGAGAACATGCACAAGATGTGGCATTTGCATTTTGAATTTCTCAATCTCGGTTATGCCGCGTATCTCACCTTTTACGGTTTCTGCAAACAAGCGTTTCCCGGAATCTCTGACCAGACGATTGCCAAACTCGTTTCGGGCATTGACGTCATTCTCTTTCGCCCGGACGAAGAATTGAAACGGCTCGCGCACAAAGCGATCGAGCTTGGCGTCGCGGATGTGTTCAAACAAACCGTGAATCCGACAGAAGTCGTTTCAACAATGAGCGCGTCGGAAGCGGGCGGACAATGGCTGCAGGAATTGGAAAAATCCAAAGACCCATGGTTCTATTTTTCCACCGGAACCGGTTTTTATCACCTGCCTCGCAGTTGGGTTGACGACCTGACTGTGCCGACCGTCGCGATTCGCGGCTATGTCGAAAAAATTCAAGAGGGCAAAAGCATCGCGCGTCCGATGGAAGCGGTTCAGCAGGAACGTGACCGTCTCGCCGCCGAATACGAAGCGCTGCTGCAAACGGACGAGGACAAAAAAGCATTCCGCGAGCAACTCGGCTTGGCGCGCACCGTTTTCCCCTATGTCGAGAATCACAATTTCTATGTCGAACATTGGCATCACACCGTTTTCTGGAACAAGATGCGCGAGTTTGGCAAGGTGTTGGTGGATCACGGATTTTTTAACGAAGTGGATGATATGTTTTATCTCCACCGCTACGAAGTGCAGTCCGCGCTGTATGACATGATCGGGGCGTGGGGTTCGGGCGGCGAAGCACGCGGACCGAAATACTGGCCCTCGCGCATTGCCAAGCGCAAAGAGATATTTGCAAAGCTCAAAAAGTGGTCGCCGCCGCCCGGCTTGGGCGAACCGCCCGAAGTGGTGACGGAACCATTCACCATTATGCTCTGGGGCATCACCACCGAAAGCATCCAGAATTGGCTCAAGCCCGCCGGGAATGTCGGAGACACGAAACAGCTCACCGGCTTTGCGGGTTCGCCGGGAACCGCGCAGGGTCCCGCGCGTGTGATTACGAGCGTCGAAGATCTCGCGCTGGTCGAAACGGGCGAAATTCTCGTTTGTCCCATTACCACGCCGAGTTGGGCGCCGGTATTCACACGCATTCAAGCGGTTGTCACCGACATCGGCGGCATGATGTCGCACGCGGCGATTGTGTGCCGCGAGTACGGCGTGCCTGCGGTCGTCGGCACCGGGTTCGGCACCAAGAGTTTCAAAACCGGACAGATTCTGCGCGTGGATGGAAATGCAGGAACCGTCCAAGTGGCCGAATAAAGAGAAATAGCTGACGCAGTACATCACGAGTTTGGACGGGGAAAATCAAGTTGAACGCGGGATAGGAAAATTACAATTCTGATTTCCGCGCGCCTCTGCAAAGAACCGCGTCCGAAATGCAATCTTGTGATGTACTGTGACAGGTCTTGTGAGAACCTGTCGCGTCTCGTACTTATGAACAACTCACCCTACATTCTCTGGTTCACCGAATGTGACCGAAGCAAACAAAATTCGGTCGGCGGCAAATGCGCGAATCTCGGTGAGATGCTGCAAGCGAACGTCCGCGTACCGCCGGGCTTTGCTATCACTACGCACGCGTATCGCCAATTTCTGAGCGCGCGCGGCACGAGCAATGAAATTGCGCGGATGTTGGACGAATTGGACGTGGACGATATCGAGTGCGCAGAAGAGACGAGCCGCGCGATTCGTCAACTCATGAGCGAGACGCCGATTCCGCCTGCGGTCGAAGACGCGATCTGCTATGCGTACGAAGAGCTCTGCGCCGAGTGTCAGGTCGCCGACTTGCCCGTCGCGGTGCGTTCGAGCGCGACGGCGGAAGATTTACCCGGCGCGTCGTTTGCGGGGCAGCAAGAGACGACGCTGTGGGTCCGTTCCGCCTCACATGTCTTGATTCGCACCGCAATTTGTTGGTCGTCGCTTTTTACGACGCGCGCGATTGCGTATCGTAAGCAGATGGGCTTTCCGCACGACAAGGTGCACATGAGCGTCGGCATTCAAAAGATGGCAAACTCGCGCGCGGCGGGCGTAATGTTCACGCTCAATCCGATCAACGGCGATCGTTCCAAAATCGCGATTGATTCGAGTTGGGGCTTGGGTGAGAGCGTCGTCTCGGGGGTCGTCACACCGGACAATTACCTGGTGGATAAAGTGACGGAAGGAATTTTGCAGCGCAAGCTCTCGCCCAAACTCATCGAGTACATCCCAAATCATGCGGAAGGCAGAGTCGAAATCGTGGATGTGCCGCAAGAACGCCAGACCACTTCATCATTGAACGACGACGAGATCATCAACCTGACGATTCTGGCAAAATGTATCGAGGGCTATTACCGCGTGCCGATGGATATCGAGTGGGGCATTGACCGCGATTTGCCGTTTCCCGAAAGCGTGATGCTGCTGCAATGTCGCCCCGAAACGGTGTGGAGCAGCAAGCCGCCGACGCGCGTGATCGAACACAGCGGCACCGCACTCGATTATGTGATTGCAAATATGTTGAAAGGCGTGCGAGTCAAGTAATCGGCAGGCAGTCAGCAGAGCGCAAGAGGACAGCGTGGGCAAAAAAACAGAACGACTCGTGATCGGCGTGTCGGGCGCAAGCGGAGTGATTTACGCGATTCGTTTGCTGCAAGTGCTGCGCGAGGTAGAGAGCATTGAAACGCATCTCGTCATCAGCAATTCCGCCAAACAAACAGTTTCGTTGGAAACGGATTATACCGTCGAGTATGTTGAAGCGCTTGCGAGGCGCGTCTATCGCTTTAACGATGTCGCCGCCGCGATCTCTTCGGGCTCATTCAAAACACGCGGCATGGTCGTCATTCCCTGTTCGATGAAAACACTGTCGTCCATCGCCCATTCGTTCGGCGAAAATTTGCTCTCGCGCGCGGCGGACGTGACGTTAAAAGAACAGCGCCGTCTGGTGCTCGTGCCGCGCGAAACGCCGCTGCATCTCGGGCATTTGCGCTTGCTCTCTACCGTTGCGGAACTCGGCGCGGTGATCATGCCGCCGATGCCCGCGTTTTATCATCGCCCGCAAACGCTCGACGACATTGTGAATCAAACGGTCAACCGCGTGCTCGACCTTTTGGACATTGAACTGCCGCACGATCTGTTTACGCGCTGGGCAGGTCCGCAAACGCGCGGCGCGGCGCGTTTGAACGGGCATGGGCAGCACGCGCCGGCGCAGGTGTCCTATGAGTCGAACGACGAATGAGCTGGACGCGGCAACATTCCAAGGATTGCGCGACGGCGCGCCCGCGTTTATATTGACAACCGGCGCGGATGATTTTCCACATGCGGCGCTCACCTATGCGCTCGCGCTCGACGCCAAACGGATCCGTTTTTGCATTGACCTCAATACGGCAACCTACAACAATCTCCAACACGCGGCGCGCGGCGCAATCCAAATCGTCGGCGCGGAAAATCGCGTCTGCCTCGTCAAAGGCGCCGTGCGGCTTGTGCGCGACCGACTCGCCGCGAAACCATCGCCCGCCGCATTGTTTGAATTACAAATCACCCACGCGCAAGACCAGGCGTGGCGCGGCGTAACGGTCGCGCCGCTCACGTACGCATGGGATGAACCAAACCGCGCGCTGATGCAAGAAATGGAACAAAAAGTGTTTGCCGAAATGCGCGCTGACGCGAAAATGATGCCGAACGTGAAAGTTTATTTTGTGCGGCACGGCGAAGTGGAACATCACCAAAGTGATGTTGAGCTCACCGCGCGCGGACGCGCCCAAGCGCGCGCGGTTGGCGGAGAACTCGCGGCGCGCGTTTCCGACGCCGACGCGGCGATTCATATATTTCATTCGCCCGTGCGCCGCGTCGTGGAAACCGCGCAGCTGTTGACGGAAGCGCTGTGCGCGGCATTGCCAACGAGCACGACGCGAGTGCATTCACCTCTGCCCGACGGCGCGCTCGAAAATGTGCGCTTTGTTTCCGATTCACGGCGCGGACTCCAAGAACCATCGCTGCTGTATTCGGAATTGAATACGCCCGCGTTTTTGCAAACCATTTCGCCGGTGCGCGCGGAATTTTTCCGCGGCTTTTGGGCGAGCGACGATCCGATGGGTTATTGGCTCACGCACGACAGCGACGGCGGCGCAGAAACGCCCGCGGCGGTTTTGCGGCGACTGCAGGAACGATTGCGCGGAATTTTTTCGTCGGATGCGGCGAATGTGGTTTTTATTCTGACGACACATTCCGGCGCGATGCGCGTGCTGCTCGCCAGCGCCTTGGGCGCAGACCCGGGCGAACCCAATTTTTGCGAAATCATCGCGCTTGAACCATCATTCGATTCGAGTTCGGTACGGCTGACTTTTCGCGGACAAACGGTGTCTTATGCCCTATTTTGATCCCACCATCGAAACGCTGCCCCGCGCGCAACTCGCCGATTTGCAACTGCAAAAACTCCAAACGCTGCTGAGCGAATTGTGGGACCGCAACACGTTCTATACACACAAGTTTCGCGCGGCGGGCTTGCATCCGCGCGATCTAGATACGCTCGACGACCTTGCCAAGTTTCCCTTTACGCTGAAACGCGAACTCGTCCAAGACCAGAGCGAATGTCACCCGTTCGGCACGAACCTGACCTATCCACTCCGCCATTATGTGCGCTATCACCAAACGTCCGGCACAACGGGCGCGCCTTTGCGCGTGTTGGATACGGAAGAGAGTTGGGATTGGTGGGGCAAATGCTGGGGCTATGTGTTGTCGGGCGCGGGTTTGTGCGCCGATGACCGTTTGTTTACCGCGTTTTCGTTCGGACCGTTTATCGGTTTTTGGGCGGCGGTGGAAGGGGCGCGCAAAATTGGCGCGATGATGATTCCCGGCGGAGGGCGCGATTCAATCCAGCGCTTGGAGTTGATGCGCGACGCGGGGGCGACAGCAATCTGCTGCACGCCAACGTATGCGCTGCGCTTGCTGGAAGTCGCGCGCGAAAGTAATTTTGACATGCGCGCGCTCAGCGTGCGCGCCACCGTTCACGCGGGCGAGCCGGGCGCCAGTGTGCCGGAAACCAGGGCGCGCATCGAAGCAGGTTGGCGCGCGAAATGTTTTGACCATGCGGGCGCGTCCGAAGTGGGCGCGCACTCGTTCAGCTGCGACGAGCAAGCGGGCATTCATATCATCGAAAGCGAATTTATTGCCGAAGCGCTCGACCGCGAAACGGGCAAACCGGCTGCGCCCGGTGAGGTGGGCGAACTGGTCATTACAAATCTGGGCAGATTGGGTTTTCCGATCATTCGATATCGCACGGGCGATTTGGTGTGTCTGAATACCGAACCGTGTCGCTGCGGGCGCACTTTTGCGCGCTTTGAGGGCGGCGTTCTCGGGCGCGCGGACGACATGACGACGGTGCGCGGTGTGAATGTGTATCCGATAGCGGTAGAGAAACTGATTGTGAATTTTGATCAAGTGATCGAATACCGCATCACCGTTGAGCGCGTGCGCGAGATGGACGAAATGGACATTGAAGTCGAACTGACCGACGATGCCGATCCCGCGCTGCCGAACGCCATCGCGCAAAGCATCTATCACGCGCTTTCATTTCGCCCGAACGTGCGCGTCGTAGAGCGCGGCGTCCTGCCGCGCTTTGAACTCAAGGCGAAACGATTCTTTATAAAGAAATAAAATATAATAACGAATTCATTCGTTCGCCGGAGTGAACGAATGAATTCGTTACTGCGCAACTCATGCTGCGCTTACCTCCTTTTGAATATCACGCGCCGCGCTCGATTGAGCAAGCGGTGAATCTGGGTGCCGAACATGGCACAGCGGCGATGTTTGTCGCGGGCGGCACCGATTTGTATCCGAATATGAAGCGGCGGCAATTCACACCCCAAGTGTTGATTGGTTTGAACGGCGTTGAGGAATTGCGCGGCATCTCGAACGGAGACGGCATCACGATTCGCGCCGGCACAACACTGCACCAAGTCTCCAATTCTCCGCTTCTTCAGACTCAATACCCTGCGCTTGCCACCGCCGCCAAGCTCGTTTCCACGCCGCAGCTGCGCGCGATGGGCACGCTCGGCGGCAATCTTTGTCTCGATACACGCTGCAATTATTACAATCAAGAATTTTCGTGGCGGCAAGCGTTGGGCTTTTGCATGAAAAAGGACGGCGAAATCTGCATGGTCGCGCCGGGTTCATCGCGCTGTTGGGCGGTTTCGTCCACCGATTGCGCGCCGGTGGTTGTCGCGTTGGAGGGGCGCGTGCGACTCGTCAGCGCGCGCGGCGAACGCGTGATCGCGGCGAGCGATTTGTATCGCGATGACGGCATCGAATATCTCGGCAAAGCACGCGATGAAATCGTCACCGAAATCCTCTTGCCGCCGGCGGATGGAACAAAGTCCGTTTATCTCAAATTGCGCCGGCGCGATTCGTTTGACTTTCCGATTCTTGGGGTTGCCGCCGCGCTCCGCCTGGCGTCGAACGGCGAAATCGAAAGCGCGCGGATTGTGTTGGGCGGCGTCGGTTCGCGTCCGTTGGAATGTGTTGACTCGGCGCGTTTGTTGATCGGGCAAAAATTGTCGCATAAAGTGATTGGCGCGGCGGCGGAAGCGGCATGGAGACCGGCGCGCCCGTTGGACAATACCGACAGCACACACAGCTATCGCAAAAAGATGGCGCGCGTGTATGTGGCGCGGGCGTTGGGCGCACTGAGCGAGCAATGAAGAGTATTTTACATTTGCGCGTGAACGGACAAACGCACGAATTGTATACGGACACGCACAAGACGCTCCTCGAAGTGCTGCGCGAAGATTTGGGCTTGACCGGCACCAAACACGGCTGCGATTTGGGCGAATGCGGCGCGTGTACCGTGCTCGCGGATGGCACACCGATTTTGGCGTGTCTCGCGCTGCCGATTGAATTGCAGGGACGCGAGATTACAACCGTCGAAGGACTCGCGCGCGGCGCGGAATTGCATCCGCTGCAACGCGCGTTTGCGGAATTGAACGCGGCACAGTGCGGCTATTGCACGGCGGGCATGATGTTGAGCGCCAAAGCGCTGCTCGACCGCGAAAAAAATCCGACGCGCGAAGACATTCGCGACGCGCTCGCGGGCAACCTGTGTCGCTGTACGGGTTACGAAAAAATCTTGGAAGCGGTGGAAACAGTCGCAAGTCAACAATCAACCGGAGAGAGCAAAGGGTGATGCTTGACTCGCGACTCTCGGCTCTCGACTAATGCCCGTCATCGGCGCTCCTCTCGCAAAGATTGACAGTTGGGACAAGGTCATCGGCGCGGCGAAATACGCGGATGACATGAGTTTGCCGCGCATGTTGCACGCGCGCATTTTACGCAGCACAATGCCGCACGCGCGCATCGTGAGCATTGACACGCGCGGCGCGGAGGAATTGCCCGGCGTCGTCGCAGTGATTACCGGACGCGATGTGCCAATCGAGTATGGCATTTTGCCGAGCAGTCAGGACGAACAAGCATTGTGCGTGGACAAGGTGCGCTTTGTGGGCGACGCGGTGGCGGCGGTGGCTGCGCTGGATGCCGAGACCGCCGAACGCGCGTTGCAGCTGATTCATGTCGAGTATGAACCGTTGACGCCGATTGTGACGATGAACGAAGCGCTCGATGAAACGCGCGACGCAATTCACACCGGCGCGCACGCCGACCATCACAACATTCACAAAATGGTGGCGTTGGAATTTGGCGATTTGGACGCGGGCTTTGCGGAAGCGGATTATATTCTAGAGGACACTTATTTTTATCAAGGCAACACACACCTCGCGCTCGAAAACCATGCGGCGCTTGCGTCGTTTTCACCCGACGGGCATTTGACGCTGTGGAGTTCGACGCAAACGCCGCATTACGTTCATCGCGCGCTGGCGAAAACGTTGGAATTGCCCGCGAGCCGCATCCGCGTCGTCGCGGCGGCGATTGGCGGCGGCTTTGGCGGCAAGACCGACCCTTTTTCGCACGAAATCGTCGCGTGCAAATTGGCGATGCTCACCGGTCGCCCGGTAAAAATTACGCTCACGCGCCAAGAAGTGTTTTATTGTCATCGCGGACGCCACCCCGTTTTGATGTGGGTGAAAATGGGCGTGCGCCAAGATGGTGAGCCAACCGCGCTGCATTTTCGCACCCTGCTCGACGGCGGCGCATACGGTTCATACGGCGTCGCCTCGACGTATTACACGGGCGCGCTACAAACGGTGACATACAAAATTCCCGCGTATAAATTTGAAGGGATGCGCGTGTTCACCAACAAACCGCCGTGCGGACCAAAACGCGGACACGGCACGCCACAGCCGCGCTTTGCGCTCGAAATTCATCTCGACAAGATCGCGCGTCATCTCGGTCTCGACCCCGCCGCATATCGCAAACAATTTATCGTTGAAGATAAAACTAAAACCGTAAACCATCTCACCATCACAACCTGCGGCTTGAGCGAGTGCATTGACCGCGTTGTTGAAGCGTCAGGATTTGGAGGCGAGAAGCGAGAAGCGAGAAGCGAGATACATGAATCAAAAATCGAAAATCAAAAATCAAAAATCAAAAATGGACTCGGTCTCGCCTGCGGTTCCTACCTCTCCGGCGCGGGGCTGCCAATTTATTGGAACCAGATGCCGCATTCGGGCGTGATTGTCAAAGTGGATCGCGGCGGCGGCGTCGCGGTGTTTTGCGGTTCCACCGATATCGGACAAGGTTCCACTTCGCTGCTCGCGTATATCGCGGCGGAAGAATTTGGAATTGATGTGCGCGATGTGCGCGTGATTACGGCGGACACCGATTTGACGCCGGTGGATTTGGGCAGCTATTCGAGCCGCGTCACGGTGATGACGGGCAACGCGTGCATCAGCGCGATTCGCCCGCTCAAACAAAAAATTTTGGACGCGGCGGCGGAAAAATTGCTCGTGCCTGCCGAAAGTTTGAGTTTCCGCGACGGCGAAATTATTTGCGAGGACGACGACGCGCGGCGTTTGAAATGGACAGAGGCGATTGCGCTTGCCGAAGCGAAACATGGCACGTTGAGCGGCACGGGCAGTTACAAACCGCCGAAACGCGCGGGTCCCTACAAAGGTTCGGGCGTCGGCATCTCACCGAGTTACAGCTATGCCGCGTGTGTGGCGCAAGTGAGCGTGGACATCGAAACGGGCCAAGTGCGCGTGGAAAAAATTTGGCTCGCGCATGATGGCGGGCGCGCGCTGAATCCAATTCTCGTCGAGGGCCAAGTCGAAGGCAGCGTCTATATGGGCGTCGGCGAAGCGTTGATGGAAGAGATGACGTATCGCGGCGGTTTGCACAAAGCGCCGTCATTGCTCGATTATAAATCGTTGACGATGCGCGACATGCCGCCCGTTGAAACATTCCTCGTCGAAACAAATGACCCCGAAGGTCCGTTCGGCGCCAAAGAAGCGGGCCAAGGTCCGCTGCTCCCCGTTCCGCCCGCGATTGCGAACGCGATCTACGATGCGATTGGCGTCCGCATTGACGAGACGCCGATAACGCCCGACAAAATTTTGAAAGCGTTAGAAGAACAAGAAAAGGGACGCGCCGCGCGTTTCGGTCCGAAAAATTTCCCTGCTGTGAAATATCCCGAACCCATCCGCGTCGAGCCACCGGAGGACGCGCCGCGTTTGGAACGAAAAAAGGGGTGAGGAAGAAACTTTCGACGCAACGACATTCTGCCGGGCGCCGGGCCGTCTTTTCTTTGTGGATTAGGCAGCGATTGGGCAGATTGTTGCGGTATAAATTGCAAGTTGAGGCAGGATAGACCGCAGAATTGCGGTCTTTGCTGTTGGCGATTATGCGGCAGAATTGCGGCATAATCTCTAGTTGGGTGCTCCCTTTTGAACAAACGATAAAAACCAAAGGTAATCATTATGACCAATGTGTATACCAATCCAGATATTGCAGAAAGGTTTGAAGAATTAATACTTGAAGGTGAACGCCAGCGAAGCGAACAAGAAGCGCATAATTGGGAAGTTAGGAATCCTGTAGAATTGACGCGGTGGACTACAAGTTGCCTAAATTTGCTCGATAAATTATCTATTTCAACTAATCGTTTTGTAACTGAATTTGAACTCTATGGCAGAGTGAAAAATAATAATTTCAATATGGGATTAGCACTTGGCGTACTCAAATCGGCAAAAGAAGAATATTTATTAGGGTTGGCGGTTGATTATCAACTTTCAGTATCTGCATCTGTTTTTAGCAGCATCCTTGATGAAGCACAATATCTTCTATCAAAAGGTTATTTAAGAGCGTCTGCTGTGCTTGCAGGTGCGGCTCTTGAAGAAGGCTTGAAATCTCGTGCTCGTGTTGTAGGGCTAGAAATTACTAAACGAGATACGCTTGACCCAGTTATTGACAAACTAAAACAAAATGATGTTGGCATATTATCTGAATTTGACGCGAAACGTTTGAAGTCAATAACAACAATACGCAATGACGCGGCTCATGGGGGTGAATTCCCCTACCAAAAATCTCAAGTTCAAGAAATGATAACTGACGTTGAGAAAACAATAAACCGTTTGCTCGGATATAGGTAATTCTAAAAAAGCAACGCACCCAACAAAGCGTGCACTTGACGGGTGGGACTCTGCGCCATTTTCGGGCTTTTTCCACGCCCGAACAGAATCCTGCTCTCGGAGTTTTGTCTCGTCCCGCCCACCCGCAGGTAACGCAAACCGTTGGGCAGTTTCTTGCAAAACGAAGGTAAGGAAAATGAAAACCAAGATACTTGGCGTTATTCTTGTAATTGCTTTGGTTTCTTGCGCTCCAGTACCAGCCACCAAAGTAACAGATATTCTGCAATCACCAGCAACTTTACAAGATGTTGTAATCACTTTAGAAAGAACAATGTGTTTTGGCTCTTGTCCTGTCTATCTTTTAACAATAAAAGGAGATGGAACTGTAATTTTTGATGGGCGTAAATATGTCAAAGATGAAGGGCAACACATAACAACAATCAGCCAAGAGGATGTAAAAGCATTAGTTCTAGAATTTGAACGAATCAACTACTTTTCGTTTTCAAATTTTACTGATTACGATATGACAGACATGCCGTATGCAATAACATCAATTACAATTAATGGAACTACTACAACAGTGGAACATTATCATGGTGATGGCGACGCTCCAAAAGAATTGTTCGAGTTAGAAAGAAAAATTGACAAAGTTTCAAATTCGACTCAATGGATTGGAGAGTAGCGCAAGTTCGTTGAATCTTGGCAAATCAATAGTTCTATCATTTCAAAAACTGCCCAACAAAGCGTGCACTTGACGGGTGGGATTCTGCGGCATTTTCGGGCTTTTTCCACGCCCGAACAGAATCCTGCTCTCGGAGTTTTATCTACGCCCGCCCACACGCGGGTAACGCCAACCGTTACGTTTGAAAAATCCGCGTTCTATATGAGATGTAAGACACAGTGACAGCCAAGATTACCGGACGCGTTGTTACAGGTTTGGGACAGGGCGCGCAACTTACGCAGCTCGAATGGGCGCGCGCGCAATTTGTTGACAAGCTCGGCATTGACCCCTTTCCCGGCACGCTCAATGTGATGGTTGACGCGTCCGACACAAGCGCATGGGAACAGTGGAAAACCGCGCCGGGCGTCGAGATCGTTCCACCGAACGCGGATTGGTGCAATGCGCGCGCGTATCCGATTCGCGTCGCGGGGCGCGTGAACGGCGCGATTATTTTGCCTGAAGTGGCAGGATATTCGCCAACCCAAATCGAAATCATCGCGAAGGTCTCACTGCGCGAAACATTGCAACTGAACGACGGCGATGCGCTCGCGCTTGAATTGACGACGCGCGAAAACGCAACTGCGCGCATCAACGCGAACGCGCGCATTAACGCGCACGCATATTTACGCGCGCACAATGTGATGACGCTTGCGACGCATGGTCCCGAAGGATTGTGGGCGGCGGCGGTTTTTTACGTCAGCGAAAATTTTGATTTGTATTTTCTCTCGTCACCCTCCACGCGTCATGCTTTGAATCTCGCGGCGAACCCGCGCGTGGCGGTGACGATTCAAGAAGATTACAGCGATTGGCGCGCCATTCAAGGGATTCAGATGGAAGGCGACGTGACGCGCTTGGAAGGTTTGGAGCAGACGCGCGCGATATTGTCGTATGGCAAAAAATTTTCCATCGTGGAAAATATCGCACGCGCGCCCGCCGAAATTGCGCGCGCGTTCAGCCGCGTCGCGTGGTATCGCGTCACGCCAACGCGCGTTTTTTTTGTTGACAACGCGCAAGGGTTCGGACATCGCGACGAGATTGCGCTCGACCTATTATGAAATGATGGAACACGGCGCGTCGGAACAATTACAGCGGGCGCGTTTGCACGAAACGATTCAACGCATCACCGTTCAACATCCCGCGTATTCCGAAAAATTGGCAGCCCGCGCGCAGAGGTTGTGATCAAGTTGCGCCGCCGTTTGGATTGCCCAACGGCGGTTTTGGTTTTCATTACGGCGCGAAAGCGGATTGTTGGTGACGCCGAAACAGGTCGCGGCAGGAACGTTAGGGCGCCCGCGGAAAAAGCGGTGCGTGTGATTGATCAAAGCAAGGAGTAACGGATGTCCACAAATATCGTCATGCCACAGTTGGGCGAAAGTGTGATCGAAGGCACCGTTGGAAAATGGCTCAAGCAAGTTGGCGAATCGGTGAAACTATACGAACCCATCATCGAAGTCATCACCGACAAAGTGACGACGGAAATTCCATCGCCCGCGTCCGGCACGCTTGAAGCAATTCTTGTTGGCGAAGGAACGACGGTGCACGCGGGAACGGTTATCGGCATAATTGGGGAGAGTGAGACGCAAGTCGAGAGTCGAGAGTCGAGAGTCGAGAGCCAAGAGCCAGCAGCTGCAATTCAAGAGTCACCAGTGTCTAATCTCCAGTCTCCAGTCTCTAACCTCCAGTCCCCAACCTCTCGTAATCGCCTTACTCCCGTCGTCGCGCGGATGATTGCGGAACATGACATTACTACTGCCGAACTTGCAACAATTCAAGGCACGGGCGAAGGCGGGCGCATTAGCAAAAAAGACCTTGACGCATTTTTGAAACGACGCGCGGCAGCCGCGGCGCCGGAAAAATCTCAAACGCAAGCGCCGCGCCAAGCGGAGCCAGTCGCCGCGCCCGCGCGCGCAACGGTTCGGGCTGTGGCGGATGCGGCGGCAGAAATCGTTCCGCTGACTGTAATGCGCCGCGCGATTGCGGAACACATGACGCGCTCGAAACAAACGATCCCGCACGTCACTTCGATTCACGAAGCGGACATGACGCGCGTCATCGCGCACATGCGCGCGCAGCAAACGGAATTTTCAAATCAGGGCGTCAAACTCACCTACACGGCGTATTTCGCGCAAGCAGCTATCGCGGCGATTCAAGCGATACCCTTGGTCAACGGGCGTTATACGGAACAAGGCATTGTGATGCATCGCGCGGTGAATCTCGGGATCGCCGTCGCCTTGGAGGACGGCTTGATCGTGCCGGCCATCAAGAACGCAGAGGAAAAAAGTTTACTCGCGCTGGCGCGCGCGGTGAACGATTTGGCGGCGCGGGCGCGCGCAAAAAAACTCGCGCCCGAAGAGGCGCAGGGCGCGACGTTCACCATCACCAACTATGGCATTTTCGGTTCACTCTTTGGCACGCCGATCATTCCTTTTGGCACGACGGCGATTCTTGGCGTTGGCGCGATTCAAAAACGCGTCATTGTCGTTGACGATGCGATCGCGATTCGCCCGATGGTGTATCTCGGTCTCACCTTTGACCATCGTTTGCTCGATGCAGCGGCGGGCGATCAATTCATGCAGCGCTTTAGCGATTTTTTGGAAGCGTACGCGTGAGCACGCGCGGCTCTATTGTAGCGCGCCGAGATACGCGCGCCGGATGTTTTCTTGCTGCGCGAGCTGCGCGGGCGTTCCTTCCAACACGATGCGCCCCGTTTCGAAAACATACGCGCGGTCGGCAATCGAGAGCGCGGCTTGCGCGTTTTGTTCGATGAGCAGCACCGTCACATCGCACGCGCGCAGTTCGCAGAGGATTCGCAGAATCTCTTGCACCAGCAAGGGCGCCAATCCCACCGACGGTTCATCGAGCATCAACAAGCGCGGGCGCGACATCATGCCGCGCGCGATGGCGAGCATTTGCTGTTCGCCGCCCGAAAGAGTGCCGCCGCGCTGCTCGATGCGCTGTTTCAAAATGGGAAAGAGCGAAAAAATCCAATCCATATCGGATTCGATTTTGGCGCGCGTGCCGCGATGTTGAAACGCGCCGAGCAGTAAATTTTCGCGCACGGTGAGGGTGGAGAAAATTTGGCGGCGTTCGGGAACGAGGACGATACCTGCCGCGATGCTGCTTTCGGTAGAGTTGTGTGTCTTGCCGCCGAAACGAATCGCGCCGTCGCGCGGCGGAAGCAGTCCCGCAATCGTATTCACGAGCGTTGTTTTGCCCGCGCCGTTTGCGCCGACGATGGCGACTATTTCGGATGGGTTGACGTGGAGCGAGATCCCGTCGAGCGCGCGCAGCGAGCCATAACAGGCGGTGAGGTTTTCGATTTCGAGCAGGGGAGCGAGGGGGGGAGAGGACGCGACGGGCTGCGTGTTTTGCGCGCGGAGAGGTGATGGCTGCGTCGCGCGCGCGGTTTGAGAAAAGGTCTCGCCCAGATACGCCGCAATCACCTGCGGATGATTTTGGATTTCGCGCGGATTGCCTTCGGCGAGTTTTTCACCAAAGTTCAACACAATCACACGCTGCGCGAGATTCATCACGAGACGCATGTCATGTTCGACGAGCAGAATCGTGATGCCGCGTCGCCCGAGTTCTTGGATCAGTTCGTCGAGCGCGTCCGCCTCGCCGCGCGTCAGACCTGCGGCGGGCTCGTCGAGCAGAAGCAAACGCGGCGCGCCCGCCAACGAGCGCGCAATTTGGACGAGTCGTTGTTTGCCGAACGGCAGCGCGGTGATGGGCTGTTCGGCGTGGGCGCGCAATCCAACGAGGTCGAGGCGTTCGAGCGCGTCGTCGCGCGCGGCTTGTTCCAGGCGGCGCGCGTTCGGCAAACGCAGCGCGGCGGAAAGCATTCCATACGGCGCGCGCCGGTGATACCCAATCATCACATTTTCCAGAACGCTCATGTTTTCAAAGAGGCGCAGATTCTGAAAGGTGCGCGCCAAGCCGAGCGCGGCGCGTTGGTAGGGCGCGAGTCCGCCGAGCGATTGACCGTCCAAGCGCGCGTCGCCGCGCGTGGGCGCATGGATCCCCGAAATGAGATTGAACAGGGTCGTCTTGCCCGCGCCGTTCGGTCCGATGAGCGCGACGATTTCATTCGTTTCCACCGCGAACGAAACATCATTGACGGCGAGGATGCCGCCAAATGCTTTGGTGAGATGTTCGACCCGGAGGAGAGGCATGGCTATTTGACCAACTCGCGTTTATCAATCACGCGTTTCGCTTTGCCTTCACTGCGTTGGATCGCAAAGGGACGCAGGACGCTGACGCGCGCCGAGAGTCCGAGCGTTTCTCTCAAATCAATTGCGATACGTTCCTCGACGCGCTGAACCATTTCCGATCCCAAGCCCCACAACTCGGGCGTCGCTTCGGTCCAGATTTCCAAAATGTCGAGTTCGTTCTTGGGACGGTCGAGAACCAGGAGGTAATGCGGCGCGATGCCTTCGATGGCAAGCACCGCCTGTTCGATTTGTGAAGGAAAGACATTGACGCCGCGCACAACGAGCATGTCATCGGTGCGTCCTTGAACTTTGCTCATGCGCGCCATCGTGCGCCCGCACGCGCATTTTTCGCGCGTGAGCGTGACGCGGTCGCGTGTGCGATAGCGCACCATCGGCATCGCTTCTTTGGTCAGCGTCGTCAACACCAATTCGCCGGTGCTTTCGTCAGGCAGCGGCTCACCCGTATCGGGGTCAACCAGCTGTGCGAAAAAGTGGTCTTCGGGGATGTGCAAGCCGTTGTGTTCGGGACATTCGATCGAAACGCCGGGTCCGATGATTTCGGTCAAGCCATAAACATCGAACGCTTCCAAATTCATGCGCTCTTGTGCCTCGCGGCGCATCTCTTCCGTCCACGGTTCCGCGCCAAAAATTCCGATGCGCACTTTCATACGCGCGCGAAAATCCACGCCCGCTTCGTACGCGGTTTCGGCAAGCACGAGCGCGTAGGAGGGGGTGCAGGTCAAAACGGTCGCGCCAAAATCTTCCATCAACGTAATTTGGCGTTTGCTCAAGCCGCCCGAAACCGGAATCACCGTCGCGCCGATTTTTTCCGCGCCGATGTGAAAGCCCAAGCCGCCGGTGAACAAGCCATAGCCGTACGCGTTGTGAACAATGTCTTTTTTCGTGACGCCCGCGGCGGTATAGACGCGCGCCATCGTTTCCGCCCACACCGCTAGGTCGTTTTTGTTGTACGCGCCGACGGTGGGTTTGCCCGTTGTCCCGGATGACGCGTGAAGGCGCACCACCTGGTCGAGCGGCACGGTCAACATGCCGAATGGATAATGGTCGCGCAAATCTTGTTTGGTGGTCAAGCACAAGCGGTCGAGGTCAGCGAACGATTTTACAGCGGCGGGTTTGAGCCGCACGTCATCCAACATCTTGCGATAGAACGGGACGCAGTTGTACACACGCTCCAGCGTTTGCTTGAGCCGTTCGAGTTGCAACTTTTGTAATGTTTTGCGCGGCATCGTTTCCATTTCGCGATTCCAGATGCGCGCGGTTTTTTTGTTTGCCATAGCTGCTCCGAAAAAAAGGCAAGTGGAGACTGCCTCCTGCCTCCCGTTGCCTGCTACTTGCTGTTTGATACCTTTTTTTGATCGCGCCACTTGCGGATATATTTCCAAGTGCCGGTCGTCAAACCTTCGGGCATCAAGACCATGATGAGGACGAGAAGAATGCCGAACGCGACAATTTGCTGTTCGCCGGACGCGCCGCGCAAGAGCTGCGGCAAGAAATTCCGCAGCAGTTCAATGAGCAAGGTCACGACGGCGGCGCCGAAAATCGCGCCCCACACACTCGCCAGTCCGCCGATTGCCACCATCACTACGAGCTCTATCGAAAAGCTGATGCTGAAATCGCTCGGGCTCACAATGCCGATCCAATAGGCGTATAAACTTCCGGCAACACTCGCATATACCGCGCTCAACACCAACACTTGCAATTTCAAACGCGCGGTATTCACCCCCAACGTTTCGGCGGCAATTTCGCTGCTGTGAATCGCTCTGAACGCGCGTCCGATGCGCGAGTTGACGATGTTGAGCGAGAGGGCGAGAATTGCCAGCGTGACGAGCCAGATGAGAATGTAAAATTCGAAGTCGGTGTCAAAAACAAAATTTCCGAGCGAGAGGTCGGTCGGCATGGAGAGACCATTCGGTCCGCCGGTCAAGTCCGTTTCGTTTGTCGCAATCAACAAGAAAATGACATTCAAGCCGAGCGTTGCCACCGCGAGAAAATGCCCGCGCAAACGCAAAAGGGGAATGCCGAGCAAGAGCGCGATGAGTCCAGTGATCACTGCCGCGCCGACGATGGCGGCAAAAGGCGGAATGCCGGCGCGCTGTGCCAGAATGCCCGCGCCGTAGCCGCCGAGACCGTAAAAGACGGCTTGTCCGAGCGACACCTGTCCGGCATAGCCCATCAAGAGCGCGAGTCCGACAGTGAGAATTGTATTGAGCCCAATGAAGTTGAGAACGCTGATTTGATAATTGTTTTTCAGAATGAGCGGCAAGAGCGCGAGGACGCCGACGAGGATTGCAAAGGCGATGAGATTCGGGTGGCGCGCGAGAAGCTTGATTTGGCGCGCGGGAGCCAGCGTTGTTGCTGACGCGGTATCGTGTGATGCAGAGACTGTTGTGCGTTCCATCACACTCCCGCCGCTTCGCGTCGTGTGCCGCGCCGCAAGATACCTGTGGTTTGCACGAGCAGTACGACGACGAGGACAAGGAACGCGATGGCATCTTTGTAACCGGAGGAGATCAAACCTGCCGCGAGAATTTCGAGGATACCGAGCAAGAGACCGCCGATAATCGCGCCGCGCTCATCCGACAAACCGCCAATCACAATCGCGGCGACGAATCCTTTCAGCCCCAAATACGTTCCCGTGTCATACCCCATAAACGTTTTCGGCGCAATCACGATGCCCGCGAGCGCGCCGATTCCCGCGCTCAGGACGAATGCGAGCAGCATCATGTGTGGGACATTGATGCCCATGAGGCGCGCGGCGGTGCGATTTACCGAACATGCGCGCAAGCTTGCGCCAATAAAGGTGCGTTGAAAAAAAAGATAAAGCAGAATAAAGAGCGCCAAGGCGGAACCGATTACCCAAAGGTCCTGGCGCGTCAACACCGCGCCGCCAATGTGAATTGGCGGTCCCTCGGAAAACTCGGGCAAGCGATAAGGGTCGGTGCCCCAAATGATGAGCGCGATCCCGCGCAGCGCTATGGCAATGCCAATGGTGATGATGATTTGGATGATGACCGAATCCGTGCGCGCCGCGCGAATGACGATCAGATAAACCAGCGCGCCAACTCCCATGACCAACAAAGTCGCCAGCACAATCCCGACGACCAACGGCAAATTCCAACTCACCGTGAACGCGCGATTAAAGAGCGGCGTTTCGCTCGTCAGCGTGATGGCGATCAGAGCGCCGAGCATCGCAAACTCACCCTGCGCGAGATTGATTACGCCCGTGACGTTGTGAATCACGACAAAGCCGAGCGCGATGAGCGCATAGATGCTGCCGATCGTCAAGCCGGCGATGAAGAGTTGAAAAAGCTGGTCGGGAGTCATGGGTCAGGTGGCAAGCAGCAGGTAACGGGCAGCAGGTGGCAGGCAGCAGGCGGCGCAGGTTTCCCCGCTGCTCACCACCCGCCACCTACCGTTAGTGCAACAACATGAGATTGCTGCGCCGGCATACAGCGCATGGCAGAGTGTCCGGTTTGGTAACGCGCGCGCCAACACCTGACTCGGCAATTTCATCATGTTGTTGCACTATCTGTCCATCTATTGTGTCATCTTGTATTGGTCGGGTGCGACAAACGCCCAGGTGCCGTCCTTGATTTTGACCAGCACGAGCGATTCTTTGCCGATGCCTACGTGGTCAGTGGGCGACCAGTTAAAGATGCCGCTGATGCCGACAAAATTTCTGACGTTATTTTCAAAGTAATCGCGCAATTTCGCGCGGTCGGGTCCGACGGATTCAAGACCGGCAAGCGCAATCTCGACGGCATCCCAGCCATGTCCGCCAAATGAGCTCGGCGCTTTGCCGTTGGTGAATGCGCCATAATCGGCGATGTATTTGAGCAGGACTGCCTTTTGCGGGTCGCTGTCGGGCAGCGAGTTGGCGACGAGCAGTTTGCCGATGGGGAACATGACGCCTTCGGCGGAATCCTGGGCGAGGTTGATGAAATCTTTGTTGCCGATGCCGTGATTGTGCAAGAGCGGCGCCGTCATGCCGAGGGTGTGATATTGGACGGTGAGCGGCGCGCCTTCGCCCGGTGTGGCATGGACGATGACGGCTTGAGGATTCAAGCCCTTGATCTTGGTGAGCTGCGCGGTGAAATCTTTGTCGCCCGGCTGAAAGACTTCGTCGGCGAGAACCTCGATGCCCGCCGCTTTGAACTGTTCATTCATCGCATCGCGCGAATCTTTGCCGAACGCGTTGTTGACACCGATGGAGGCGACTTTGGTGATGCCATTCGCTTTGAGCCAATCCAGCTGCACGGCGGTAACGGGCTGGTTCGCCTGCGGTGTTTTGAAAATCCATTTGCGCTCGGCAATCGGATTGACGATTTGACTGGCGGACGCCATTGAAATCATCGGCGTTGAATTTTTGGTCGCCGTTTCAATCATCGCCAAGCTTGCGGGACTGCCGCTGGAACCAATCAACACGGCGACGTTATCTTGTTCGACGAGTTTTTTCGCGGCGAGCGTGGCTTTGCTGGCATCGCTCGCGTCATCTTCGACAATGAGTTCGATTGGGTGCATGTTGCCGTCGGGGCCTTTGATGCCCCCGGCTTTATTGACTTGATCTTGAATCATCAATGCGGTATCGCGTTCGGGGATGCCCAACGATGACGCGGGTCCTGTAATCGAGGTGACAAAACCGATTTTGTATGGTTCGCCTGCGGCAGCTTGCGGCGCGGCTGTCGGTTGTGCTGCGGTGGTGGGCGCAGGTGCGGGTGCGGGCGCGGCGACAGGGGCTGCGCAAGCTGCGAGTACGAGAATTGCGATGACGAACAGTGTGAGCGCCAAAATTTGCCTTTGCATCTTGTTCTCCTCCTCCTTTTTGAAACCGAACCTTGTGCAATCGTGTGTCGAAAAATATTATGGGTATGAGCGAATGATTTGTTTCTCCTTTCAAAGGTAAATGAATCTGGCAGGGACAATATTCAACGCACCGGGCGAGGACAATATCCGCCACAATGACGGATCAAATACTCCAACGCCTATTTGCAAGGACACTCCCTTGTGGTCGTCCGTACACCGTCCCCGTAAAGCAATCAGCAATTTGCGCTAGAATGCGGCGAGGCGCCGCGCCGCGTCCGCGATCTTTTGTGCGTTGGGCAAAAAAGTCTTTTCGCCAATTTCGTTGAATGGCACACCGGGCAAATCGGGACCTGTCACGCGCACAATCGGCGCGTCGAGGTCGAGGAAAGCTTCTTCGGCGATGCGCGCCCCAATCTCGGCGCCCAAGCCCATCGTGTAGGTGTCTTCGTGAACGATGAGCGCGCGATTCGTTTTGCGGACCGACTCGAAAATCGTTTCCCAGTCTATCGGCAAGAGCGAACGCAAATCAACCACCTCGACTTGAATGTCCTCGCGTTCCAACAACTCTGCCGCCGCGAGCGCTTCGTGCAGCATCATCCCGTACGCAAAGATGGAGAGATCGCTGCCCGCGCGTTTCACTTGCGCTTTGCCGATTGGCACGATGTAATCATTGTCCGGCACATCGCCTTTGATGGCGCGATACGTTTTTTTGTGTTCGAGATAGAGGACGGGGTCGGGGTCAGCGATGGCGGCGCGCAGCAATCCTTTGGCATCATACGGCGTCGCGGGCGTGACTATTTTCAAGCCGGGGAAATGCGCGTATGTCGCTTCGATGGATTGCGAATGGTAGAGCGCGCCGTGAACGCCGCCGCCGTAGGGCGTGCGAATCACCATCGGACACGTCCAATCGCCATTGGTGCGATAACGCAGTTTCGCCGCGTCGCTCACGATTTGATCAAAGGCGGAATGAATGAAATCGGCAAATTCGATTTCCGCAATCGGACGCAAACCGACGCCCGCCGCGCCAATGGCTATACCGATAATCGCGAGTTCCGAAATCGGCGCGTCCATCACCCGTTCGGGACCAAACTCGTTATACAGGCCTTCGGTCGCGCGGAACACACCGCCCAGCACGCCAACATCTTCGCCGAGAATGAAAACGCGCTCGTCGCGAGCCAGTTCCGCACGGAGGGTGTCGCGAATCGTTTCGATGATGCTTTTCAGCATGGCAAAAATTTGTAATGCGCGCCGTTGCGACATGACAGTTTTGCGCTATGTCGTTTTTGCGGCGATATAAGGATTATAGAAACGCGCCGACGAGGATTCCACCTATGAGAGGATAGTAATCAATCGCCAATTGGGTAGTTGGTAAGCGGGGCGAGACTATCCTTTCGCGTGGGATGGGAGGGTGCAAGGGGCAAGGAACGGATGGCAAATCGAAAATTGTCCCCGCCCTACTCGTATACATGCTTGAACGTCTCTTCCGCGTTCAATTCGGGCGCGCCGAGCGCGAAATCTGCCGCGTCATCAACGGCAGCGCGAATTTCATCTTCGAGCGCAGTTTCGCTTTTTTCATCGAGCAGCTGCTCGGCATAAAGTTGTGCGCGAAAGGTTTTGAGCGGGTCGCGTTCGCGCGCGCGTTCCACCTCGCCGCGCGAACGATAACGCGTGTCGTCGTCGTTCGAGGTGTGGGGGAGATAACGATACACTTTGGCTTCAATCAATGTGGGTCCGTCGCCGCGCCGAGCGCGTTCGATGGCGGTACGCGCCGTCTCGTATACCGCGAGCGGGTTCATTCCATCCACCACGACGCCGGGAAAACCATAGCCCGCCGCGCGGTCGGCGACATTTTCCACCGCCATCTGTTTTGACTGCGGCACGGAAATGGCAAGCCCATTGTTTTCGCAGCAAAAGACGATCGGCAGTTTGTGAATCGCGGCGAAATTCATGGATTCGTGAACATCGCCTTTGCTCGAAGAACCATCGCCGAAACCGCACCACGTGACATACTCGGCGCGGCTGTATTTTGCGGCGAGCGCGATGCCTACCGCGTGCGGCACATGTCCGGACATGACGCTTGATAATGAATAGATCCGCAGGCGGCGGCTGCCCCAATGCGCGTACATTTGGCGTCCCGCGCCGGCGGGGTCGGGCGCTTTGCCGAGATAGTGACAGAGAATATCGCGCGGCGTCAAGCCCCACACCAAAAGCGCGCTCACATCGCGGTGCTGCGGCACGAGATAATCGCGCGCGGGGTCCAACGCGAACGCGAATCCTGCGCCCGTCGCTTCGTGTCCCGCGCACGATACCGCAAAATGTCCATGTCCCTGCCGATTCAACGCCCACATGCGCTCGTCGAGGCGGCGCGCGAGGAGCATCGCGCGATACATGGCGAGTTCAAGCGTTTCAATATCCGCTAACTGCGGTGAGGTCATGGCGTGCATCGTTATGCCCCGCGCGCGCGACGGCGCAGTGCGTCAAACTTGGCGGGCGACAGCACCACCGCGCGCAAATAACCCGCTTCCAACACAATCCCGTATTTTTGCCGCGCGCCGCCGAACAAGAGCAGCATGCCCGCGAGGATTTCGATAACGGGTGTGAGCAGCGGCCCGGGACCCAGCGCCATCGCCAAGATGAGCAGCAGCGCGGGCAGAATATGTCCGACGCCGACGATTTGCAGCATTGCTTTTTGGGTCCGCAATGCTTGCGTCGCTTTTGGAAACGCGGCGTCGTTGCTTTGCAAATAGATGAACCACAGCGCGAGATTGAAAAGCGCGGCGGCAAAACCGATCGCGGCGAATGAAAACGCGCTCGACAGCGGGATGAAAACTTGCAGCGCGTTGAAAACGACGAGCATCAGACCCGCGCCGGTCATGAATCCGCAGGTGAGAAAATAAAAGATCACGCGCGGCGTATTCCACGTAATGACGCCGCGCGCGCGATAGAGGATGAATCCCTGCGCGACCATCAAAAAGAGCGCAGCTGCTGCGGCGAGCGCGCGCAGCAGTGGGAATGGAAATAGCCAATCGAGTCCGGCGAACGCGGTAAATAAAAAGAACGCGAGCGTCTCGCGCGACATCCACGAACGGCGCAGATGGCGAAAGAGATTGATGCCGCGCTGCGGTTGCCCCGCTTCCGTCGTCAACGCGATAAAGCCAATGCCCGCGCACCCGACGCCGAGCAATTTGAACACGCCGGCGACGAACGCAAGCGTAAACCAATCGGGTTGTCCGGCGAGAAATGCTTGCAGCCACTCGCCGTTCGCTGGCAGATTCACCAACAGCGCGAGCAAATAAAAACCCGTACCGATGCCGCCCATCGTAAAATTCACGACAGCGGGCAGTTTCCAGACACGTTGTTTTTGAGAAGGAATGAGTTCCATTTTCGATTTTTGATTCTTGATTCATGATTTACCGCGCAAGCGTGGCGAAATCATAAAAAGCAAATCAGCAATCCTAAATCCCCATCATTCCACGATGTAATACATCGCGCTCTCGGTCCCCAACTCTTCCGAGAGACGCACAGTGTCATTTTCGGCGATATAGCGCGAGACGATGCTGTCGGGATCGTCGAGGTCGCCAAAGTGCATGGCGTTCGAGATGCACGAACCGACGCACATGGGCGTCGCGTCGGGGTCAACGCCCGGTTTCAAACCGCGCGCCAAGCCCGCGTCCACGCGCGGCAAACAGAAATTGCATTTGGTCGCGACGCCGATGCGGTCGGGATGCGCGAGCACTTGTTCGGGGGGGATCAAGCCCGTTTCATAGTATGATTTTGTTTCAAACACGATGTTGCGCGCGAGATAGGGACAGGCGACGATGCAGTACGCGCAGCCGATGCACAAGTTATAGTTAATGTCCACGATGCCGTCGGGACGTTTATAGGTCGCCGTCGTCGGACATACTTCAAAACACGGCGGATTCGTGCAGTGCTGGCAGCCCATCGGCACAAAACGGCGATTCACATCGGGATATTCGCCCGTTTCGATATCCGCCACCCAGCGCCAAAACACTTTGGGCGGCGTATTGTTTGTTTGTTTGCACGCAATCGTGCAGGTCTGACAGCCCACACATTTCCGCAAATCAATGACCATTCCCCAACGCGACATAATGACTCCTTCACAAACAGGACAAATTTGAAATTTGCCCCGCGCCATCATCCAAGCGCTCGCGCAGTTGGCTCGACGTAATTCCACGCGGAAACGCAATCAAATGCGCGGCGCACTTGGAACGACAATCCATCGCGCCGAATTTGGCGACCGGAATGCCGGCGTCCGCGCACGCGCTCAAGCGGTGACTCCATTCACATTCCATTGCGCGCGGCGCGGTGGTGAAAATAACTTGGCGCAGCGCGGCATGTGCGCGCAAATAATCAATGTGCCAATGCGCGCGTTTATTTTTTCGCGTATGTCTGGCAAGCCGCGCCCGCAAACCGCCCGAGCCGAACGCGCTGCCGACATAAACGTAATCGCCGCGCGGAAAGTAAAACCTGCCGAATTTTCCCACGCGCAAATTCTTGGCGCGCGGCAAATGCAGCGCGAGCGCGTACGTTCCGGAAACAGATGGGATGCTCTCATTTCGAGCGGGTGCTCTGACGCAGTTTGTCGGCGAGAACTTGTTCGCGCCCTTTGCCATTTGTCGCCTGCTGCCTGCTGCTCGCTATTTGCCATCCTTGCCATTCGCTTTATAAATTTTCACGCGCACCACGTCCGCGCCGCTGCCCGTCGCGTCGGTCAACGCAAGATGAAGCGGCGATAATTGATTCAAATTCGGCATGTTCAAATCTTTGGCGACGGGCGTGACCCAATGTCCGAATTGTTGGATCGTCACCGCGACATCGGGGCGCAAACCTTCGCGGACGATGGCGTGACCCTTGACGCGTTTGAGCGGCGATTCAATCCACACCGCATCGCCTTCGTTGATGCCCGCGCGTTTTGCCATTTGCGCGTTCAACATGACGCCGAAATGACCTTTGACATTTTTTGCCACATCGGCGAGGACGGGAATGCCGACATTGGAACCCCAGCTGTATTGCATCGAACGCGAAGTGAGCAGCCACAAATCATAGTCGTCGGGATTTTTGTCGAACGCTTCCGCGATGCGTCCCCAGATGTCGGGAAAATCTTTCCACGCGGGCAGCGGTGAATATTCGTGCAGCTGCGTGTCCCACCACTCGATGCCCTGTTCGTGCAAACGATTGCCGAGCTCCAAACCCGCGCGCCAAATGCGTTCCTGGTACGGCAGTTCGTAGCGCAAACCCTTTTGAACCATCGCGCCGTGCAAGAACCAATCTTTTTCGGGGAACGGAACAAAGAACGCGCCGTTTTCTTTGAACCACGCGAGGTCGTGTTCCTCCGCGCCGCCGCTCAATTCGCGCGTCGCCGCGCGGCACGCGCGGTCCCAAATCTCTTCGCGCGTCGGCGCGACATCGTTTGGCAAAGTATAGTCAAAGTCCTTGCCTTTGAGCGCGATGCCCGTCCCTCCTCCCTTGTTCAACACGGCGATGTATTCATTCAAGAGGCCCATTCGTTTCGCCAATTCGGTCCCAATATCAGTGAGATCGAGACAGTCCACCGGCGGCTCGACGGCGGGCTGACGCAGCGCATAGCCCTGATGTTTCCAATACTGTTCGATATATTTTGTGCCGCCGATGCGATAGAGTTGATACGATTCCAAGTCCGTCGCTTCGGGCAAAAGCACATCGGCGTACCAATTCGTTTCGTCGGGCGTATAGGCGAACGCGGCGATGAATGGAAATTTCGCCATCTGTTCCGTCACCGTTTCCGAATCCCAATGCGAGATCGCGGGATTGGTGCGATAAATAATCCACACCTCCGGCGTCGTCGGACGGGGCCAATTTTCCGGCGGCTCTTTCATAAAGAGCCACGGCAAATGCGCGGGACCCAGCGCGGCGGACCACGGCGAATTGTTGGCGAGCGGCACGAGCGTTTGATACGCGTTGCGGATTTTTGGTTTCGCCACCCAATTTTCTTTGTCCGTCGGATTCAACGGCTGGTCCATGAATCCATCGGGCCCCGGACGCGCGCTGGCGAGACGGTCATGTCCCGGGCGATTCAAACGCACTGTCGTGCCAATCGTTCCGCCCGGCACTTCGAGCGCGCCGACGAGAACTGCCAGCATCGTGCGTCCCCACAACGCTTCGTAGCCGCCCCAGCCATTCGTCACCGTCTTGCCCAAAAGGATCGCGACGGGGCGATACGGATAGGTTTTGTCTTCGATCTCTATCGTTGCGCCGACCTGCGCGTTTTGTAAAAATTCGCGCGCGACCTGGCGAATCGTCGCGGCGGGCGCGCCCGAAATTTTTTCCGCCCATTCGGGCGTGTATTCGCGCACATGCTCGATCAATTTTTGAAACGAAGTCGCGACTTGGACATTTTCAAAATTGGTCAGCTCTTGGTCCGCGCCGATGGTGATGCCGCTGGTTATGTATGTTCCGCTCATGGCGGGCGTAAATTTTTCATCAAACGGACGCGCGCGATTTTCCGTTTCATCCCACATCAACGGTTTGCGCATCGTTTCGTCGCGCAGGTAAAGTCCATTCGGCGCGATGAGGTAGGGCGAATTGGTCATGTCGCGCAAAAAGGCGACGTCACATTCCTTGCGCCAATCGTGTTCGTGCAAAATCGTATAAAGGAGCGCGTACATGACCGCCGCGTCCGTTTTGGGTTTGACGGGCACCCATTGCGCGTGCGCGCCCGTGACGGAAAGATGCGGTTCGAACTGGACGCGTTTCAAGCCGCGTTCGCGCGCTTGCGCGTGACGCCAGACGCCGAGAACGCCGCCGCTTGCGTCGTTATTGTTGCCAAACGAGATGAGATAATTGGTGCGCGGGGTATCCGATTGGACGGTAAAGGCGCGATGCCAAAATTCGCCGTAAAGATGTTCCGAGTGATAACACTTGACGCCCTGACCACTGCCGATGCCAAAATCCACCGGACCCCACGTCGAAAGAAACGCGGGCAGCGCGCCGGTGTATGCGGGCGCGATGCCGCCCGAACCGAACGTGACGGCGAGGCGCGGATAGCCGCTTTCGTCGCGCACGCCTTTGGCTCTGACCGCCAGCAATTTTTGCGCGATGAGGTCGAGCGCCTCGTCCCATGTCACCTCTTTCCACATCGGGTCGGCGTCTCGATCTTTGACGGGATTCGTTCGCACCATCGGTTTTTTGACGCGGAACGGGTTGTAGGTTTTCTGAATCAGCCCATACGCTTTGACGCAGACGCGCCCCGCCGCCGGATGAATGTCGCCGAATTTCCAATTCGGCTCGACGCGCGTGGCGACGCCGTCCTCGACACAAACGTTAAGCAGATCGGGACCAGCCACACATTGATAACAATATTCGGCAACTTTGGTGGTTGACATCACAACTCCTTTGGCGCGCTCGAGAGGATACTTTTAATGGACGATTATTTTTCAGGTTTGAAAAAATAGAAATATCCAAACGCAAGCGCAAGCGCCAAACTCAAAATCCAGGCTGGTCCGAAACTTGGTCCGCCTGTCAAAAGTGGCAGAACATAGACTACAAATCCAAGGGTCTGGAAAATAACCTATGCCAGCGTAAGGTTTCGCCTGAGCGGGACATTTTCACTACGCGCCGCGAAAAAAGCAATGAGACCGATGGTCACGAGGAAAACGCCCGTATTCCGTCCAGCCAAATCCATCCCCGCGCCTTCAGAGGGCGTTCCTCATGCGCTCCACATGGTTGTTGGCACAAGGAGGGATCCTAGACCAGGCAGGAACGCAAAAATTGCTTGAAAGTAGAAAACATATTTGAGTTTTATTTGATGCTCTCCTTTGAGAACAATACCTTCGGCAGTTTACAAATCGTTACGTACCTGCGTAGGCAGCGTTCGCTAACGTTGACGTAGGCGCATTAGAGAATGCGCCCAACGCGTGTGATGTGGACAGGCAAGACAAATTTCAAATTGCTCTATCTTCCCCAGGCGACGCCGCGCCGCTGCGCCCATTCGGCGCCCAATTCTTCCAACGCACGCGGTTCGAGCATATTCTCCGCCATCTGAAAAAGCATCACTTCTTCTTTGCCAAAATGTTCACGCGCCAGATGGAGCGTATCCGAGACGAGCCGCTGCGCTTGCGTCACATCATTGGTTTGCGGCAAACGCGCGAGCGCGCCTTCGATTTCATCGTGCGCGCGCATCAGTTCACGAATTTCTTGCAGCTGTTCGAGCCAGCCCTCGATTTGCGTATGTTCCATCCGAAAGACGTGCGTCGGACCTTCTTCACCCATGATATTTTCCATCGCGGGAAAGAGGACCTCGTTCTCGATATGCGCGTGCGACGCCAAGCCCGTCAGCAGCAGCGCGCCTTGCGCCTTGATCACTTCCAGATTCGCCGTTTCCGCCGTCTGTTCCAACAAATCAAACTGCGCGTACAGGACGCCGTGTTCGCCTACGAGTGCATCTGTGATTTTCATAAACAATGGGGGACAGGGGGGATAGGGAGCAGGGGACAGCAAACGTATTTCCATCCCCTATCCCCCACCCCCTCCTCCTTCTCCTCTCACCCTACCGTCGAATATCCGCCGCTCACGCTAAAAATTTGTCCCGTCATGTATGCCGACATATCGGACGCGAGAAATAAAATCGCGTTCGCAATGTCGCTCGGCTGCGCGAGACGGCGCAGTGGATACGCTTTTGCTAATTTTTCTTCGCCGCCCGCGCCTTGAATAAATTCTTGCGCGCCCGGCGTGTGCGTGATACCCGGGGCAATGCCGTTGACAGTGATGTTGTAACGCCCCACTTCTTTTGCCAAAGATTTGGTGAACGCCGCGACGCCGCCTTTGGCCGCCGCGTACACCGTCAAGTACGGTTCGCCGATGCGTCCCGCGTCAGAGATGAGATTTACGATGCGCCCGTATTTTTGTTCGGTCATCGTGTCGAGAACGGCGCGCGAAACATTGAGCGTGCCATACAACGTCACGCGCAAATTTGCGTCGTAATCTTCGGGCGCCATATCTTTGAATAATTTGGTCGTCCAACGCGCGGCATTGTTGACGAGAATGTCAATGCGTCCGTAGGCGTCGAGCGCGGCTTGCGCCAACGCGCGGGCGTCGTCGGCATTTGTGACATCGGTGCGCGCGCCGAGCGCGTCGCCGCCCAAAGCGCGAATCTGTTCCGCCGCCGCGTGCGCGCTGGCGGCATCAATATCGGCAATGACGGCGCGCGCGCCCGCACGCGCGAGCAACTGCGCAGTCTCGCAGCCGATGCCGCGTCCCGCGCCGGTGACGATGGCAACGCGTCCGGTCAAATCAATGGCAATGGTCATGTACAAGTCCGGCAAGCAGTCATCTGCGACTCTTAATCCGTGACTGCTGCCTGTTTCCTACTCTCTGTGACCTGCTTGCTGCTGCAATGGTCGTGTGTAAATTACGCGAAACAACATCAACGCGAGCGTGCAGTCCGCGCATTCCTCTTGAAATTCTTCCGGTGATTGCGGTTCGAGCCATACTTCAAAGCCGAGCTCTTTGTACATTTGAAGCATCTCGTTCAAACGCGGCGGACCGCCGACGAAACGTCGCGCCCACCCTTCGGCGGTGAGCTCGGTTTCGCTCTTTGTGCGAGGGACGAGACCAAAAACGAGATTGCTCACGGTGAATTGTCTCTCAGACTTGTACGACCTCTTCCGAAATTATTTCAAACTCGCGCCCGCCCTTTTTGCCGTCTAATTTTTGCAAGCGCTTTTGCGCCATCACCGCCGCGCCGACCGCGCCCGTGTATTGCGCCCAATCATCCTGCGGCACGTTCACCGATGCTTTCAGTTTATTTTGGACGACGCGGCCCATCATTTCAAAGCGTAGGATGCCGCCGACGAGCGTGAACTCGGGTTCCATCTGCACGCGTTTCATCAGCTGCACCGAACGGTCAACGAGCGAAACAATCGCGCCGTGCATAATGTCCGCGGGCGTCGAACCCGATGAAACGTGATTGATGACTTCGGATTCGGCAAACACCGCGCACACGCTCGAAATTGTCACCGCGTCTTTGGAGGTGGAAATCAGCGGACCGATTTCTTCGATGCGATAGCCCATGTAGCGCGCGGTCTTTTCCAAAAACGCGCCCGTGCCTGCCGCGCACTTGTCGTTGAGACGGAACGAGCGCACTTTGCCATTTTCAGCCAAACGACTCGCCTTCATCGTTTGTCCGCCGACATCCAAAACCGTTTTCGTGTTTGGGAAAAAATAGCACGCGCCGCGCGCTTGCGCGGAAAGGTCGGTCACCTGCACATCACGGAACGGCACCTGGAAGCGTCCGTAACCGGTGCTGACAACATACGAGACGTCGTCTTGCGAAAGGTTTGCTTGCGTCAACGCGTCTTGGTAGGCGCTCGCCGCGGCTTCGGCGAGCCGAAAGCCGGTGTTGATAATGCCTTTGCCGAGCAATGTGCCGTCGCCATCCAAGAGGACGGCTTTGGTGTAGGTCGAGCCAACGTCAATGCCTGCGGTAATCACGCCGTCACCTCTTTTGCGCGTACGGGTTCGCGGCTGCTCTTGATGCGATCCATCGCAAAGAGCGCGGCGCCCAATGCGCCCATGTAATGCGATTCTTCACTCACATTCAGCGTTGTGCCAAGCGCCTCATTCAGCACCGTGACCATGCCTTGATTGCGCGTCACGCCGCCCGTGAAGGTGATTTGGTCCTGGATGCCCACGCGTTTGAGCAGCCCGATCGAGCGCGTGCCAATCGAACGATGTACGCCCAACAAAATCTCTTCGATTTTTTTGCCTTTGCCGAGCCACGACAAGACCTCGGATTCCGCAAAGACAGTGCAGGTCGTGCTAATCGGCACCGCTTTTTCCGCGCGCAGCGCGACGACGCCGAGCTCCGCCAACGGAATTTCGAGCGCCGCCGCCGCCGATTGCAAAAAGCGTCCGGTGCCCGCCGCGCATTTGTCGTTCATGCAAAAGTCCACCACTTCGCCGTTTGGCTGTACGCGAATGGCTTTGGTGTCCTGTCCACCCATGTCCAACACCGTGCGCGTATCGGGAAACATGTGGACGGCGCCGCGTGCGTGACAACTGATTTCGGTGATCTGCGTATCGCCGAACGTGACTTTGTAGCGCCCGTATCCGGTGCCGACAACGTAACCGACTTGTTCTTCGTCAATGCCGCCCTGCGCGAGCGCGGCGAGGAATGATTTTTCGGCGGCGGTCACAACATTTGCGCCCGTATCAATGATCGTGCGCCCTACAATTTCGCCATGCTCGTTTATCACAACTGCTTTGGTTTGTGTCGAGCCAACATCTACTCCGGCTGCGTATGCCATATATCCTCCGTATTTCGTGTTGCGTGTTGCGTATTACGTGTTGCGTGTTTCCACTTACGCCGCCGTTCTCAATTTCCGCGTTGCGAGTCCTTCAAAAAACGCGTCAATGCGGTTTTTCATTTGCGCTTCCGAGACGACGCGTTTGTCCATCATATCCGATTCGATAAAGAGCGTCATGACATCGCTCTGCTCCATCACGGCGCGGCGATTGTCGGCAAGTCCCGTCGAAACGGTGCGGCAGCTTTTGATGGGATGATAGACGATGCCATCTACATTGAACGGCTGGAGCATGTTCACCAGCGCGCGGTCCTGGAAAAACATCGAATCCATCGCGTTGCGAACGCTCAACAGCGTGCCTTCCGCCAAACTTTCGAGCGGATTGTTCAAATCGTACTGGTAGCCGAGTTCGAGCCCGCCCGCCGCGAACCACAGGTAGGTCGAGCCGATAAAGACGCCGCCCCAGTCCGCGAACAATTCATAGAAACGGCGAAAGATGGGATAACACGGCACGCCAACAAAGATGAGGCGATATTTTTCTTCGGGCATGGTGCCGATGCCGTGCGCGACTTTATATTCCATCTCTTGTACGAGGTCTTGGAAATACTGGCTGCCTTGGGCGCTGCCGCGCAAGCCGTTTGCCACGCCGAGATAAATCGTCCCTTCGCTCAACGCGTTAAAGGTCGCGGGCGTATTTTGATTCAATTCAATCACGCGCTTGTACGCCGCCGCCATGTCGTTCGTGTATTTCATCTGTGCGCGCAGTTTGTCAATGTCGAATTTTTGCCCGCTCAATTCTTCGCACAGCGTGATGAGTTCCTGGAGTTGAAATTGCACGTATTGTTTGTCGCGCGCAAAGTCGCCGGACGTTTCGCTCGTGCCGTATCCCGCGCTGCGCCCGCCGGGAATATCCACCGTGAACGTTGGAATGTGGTACATGCGTTCCCAAATTTCCGCCCACTTTAGATAGGTGTTGCACGCGTTCGTCAACACGGCGAGATTCGGTTTAGGAATGCGCCCCATCGGATGTTCGCCGCCGCGCAGCTGCATGCCCACATCGGCTTTGACATAGCCGCAAATGTCGGGCGAATAGCCGTAATCTTCGGCGGTGTTGAGGTATTCATGCGCGACGCGGCGCACTGCCGTTTGCAGCGAATTGATTTCGGGGAACGAAATTTGAAAATCGAACGCGCGCAGAATTTCCGAAATACTGCCCATGACAAACACATACGCCGTCTTGTCGCCGCGTTCGGGCGCCAGACTCAATGATTCGAACCATTCGCGGAACAAGCGTCCGCCGTCTTTGGCGCCGCGCCCAACAATTTCGTGACCGTTAGTTTCATTGCTCATGTCTCGTTATCCTTGTGCTGACCACAGACAATTGACCGTTCTCTTTTGTCCGTCGTCCGTCGTCATTATTCAAACAACACATTCTCTACAAACGTCTCGAGCTGCATCTGCATGTGGTCAAAGCTCGTCATTTTTTCTTCAAACTCGCTGATGAAATACGGAATGTTCAATTCGTCGAGTTCTTTGGAATAGGCGACCTGTTCGTCAAGTCCAGGTTCGCACATTTTCGCGGCGGTGATGATAGCGGCTTCCGCGTTGGCGTTGCGGAGACGCTGCACGAGCATCTTTTCTTTCGGCTTGCGAAGGTCGTGCTGCACCGGACTGTATGATGACGCATTCAGATACGCATCCGCGAGATTGAACAACGGGTCGCCTTCCGTTTCCACGTCTTGCAGAATCCAGCGCAAACCGATGAGCAAATCATCATCCACGACGTAACACGATTGCGCGATGACGCGGAGCAGGTCGAGCGGCGGCTGTTCGCAAAAACCACCGTCAAAAACGACGCGAATCTTGTCCTGCTTTTTCGCGGTGCGCGCTTTGATTTGTGGGATCACCGCCGCGAGCAATTCGTTGTGTTCTTCGCGTTGAATCATGCCGCCGACCGAAACCAGCACGTATGCTTCGTCCACGCTCAAGAGCCACGGCGTCGTGCGTTTGATGTCGTACAATTCGCGCAAGAGGCGGCGGTTCTCGTTATAGACCTTGATGGAATTTCGCAAAGCCGCATCGGTGACGGTGACGCCCGTGATGGCTTGAATGTCCTGCATGACGCGCGTGTATTCGCCGCACAGATAACGCGCGGAATATGCCGAGTTGGCGTTTTGCGGCAAGTACAAGATTTGCGCGGGATACGGCAGATTGCGTCCCCACACGGCGGCGAGATTGCGCGCCGCGTCGCAAATCGGATGCGAAACGAACATATCGAGTTCGAGCCGGTTCGTCAGCGCGAGTTCGAGCGAACTCTTGAGGATCGAGCAGAGATACGAACCGAAACGCGAATCGGCTTGGCGTCCCTCGACGGGCGCGCCGCGCACTTTGACCGGCAGCATGCCTGCCGCGTGCGCGATTTCTTCGGGAAAGTACACTTGAAAATGACCCAGCACTTGGCCGCCCGCTGCGCGCCAGCGTTTGACCGTCGGAAATTCGGGGTCTTGACTTAGTTCGCGCACGTAATAGAGGATTTCGTTGAGCGGTTTGTCTTGCCATGTATCGAGAAGGTTCATGTGAGACTCCATTCCCGGTGACGTGTGAGACGTGAAACGCCACCTGCTACCTGCTGCCTACTACCCGTTACCGATCACTCCACACCGGCGCGCGTTTTTCCATAAATGCCGCAAGCCCTTCTTGCGCGTCGGCGGTTTGCATCAATTCGTTCAAATACAATTCTTCGATCTCGCGCAGTGCGTTTTCGTTTTCGTCGCGCAGTGGCAGCAGCGCGGCGCGTTTCGTCATTCGCAACACCGCGCCGCTCAACTTGGTCAGGCGCGCGGCGAACGCGCGCAGCGCGTTTTCAAAATCATCGGGCGCGGCGACGACGTTGACCAAGCCCAAATGCTCCGCCGCGTGGGCGTCGATCGCGTCGCCCGTCAAGAGCAGCTCGAACGCTTTTTTGCGCGGCAGCAAACGCGAGAGCATCAGCGCGGCAATGGGCGGGAACACGCCGACCTGGATTTCGGGCTGCGCGAATTTTGCCTTGTCGCTTGCGACAATAAAATCACACGCAAACGCGAGTTCCATGCCGCCGCCGAGCGCGCTGCCCTGCGTCGCCGCGATGGTGGGTTGTTCCAATGACCAGAGGGCGCGGATCAAGCCGTGAAAAACAGAAATCATTTCGCCCACGCGCTCCCGGGTATGGTCGGCAATGTCAACGCCTGCCGAAAAGAATTTCCCTTGCGCGGCAAGAATGATGACGCGGTTCGTCTTGTCCGCGCCCGCGTCGCACAGTGCGGCGTTGAGTTCGCGCATCGTCGCAATATCCAGCACATTCAACGGCGGACGATTCAGCGTCACGCGCGCAATGCCGTTGTCTTTTTCGACGAGAATGTTCATGATTGGTATCGGGCAGCAGGGGGACTGACCGCAGGAAAACTGCTGCTTGCTGCCTGTTACGTCAACTTGCTCCCGCACTTGCCACAAAATTCAAATTCGCCCGGCAGTCCTTTTGTGCCGCACGACGGGCAGGTCTGCGAATAAGGACCAAACAAAAATTCGGGCGCGCCGTTAATCGCTTGCGCGCGCAGTTCGCGGTAACGCGGCGGACGTTTTTCGACGAACGCGGTCATGCCTTCGTATGGCTCGGTGGTCGCAAAATGCAGCGAGAGCCAATCTTGCGCGTGCCGAATCGTTTGCGCCCACGCCATCTCTTTCCAATAATTGACCTGAGTTTTGGTGTAACGCAAACATTCCGGGAATTTGTCAATCAATTTTTGCGCGAGTTCGTTCACCGCGTCGTCTAACTGCGCGAGCGGCACCACACGATTCACCAAACCCCAATCGAGCGCGGTCTTGGCGTCAATCGGCTCGCACGTCAGCAGCATTTCGCGCGCGCGCCGATCGCCGACGATGATGGGGAGCCACTGGGTTGCGCCGCCCGCTGCCACAGAACCGACGCGCGTGCCGACCTGGCGAATGGTGGCGTGATCCGCCATGACCGCGAGGTCGCACGACATGTTGAATTCATTGCCGCCGCCGGCGACCATGCCGTTGATGCGCGCAATGACGGGCTTGCCGAGATTGCGCAACAAATCGTGACATTCGATAAATTCGCCCATCCATTTCCAATAATCGCGCGGACGCTGCGTGAACACTTCGGCGTACTCTTTGACATCGCCGCCGGTGCAGAATGCTTTGTCGCCCGCGCCCGTCAAAACAATCACCGCGACCGAATCATCCCACATCGCATCTTTGAAGGCGGTGGTGAGTTCGCGCACCGCATTGGTGTTGTAGGCGTTGTAGGCATAGGGACGATTGATGGTCACGCGCGCAATCCAATCGCCTTTTTCGTATAAAATATCTTGAAAGGAATAATCACTTGCGGGAAGAGTGGTGAATTTGTTTGGCATGAGTATGCTCGTAGTAACATGCGAAATGCGATGTATTCCGATCGCCTTGATCGCCTCATTCGTTATGGTGACAAATCAATTCGCTGCGACGGATTGAAAATATTGGTTGGCGCTTGCGGAAAGGAGGGCGTGAAATTCGCGAAAGAGCGCGGTGGCTTCCCAACCGCGCCACTCGCGCGGCAAAAGTTCGAGCGGCAAGTAAGGGTCGCGATACGGAAATTTTCGGTACTGATGAATCAGCAGCACGCGCCGCGCAAAACATTCGCTGGCGTCCACCGCCGCATTCATGGCGAATTGGGCGCGATAAAAATTGGCGGCGGGCGCATGGCGCGCGATAAAAGCGCAATAGTCGTGATTCAAAGCATCCAAATCCCAACAGCGCGCGACAAATCCATCCGACGACATGAAACCCTCGGCTTGGGCGCTAAAGGTTTCGACAAAATTTTGAATGTCGAGCCGCGCGGCGAGCGCTTGAATCGCGCGCTGTTGATTGCGCGGCGATGCCCAAACGGTGTTGGTCAACATGCCATAACCGAGCCAGCTCAATTCGCGGCGAAATTGGTCGCGCGCGCGGCGATGTTCTTCGGGAATAAAATAGGTGACGAGATGCCAGCAGTGATTCCATTGTTCCGCTGCGGGCGGCGCATCAAAGATGCGGTCGCGTCCTTCCCGAATCAACTGCTGCGCCTGTGCGGTAAAGATGTAGGACGAGGAATTGCGGATGCGTTCTGCGGCGAGCCAGCCGCGCTGCGTCATGCGCGAGACCGTTGTGCGGACAGCTTGTTCCGAAATGCCAAAGAGAGCGAGCAATTTGATGAGACTGCGAATCGAAATGCGGTCATCGCACTCGTAAATGTAATCGCCGTACAAGGTAAAAAGGAGCGATTGGGGTCGAATCCCGTCCGCCTCTTGTTTCACCGAGCGCAGTGTTACAGTTTCCAGCATCACGTTTCGATTCCGATATAGCGATTATAGAAACTCTGCGCCCGACAAACCATACGCGAATTGATAAATTACGCAGAAAAAACGGGTAGTTTTTACTATCCGGCTGACTACCCGTTCGGGTTGGGGACGGGTGGATTGAACGGGCAGTGTGGCGATTGTTGTGTGAATACGCGGAGCTGGGTGGACATAGGGCGCTGTCCCTGCAGATTTACACGGTTTTTCGGGATACTGCCATTGAATGTGCTATACTTGTAGGACTTTTTTTTTTCAAGGTTCATGTGAGGTAATAACGCGTGACAGATAAGATTACGCAAGTGACAAAAGGCATTTTCCAAGTACAGGTCCCGGTGCCCTTTCCGCTCAAAACGGTGCAGTGTTATTTGGTGCGTGAGGAGAGCGCGTGGACGATGATTGATACGGGGCTGCAATACGCGCCCGCGCGCGAGGCATGGGCGCACGCGTTTCAAACTCTGAAAATCGAGCCGCGCGCGATTCGCCAAATCGTTCTCACGCACGGGCATCCCGACCATTATGGCTTGGCGGGCTATTTTCAGGACAAGACGGGCGCGCCCGTCTTGATGCTCGACCGCGAAATTGAAATTGCGGCGTTGGAGTGGCAAGCTGACGGCGAACATATGGACATGATCGCGCGCTATTTTGCCCAACACGGGCTTCCTGCAAACATCGGCAAGTCCGTGTACGAACGACAGATGCAAGTGCTGGCGATGGTGCAGCCACAGCCAACGTTATCGCCGCTTGGCGAAGGAGAGGAGATTCAGATCGGGGCGGACGCCTATCGCATCGTGTGGACGCCGGGGCACGCGGATGGACACATGATTCTGCATCGCGCGGATGGCTTGGCGTTCACCGGCGACCATGTGTTGATGAAAATTACGCCGAATATTGCGCTTTGGCCCGGACTCGCGCCGAATCCGCTAAAAGATTATTTGGAATCTTTCGCCAAAGTGGAGCACCTGCAGATCACACGCGCGCTGCCCGGACATCGCGCGATCCTGTACGATTTGCCCGCGCGCATTGCGGAATTGCGCGCTCACCACGCCGCGCGGTTAAACGAGTGTGTCGCCGCCGCGCGGAATTGCACCGCCTATCAAATCTGCCTGGAAATTTTCCCGGGGCTCAAAACGGCAGACGAATTACGTATGGCGCTCGTCGAGACGCTCTCGCATCTGGAATATCTTGTCACAGAGGGGCGTTTGACGCGACATGAACAACGGGTTGCGCCAGATCAAAAGTTGATTTTGTATTCGGCGCACGCATAACACACGTGATGCGAGATAAACGGAACCGCCCGCGCTGCAATCAAGCGCGGGCGGTTTTTTTACAAATTCATCTTGGCGCGTTTTTGTTCAAAACGCTTGTAAAAACGTTCTTGGTCCACCACAAAACGCGTGTGTGTGCCTTCGCCAATTTTTTCTACATCATCCCACGCTTCGAGCGCAAGCTGAATGGTGGAACCTTCGACGTTGGTGACGACGGCGCGCGCGCGGACCTTGCCGCCCACGGGCGTTGCGGCGAGATGTTTGACTTGGATTTCGATGCCGACGGAGGTTTGTCCTGGTGGCAAATGCGGTTGAACCGCATAATGCGCGGCGGTTTCCATCAACGCGACCAATGCGGGAGTTCCGTACGCGGCAACCAGAGAAGGATCATGGCTCGCGGCGGTTAATTCAAGCGTGACGATTTGACTTGATTCGCCTTCAAGTCCGGGGTGAATGTTTTCCATATGTTATTTTGACAAATTTCCGCGGCGCCGGCTTGTTGTCGGTTTCCGCTAGCAGGTTGTCGGAGTGAAATCAAATTATAGTTATTTTTGAGATACTGCGACGCGCGTTCATAGTTACAAACGAGGTCTCTCCGACAATCTGCTAATGCAACAACATGATGAAATTGCCGAGTCAAGGGATGGCACGCGAACTATGAAACTCGCTACTCCACCCTCGCTGTATGACAGCGCAGCAATCTCATGTTGTTGCGCTGCTAGCGCGTCGCGACGACCTGCATCGCGCCGGTGCCGTTGCGAATGGTCAGAGTGTTTCCTGCAAAATCAAACGTTGCGGCATTTTGCAGCGCGGTGAGATATTGCTGTTCTTGCTCCATCACGCCTTCCGGCGTCTCGCAGTGCATAGCCGTCCCGGCGGGGGGGCTAATGGTCAACAAGTTGCCGCTTGCGCTATAGCCCGCCGAATACGAATTGCACCCAGAGTTGCCCAAAACCTGTCCGGTTGTGTTGAACTCGAGCGTAATCGTCGTATCCGCAACGAGTGACACCACGGCGTCCCTGCCGTTATTATAATTTGTCACATTCCAGCGCGTCCCCGCCAATGGGTCCGCGCCCGGCGTCGCAACTACCGGTGGCTGGGTCGGCGCAGCGGTTGGCACGATAACCGTCGGCGGCTGCGGCGGCGCGATGGGTTGGGTCACATTCACCGTCACCTGATGGAATTGCACCGAACCGTCACGCAACAGCACGCGCATTTCGTATGTCGTTGTAACCGCCGGGCAAACTTGCTCGCTGCCTTGACCGGCGCGCGGGAAACGACTGTAGGGCTCGCCTTGCGGGTAAATCCAAACGGCCTGGACGTTTTGTACGTTCCAGGTGAGTGTGACACATTCCCCTCGATTGATGCTTGTCCGGTCTGCGCCGAATGAAATCTGGGCAACCGGCGTCGCGGTTGCCTGCGGCATCGGCGTGGGCGAAGGGGTTATCGGGATGGGCGTCGGAGTTGGCGGAGGTGTCGGTGCGGCAATGACCGGAACATTATCAACATTGGTTGCCAGAACAAAATCCGCCGAAACCCAACCGATACCGCCCGGCAGTGAGGGTATCGAAATCGCCCACCAATCATTGTTTTCGCTGCGCCCGACAATCTCACCTTCATCGCCGTTGCTCGCCTGACCGATGACCGGATAGTTGGTGCCGGGACCGGAACGGATGTTGAGGACCTGTGTGCCGATCACGCGCCCGGTTGGTGTCGTCGGCGCCGGTGGCGGCGCGGGCAAATCCACGAGCGTGGTGCGCGTCAGGATGAGGGCGAGTTGGTCGTCTGCATTGCGCATCAGCATTACATCGCCCGTGATACTGTATGTTGCCGCGCTCTCGAGCGCGTTCAGGAATTCAAATTCCTGGTCCATAACGCCTTTGGGTTCCGAACAGAAACGGAAGGTTGTGCCCGGCGCGCCGATTTTGATGCTGTTGCCGGTGACCGCGTAGGTGGCAAAGTATTCGTTGCAGCCGGCATTGCCGGTTACATTGCCCGCAACGTCAAAGAATGCCGTAATCTCGGTTCCCGGAAGCAAACCGGTTATTGCGCCGCGCCCGTTGTTGTAATTGAGCACATCCCACGCGCTGCCTTGCAATCCAGGATTGGTCACGAAGGTAGCCAGAATTTCATTGTCGCCGAGAAAAATCAGGACACTCTCAGTCGCCATGAAACTTGAAGTTTTCGCGAGCGCCATCATATAGGTCTCTGCCTGTTGCATGACCGGCTCATCGCACGCTATCGTTGTCGAAGCGGCAGGGGTCTCAAAGGTCAGATTCGTATCGTTTTGTGTATAGGTGGTGCGGAAGCGGTTACAACCATCTGAGCCGGTGGCGCTGCCGTCCTTGTCAAGTTGAAGGGTGACGACGGTGTTCGGGAATGGTAGTTTTCCATCCAGCGAACTCAATACCCAATTTGTATCTGCCAGCTCCACGCTCGGCAAAGTCTGGCTCGGGTTCGCGGCATTCGCCATAGGAGAGACCGAAAGCATAAACACCGCGCACAGGGCGAGGATGAGTCCGATGGCACCGAAAGTGATTTTTGAGATGCGTCGCACAAGAGTTACTCCTTGAACCTTTGCACAAAAGCAGGATCTCCCGGAGAGGGACCCGCTTTTTTGTAAAGGCGCGATTCGTTTACAAGCTCATCAAAGCAAGGTTCAGTTTGACAAGCTCATAATTCCTTGGAACAGTTGTAGATTGCCGTCTCGTTTGTCGTTGACCATGCGCGAGTCCCCTCCGGCACTCGTTCACTCGCTGCGCCTTGCCAATTCGCGCTTGGCATTTTCAAACACGGCATCAAACATCTTGACCGTCAGTTTGCCGGTGTTGGTATTCTGGCGGCTCGGATGATAGGTGCCGATGACGGTGTATTTGCCAATGTGGTATTTGGCGTTGTGTCCGAACTTGGGGCGGGGTCTTGGGAGAGGAATGTTGTGGGTTTCCAAGAGTTTTAGAATAGCATTGAAACCGATAGCTCCAAGCCCGATGAGCACGCGCGCATTTTTCAATAATTCAAATTCGCGCGCCAAAAAGGGGAAACAGTTGGCAAATTCCTGCGGCGTGGGTTTGTTGTCGGGCGGCGCACAGCGCGCCGCCGCGCCGATATATACATCGCGCAATTGCAAACCGTCATTGCGTGCGACGGAAGTGGGTTGATTCGCAAAGCCCGCGCGATACAACGCGCCAAACAAGAAATCGCCTGAACTATCGCCGGTAAAGACACGTCCGGTCCGATTGCCGCCGTGCGCGGCGGGCGCAAGCCCGACGATATACACACGGGCTTCCGGGTCGCCCCACCCCGGCACGGGTTTGCCCCAGTACTCGTCATCGCGGTACATGCGTTTCTTGTCGCGCGCGACCTGTTCGCGATACGCGACGAGGCGCGGGCATTTCGTGCAGGTGATGATAATTCGGTTTAGCGAGGAGAGGGACCGGGGCTTGGGCATTTGCGAGATTATACAACCAATCGCCCGGCGTAGGGGGTGTTGAGGCGCCCCGCGCGCGGGCGTTGAGGCGTCCTGCACAGGGCATTCAATTGAACGCCCTACACCCCCACATATTTCGCATACGCACTGCGCGCCACGCTCGCGTCTTCGGTGCCCTTGATGATTGCGCGCGCATCCGAAAATATCGTCATGTCCAAATCGTCCGTCTCGAACCGGACAAGATATTCGCTGCGCGAGACGCGTCCGAGGGGTTGGAGCCGTTCCGCCAGCTGCGCCAGGTCGAGCGTCGCCTTTGTTGGCGGACGCACCTGAATGGCGCTGCGTCCGCACAAAACGACTGTGCCTCCGGACACATCGTCAAGATACTCGTACTGTCCGCGCACACAGCACGGGCAATCCTCCCGCCGCGCGATCTCGAACGTTTCAAAGGTGTTTACCCACAAATCAATGTTGATCAGTCCGGGGTTGCGCGCCCCCGCGCCCGTGAGGAACTTGATGGCTTCGGCGGAAACGAGCGAGCCGACCACATTCACAATCGGACCGATCACGCCCGCCGTGTCACAGGTGGGCAGTGATCCCGGCGGCGGCGCATGGAAAAACACACAGCGAAAACATGCCGAGACGCGCGGCACGATAGTCATGGTGGCGCCATAACTCGAAACTGCGCCGCCATAAATCCACGGTTTGGCGTGCTTGACGCAGGCATCGTTCACCAGATATCGCGTTTCGAAATTGTCCGTCCCATCCAACACGAGGTCCACATCTCCGATCAGTTCCTCGATATTTTCGGCGTTCACGTCCGTCACATGCGGCTCGATTTGGATGGTGGAATTGATCTGCGCCAATTTCTGCGCGGCGGCGATCACTTTGGGTGCCCGCGACTCTACATCCGCTTCGTCATACAACACCTGACGCTGGAGATTGTTCAACTCTACAAAATCGCGGTCGGCAATCCTCAGATACCCCACCCCCGCGCGCGCAAGCGTAGAGGCGATCACCGAGCCGATTGCCCCGCAGCCCACTAACAGAACACGCGCCGCGAGCAGTTTTTCCTGTCCCGCGACACCGATAGGCGCAAAAAGAGTCTGACGCAGATACCGCGCCGTCTGAATCGAATTCATAGAGCAAAATAGTAGCGTATTCGAGAGATTTACACAATTCTAACGCGCTAAACTCTTGACGCGGCATGTTTTTTGTGATATAGTTCTAGCACTCTGGTGACCAGAGTGCTAAGTTACTTGACAAATCATTATCACGCTATTTTGTCGAGCATTTTCAAAGCAAGCGGATACGATGCCGCTTGCGTTGTGTTGTTTCCCGAGTGCCTATGCGGATGACAGAACGGCGCCAAATGCTTTTGGCGCTCTTGATCAAAGAATACGTCAGCAAAGCCCAACCGGTCGGGTCCGAGACGCTTGCCAAGCTGGACTTGGGTGTGAGCGCCGCGACCATCCGGAATGAGCTTGCCGCGCTGGAACAGGAAGGTTTTCTCACCCATCCGCACACTTCGGCGGGACGCATTCCGACCGAGCGGGGCTATCGCTATTTTGTCGAATCGCTCATGGACAATATGGAACTGACGACCGAAGAACAGCAAATGATTCGTCACCAGTTCCACCAGGTCACGCTCGACGTCGAACAATGGATGCGGCTTTCCGCCGCCGTCCTGGCGCACACGTCAAAAATGGCGGCGCTCGTCACCGCCCCTTCCGCGTACCGGACTCGATTCAAGCACGTTGAATTAATTGCCATCAGCGAGACGGTGGCAATGATGGTCCTGGTCCTGCAGGCGGGCACGGTCAAACAGCAAATGTTGTATTCGACCGACCTGCTCGATCAAGAAGAGCTGCGTCGTTATGCCAATCTGTTAAACGAGAAATTCGCCGGACGCAACCTCAACGAAATCAAAGAGCAGATGCGCGGTCTGAACGGGTTTGCGCTCACGGCAGCTCAGCGCGTCCAACAAATTATCGAGCAGATGGACCATCGCACTTCGCGCGAAATCTATCGCGATGGGCTGTTGGACATTCTGCGTCAACCCGAATTCATCATTGTCGAGAAAATGCAGCAACTTCTCGAAGTGTTGGAACAGCGCACATTGCTGGAAGAAATGATGAACGGACTTGCGCCCGCGCACGGCGTGCAGGTGGTCATTGGCAGCGAGGGGGGGCGCGAGGAATTTAACGACTATTCGCTCGTGATGGCGCGCTATGGCATCGAGGGCGAAGCCAGCGGCGTTGTCGGCGTGATTGGTCCGCTGCGCATGTCTTATCCGCGCGCGGTCAGCGCCGTCAAATATGTTTCGCATATGCTCGACGATTTGATGCTGCGGTTTTACAGCCGCCGGTAAAGGGACCGGGCGCGGCGATTGATGACGGGAGCCCGGGCGCGGTTTGCGCTCCAGCTCTCTCGATTCAGTATCCGGTCCGCAAGTTTTCTAATTTCCGCGTAACTTTGTATGACTCGCATCGTAACTGGTGGTGTGCGACACCAAAGGGCGGTGCTGAACGGGAGGGCGAATGGGACAAGACAAGGGCAATGGACTCGATCGCGAATTTCATAAAGAATTTGATGCAACCGATGAATTGGAAGCGCAGTTGGCAGAAGAAAAGAAAAAGAGCGAAGAGTATCTGGATAATTGGCGGCGCGCGGCGGCGGAATTTCAAAACTATAAACGCCGCACCGACAAGGACAAGGTCGAATACAGACAATACGCCAATCAAGAGCTGCTCAAGCGCTTGCTGATTGTTTTGGATAGTTTTGATGCGGGCTTTAAAGCGATTCCCGCCAAATTTAGACAAGAACCCTGGGTCGAAGGCATGCGCGTGGTGGAACGTCAACTGCTTCAGATTCTCGAACAAGAAGGCGTAACGCCGATCGAGACTCAGGACAAAGAATTTGACCCGAATTTTCACGAAGCAATTACTTATGAGCCGGCGGAAGGCGCGAGCGAAGGAGAGATTTTGCAGGAACTCCAACGCGGTTTCATGATCCATGACCGCATTCTGCGCCCCTCGCGCGTCAAAGTGGCAAAGGCAGACTAGTTCTCGCCAAAGGAGTAAAACAAGAATGGGAAAAATTATCGGTATTGACCTCGGCACGACCAACAGCGTCGTCGCCGTGATGGAAGGCGGGGACGCCACTGTAATTCCGAGCGCAGAAGGCGGACACCTGATTCCCTCCGTCGTCGCCATCTCCAAGAGCGGCGAACGGCTGGTGGGCGATGTAGCCAAGCGCCAAGCCGTCACCAATCCTGAAAATACGATTTATTCGATTAAACGTTTGATGGGTCGCAAGTTTGATGATCCGGAAACCGAAAAAACCAAGCAGCTGGTGCCCTACAAGATCGTTCGCGCGCCCAATGGGGATGCGTGGGTCGAAATGGGCGGCAAGCAATATTCGCCGCCGGAAATCTCGGCAATGATTTTGCAAAAGATCAAAGCCGATGCCGAAGCGTATCTCGGCGATAAAGTGACCGAGGCGGTAATCACCGTGCCTGCGTATTTCAACGATTCGCAGCGTCAAGCGACCAAAGATGCGGGTCGGATTGCCGGTCTCGACGTGAAACGGATTGTCAACGAACCCACTGCCTCGGCGTTGGCGTATGGCATTGATAAAAAGCACAGTGAAAAAATCGCAGTCTATGATCTTGGCGGCGGCACCTATGACATTTCTATTTTGGAACTGGGCGATGGCGTGACCGAAGTCAAGGCGACCAACGGCGACACGTTTCTCGGCGGCGACGATTTCGACCAACGCGTCATCAACTGGCTCGCCGACGAATTTCGCAAGCAGGAAGGCATTGATTTGCGCGGCGACCGGCTGGCGCTCCAACGCTTAAAGGAAGCGGCAGAACGCGCGAAAAAGGAATTGTCGTCTGCGATGGAGACCGAAGTCAACCTGCCCTTTATTACGGCGGACCAATCGGGACCCAAACATCTGGTCATGAAGCTGACTCGCGCCAAGCTCGAAGCGCTCACGCAGGACCTGGTCGAAAAGACGATTCCGCCCATGCGCGCCGCGCTGACGGATGCAAAACTCAACACCGGCGATATTAACGAAGTGGTCATGGTCGGCGGTCAAACCCGTATGCCCCTCGTCCAACGCACGGTCCAATCCTTTTTCAACAAAGATTTGGACAAGAGCATCAATCCGGACGAAGTGGTCGCGCTCGGCGCAGCCATTCAGGGCGGTGTTCTCGGCGGCGAGGTCAAGGATGTGCTCTTGCTCGACGTCACACCCTTGACGCTGGGTATCGAAACCCTCGGTGGTGTCATGACCCCACTGATCGAACGCAATACGACGATCCCGACCAAGAAATCGCAAATCTTTTCGACGGCATCGGATGCGCAATCACAAGTCGAGGTGCACGTGCTGCAGGGCGAACGCCCGATGGCGGCGGACAACAAGACGTTGGGCAAATTCGTTCTGGACGGTATTCCACCTGCCCCGCGGGGCGTTCCACAGATCGAAGTGACGTTCGATATTGACGCGAACGGCATTTTGAACGTGAGCGCGACCGACAAGGCGACCAACCGCGCGCAGCACATTACCATCACGGCGTCTTCCGGGCTTTCCAAGGACGAGGTCGAAAAGATGGTCAAGCAAGCGGAACAGTATGCGGCGGAAGACGTCAAGCGCAAAGAAGAAGTCGAAATTCGAAACAGCGCGGATGCGGCAGTCTATCAGGCGGAAAAACTCTTGAACGACATGGGCGACAAGGTGCCCGCCGATGCGCGCATGGATGTCGAATCCAAGATCAATTCGCTGCGCGATGTGATGAAAGGGCGCGAAGTGGACCCGATCAAGCGCAAAGTGGACGAACTGCAGCAGGCGCTGATGAAGCTCGGCGAATCGGCTTATGCCGGCGCAGGCACACCTCCTCCGGGAGCCGGCGGGTTTGGCGGCGACAGCGGCGCCGGCGGCGAGAGTGGTCCTTCCGGCAGCGCCAACGGAACTGAAACGGTCGAGGGTGAATATCGAGAAGTGTAATAGTGCAGCAACATGAGATTGCAGAGTTGAGCACAGATTTCACTTGGGTTTAGGGGACAGACCTGCGTGGTTTCGGCGATGAGTTTTGTCGCAAAAACCACGCAGGTCTACACGCAGAGTATTTGTCGCGCCGCGCATGGCGTATTTGCAGCTGTGCCGCAAGTCGCTTTTTTGGTGTCGCTTGGTATCTGTGATAGAATGCCCCTGTTGAGGTCAAGATGTTGGTTCAATCTCTGTTTTCGATGTTGATGTCCGCGGCGTACCGTAGCAAGGGAGATGCCTGATCGGCTAGAGCTGTTCGAGCTTGCGTCTTTCAACGGTGCGCCTTTTGCCGCTTGTTCGGAAATTCGTCCGACCTGCGGTTTTTTTATTTCTACGACGCCGCTCAAAAATGGCAGTTCAAATACGATTCATCTAACCCTACCATGACCAACAATATTTTTGCAGCGCCCGCCTGGCCCTATGTCAACGGTCCCCTGCATCTGGGGCATGTCGCCGGAACCTTTGTTCCCTGCGACATCTTTATCCGCTATCACCGGCTCCAGGGGAACAATGTGCTGGCAGTGACCGGCTCGGACACACACGGGACCCCCGTGACTGTAACCGCCGAGGAAGAAGGACGCACCCCGCGCCAAGTTGCCGAACAATATCACGCGCTGGCGGTCCAATCGCTGACACAACTTGGCATTTCGCTCAATCTCTATACCCATACCGATACCGAGAATCACTGCCGCGTCACGCAGGATTTCTTTACCAAACTGTATCGGGAGGGCTATATCTTTAAACAGACCGACCCCCAGTTATACGATGTGGATGCCGGGCGCTTTTTGCCCGACCGCTATGTCGAGGGGGAATGTCCGATTTGCCATTACCCCCGCGCTCGCGGCGACCAGTGCGAAAACTGCGGCAACCTGCTGGACCCACTTCAGCTGATCAACCCGCGCTCGCGCTTTGCCAAACCGGGTGAAACGCACACGCTGGAGGTGCGCGACACCGAACACTTTTATCTCGACCTGCCCCAGTTCAACAAGCCGCTGATCGAATGGGTAAAACAGCAAACGCACTGGAAACCTAACGTCATTGCGTTCACGCTCAATTACCTGCGCGGCGATGACACCGACGAAAATCCGACGGGGCTAAAACCGCGCGCCATCACGCGCGACCTGGAATGGGGCGTGCCGATTCCGCCCGAAATCGGCGACTATCCCAACAAACGCATCTATGTCTGGTTCGACGCGGTGATCGGCTATTACAGCGCGTCGGTGGAATGGGCAAAAGATTTGGGGTTGGGCGACGAATGGCAGAAATGGTGGACGATTGCGCCCGATACGCGCGCCTATCAATTCATCGGCAAGGACAATATCGTCTTTCACACCGTGATCTGGCCCGCGCTGCTGCTGGGATACGGCGACGGCAAACTGCCCCTGCCGTATGATGTGCCGGCGCAGGAATTTTTGAATCTCGAAGGGCGCAAGTTCAGCAAATCGGCAAATTGGGCGGTCTGGGTGCATGACTTTCTCGCCGCCTACGATGCCGACCCGCTGCGCTATCTGTTGGCGAGCAGCATGCCCGAATATTCGGACGCAGATTTCAAGTGGAGCGAGTTTGTGCGCCGCAACAACGACGAACTCGTCGCCGCCTGGGGCAACCTCGCCAATCGCGCGTTGACGTTTGCGTACAAGAATTTCGACAAACAGGTGCCCGCGCCGGGTGAACTGGACGACGCGGACCGCGAACTGATCGAGAAATCAGAACGCGTGCTCCGGGTGGTCGGCGATGCGATCAATGCCTGTCGTTTCAAAACGGGCATCGAAGCGGCATTCCAGGTGGCGCGCGAGGCAAATTTTTATTTGAACCGGACCGAGCCGTGGAAGGTGATCAAGGTGGACCGCGCCCGCGCCGCGACGAGTCTGTATGTGGTCTTGCGCGTGATTGACAATCTCAAGACCGCGCTCTATCCGTATCTGCCTTTTTCGTCGAACGACCTGCACCGGCAGTTGGGGTACACGGACGACCTGGCGGGGACATTCGAGACGCGCACGCTTCAAGAATCCGCGCAGTCTCATCTCGTCATGCTGTATCAACCGCCCCAACCCCGTGCGCGGTGGGAACCGAGCGCCCTGCGCGGCGGGGAACCGCTGAACGAACCGAAAGCGCTGTTCAAAAAACTCGACGAGAGCATCATTGCGCTCGAGACCGCCAAACTGGGGAAACCGGAATAAAAAACACGAGCCGTTACAATGTAACGGCTCGTGTTTTTTATTCGAAAGAATCACATTCTGAGACGCCGTTGTTCGCGTTCTACCAGATTTTTACAGTTTACACAAAGACGAGTTTCGGGAAAAATCTCCAGGCGCTCGGGGTCAATTGCGGCGCCGCAGCGTTCGCAGATGCCATACCTGCCCTCGGCAGCTACCCGGAGCGTCGTGCCAATCTCCTCCAGCCGTCGTTCGTACGCGGCAATCAAGCCAAAAGTTTTTTCGCGTTCATACACATTCAAGTCAACTTCATCGCCCGTCATTTCGGGCGCTTGCTGCATTTCTGCGCGCAGATTGGCGAGTTCGTGCTCGACCTGTATGCGCTCTTGCTCCAGCGTTTGTTTCTGATTCACCGAAACCTGGATCTTGGGCGCTGTCGGGTGTTTGCCATTTGAATTGGCTTTTGGTCCGGGGCGTCGGATCGCCGCGGAATCAGTCGTCCGTGACCCGTCCGACTTGCGCGCCGGTTTTTTTGCCGCCCGCGCCGGCGTTCTTTTTATCTTGGCATTCGTTTTCGACGTTCTGCGTACTGTAGCCATTGCTCCTATCCCCACCGCCATACCGTTCCGGGATGGCGCTCGAAATCTCTTGTTCAAGCATCAAGAGTGCGAGTGTATAGCACAGTTTCGCAGGCACGTCAAGCAAATTTCGGTCTTTTTGTCGTTTTACGGCATTTTTAGTGGGTTTTGGTTGTTTTTTCCACCCTGAGCGTCAATCCATCCACCGCCTTGACCTCTATCGTCTCGCCCGCTTGAATCGGCGGGTCCTGGGCGAGCGCGGTCCATTCTTCGCTTTTGACCAGGACGATCCCTTGCGGATTCAGGGGCGTCCGCGCCACGCCCAGCGCGCCAATCAGCGGCTTGGTGCCGGAAATCACAGGCATATTCCGCGAGCGGATGGCGGCGCCTAGAATAAATAGGACGAACGAGGCGGTCAGCACCGTCAAGACACCGATCACAACCGGCGAGACACTAATGTCGGGGGTCAGCGCATCCGGCGGAGTGAACGGGCGAAACAAAAAGAACGCGCCGAGCAGAAAAGAGATAATGCCGCCGACGGTCAGCGCAAACCCCGCGACTTTGATATCCAGCACCATCATCGCGATTCCCGCCACAATCAGGATCACCGCCGCCCAATTCGTCGGCAGACCAAACAGCGCGACCGCCGCAAGCGTGAGACAAATGACGCCGATGATCGCGGGCAGCACCGCGCCGGGGTTGTATACTTCGGCGATCAGCGCGATCGTTCCAATGTTGAGCAGTATCAATGCAATGTTCGGGTCGAGCAGGAAATGAAAAAATTGTTCAAAGAAATTCATCTCGACCTGCTTGATCTCGGCATTTGCCGTGTCCAACGTCACGTCCTTGCCCTGCACCTGCACGGTGCGCCCATGCGCCTGCCTCAGCAAGTCCGGCACATCGGTTGCGATGAAATCAATCGCGTGCATGTCCAACGCTTCTCGTTCCGTAAGAGAAGACGCCGTGCGCACGGCATCCTCGCCCCATTCGACATTGCGCCCGCGCTGCGCCGCAATCGTGCGAATCAATGCGGCGGCATCGTTCGTCACCTTGGACTGCATCGTCTCGGTCATTTCGCCCGTCAGTGAAACAGGACTCGCCGCCCCGATGTTGGTGCCGGGAGCCATTGCCGCAATATGCGCGGCATACGTGACAAACACGCCCGCGGAACCGGCGCGCGCGCCCGACGGCGAGACATAGACAATGATGGGAATGGGCGATTGGAAAAAGCGTTCGACGATGCGGCGCGTTTCCTCCAGTCCGCCGCCGGGAGTGTCGAGTTGAAACACAATCGCGCGTGCGCCGTTCGCCTGCGCGTTGGCAATGACGCGTTCCACATATCCTTCCGTGAACGGGTCAATCACACCCGAAATGGCAGCCACATCCACGCGCGGCACGGCGGTTTGCGCGAATCCTATGCGCGGCGCAAGAAAAACAAACGCGCCAAAGAAACACAAAGTGATCCCAAGCGCGTATCTCGTCCTTTTGAAAAAATTCATGTCTCGCTCAACCTTCCGGGAGACACAGACAGGTCATTTTATGCGCGTCCAATTTACGACAATGTGACACCCCTGCTCGTTGCCTCCCGGATAATCTACGTCAAACACCGCGCTCGCGTTGCTGCCAAAATCATCCACAATCACGAGATGAAAGATGCCTCTGTCAGAGCCAAGCCCAATTTGATATTCGCCAGCGAGGTCGGTGCGCGCAAAGGGCGGGAGGTAGCCAAAATCATTATAAATCTTGACGCCCACGTTGGGAATCGGATTGCCCTGCGCATCCTCGACGGTGCCGCGAATATCGCCCGTGCCGTTGCACAGCGCGTTTTGGCGCACCCGCATCCCCGGCGCATACAACACCCCCCCCCGGCCCTGCGTCCCAAACGAATTGGGCGTGGCAAACGGACCGGGCGTGATCGAGCCGCCCTCGGGTGTGGGCGTAGGGGTGGCGGTGGGGTTCAAGATCGCGAGTTTGCAGGCGTCGTTGGCAGCGCGATATTCGACCTGAATTTCAATCCCCGCGCCCAGTGAAATGGCTTGGTCAAATTCGCGCGCCGCAATACAATACGCGCCCTGAGCGCTCGCAAACTTGCCATATCCGACATGGGCGTCGCGCAATTTGGCAGCCACGTCTCCAAAATCAGGGTCGCGGCTGTATAGTTCCGCCAGCGTCGTGACGGCGTCCAGCCAGCTGTTGCCCATAAAAGAGAGCCCCGTGAAATACAAGAGCGCGCGTTCGCGCAGCGTGCGCGCCTCGGCATCATCGGGGTCGAGCGCCAACGCCGCCTCAAATCGCCGTCGCGCCAAATCCACGTCATCCATCCCGAGCGCCTGTTTGCCCGCCGCCACATACGCCTGCACCAGTTTGAGGTCCACTTGGCTCGAACGATAATCGCTCTTGACGCGACGCAGTTCTTCCAACAGGTCAATGGCATTGTTCCAGTCCTCTGCCGCAAACGCCTGCTCGGCGCTTTCGTAGAGTTGCTTGGCAATCACCAAATCCTGGGGTTCCTGCTCGATGGTTTCCGTATGCGCCGTTTTCAATTGCTGCAATTTCGCCCGCGCGGGCGCGTAATCGGGCTTGTATTGCAGCGCCAATTCCAATTCGGCAATCGCCAGTTGGGTATAGGTCTCGGATTCATACGCCAGGGCGCGTTGAAAATGTTCCTGCGCCTGTCGTTCTACATATGCCGAGCGGTCTTGATTCCCGAAATAGACGCCGAGTGTAAAGGGGACCGTGATTGCCAGCGCAATCCCCGCGATCGCCAGCATAATGAGCCATGCAAACAAGTGATTACGCACAAGGGGCGGCGCCGAGGGCAGCGTCGCGGGCAGCGCCAGGGCGGCGCCCGACCGTGCGCGCGCCGGTTCACGCGCGCCATATTCATATGGCTCGGCAGGCGCAGGCGCAGGATTCGGAGGCGTGACCGGCTGTGACGAGTCCGGCGCGGCAGGTTGTTGTTTTCCATCCGACGGGGCGGACGAGAGCGCGCGGTCGCGGCCCCGCGGCGCGTTGGGCTTGTTTTGTGAAGGGATTGGTTCCGGCAGTCCGGGAGGGATTAAAGACATGTTTACCGCGTCGCCACAATCACATTACCACTCGCATCCTGCAGCTCCAGTTGCGTCTCTTGGTCCTCCAACTGCAGTTCGTTGAGGTTCAAGCGTTGGTCCCACACCTGTCCGGGGCGAAACGTTTTTTCCCAGCGTTCGAGCACCGTATCATTTTGTTTCAATACAATCACCGCATCCCGCGCGATGGCAGAATAGACCGCCAGCACCAACTGCTCGCCCTGCTGCGCGCGAAACAATGCCGCATCTGCCGATGCTGCGCTCAGTCCGCCCGTGCGCGGCAGAGACATCCAGGATTCTGTCCAGGAACGCGTTTCGCCGGGCGCCAGCGTGACGTCATCCTCTGCAAAAAATGTGCGCGGGAGACCGCCCCAGATTTCAAAATAACCCGAGCCGTCATCCGTATACGCATCCACACAGCAAAATTCGGGACCAAAGCCAAACAGTTTGACGCCGGGCGCAGCCGCAGGCGGAAAAACACGCACCACGCCCAAATCGGTCGTGTGATTATACGCACCGACAAAATTCTGCGTCAACCCGTCCGTTTCCGGGGCAGTGGCAAAGACGCCCAAATAATTGTCCCAGTTTTCATAGCGCCGCAAATCGCGCCCACTCACATCCGAAAACGTAATCGGCATAGCAGGCGCGGTCGCGTCCGCGGCGGGGACAAACTGTGGATCAATCCACGCGTTGCCGGTGCTGTGCACCCACACCTCGTCGCCGGGCAGGACAAACTCGGTTTGGGGCGAGACAACGCCCGTTGCTCCCGGATTCAATGCCGCGTTGATCCAGAATTGAATGCGCTGGGGTCGGCTAGTCGGATTTTCAATCGTCGGCTGGACGGTGAAATACGCGCCACCCGAGGGCAGGGTCACGCGGACGCGCACACGCGGGCGGTCGTCCGCCGTCGAGTCGGTCATGGTGACGCTGATGCCGTCACGGTCGCTCGTGACCTCCGCCGCCCACGGCACATTCCACTCGTACCCGTGCTCTTGCGTCGGAAACGCCCACTCCATGCCGCCCGCGGCAAGCCAGCCGCCCTGATAACTCATACCCCACGGCGACGGTTTGACGACCGCATTGTTGTAGAACAGATTCTGACCCGTTTGTTTGTTCTTGACCTGATAGAGACGTCCGCCCAGCTCGGGCAAAAAGACCAGTTGCAGGTATTCGTTTTCGAGAACGATCGAGCGATACGTCCGGGGCGCGGGTTTGGGCTGTGCGGCATCATATTGCTGGCGGTCGAGCGTCTTGTACGGGATATTGGTCGCCGCATCCAGCTCGTCGCGCAAGAATTCTGTATATGGGTATGTATTCAGCGTGACCGTGGACTCGAACCAAATGACTCCCGGAGCAACCGGAGTGAGGGTCGGAAACTGTGTTGTGGCAGGTCCGGCGGTCTCTGCGCCGGGGATGGAGGTCGCGGCACTGCTCGCGCCTGGCGACGGGAGCGGGCTGACGCTCGGAGCCGGTCCGGGCTGCGATGACGGCGGACGGGTGGGTAGAATCGCCGTCTCGGCAATCGGGACAAGAGTGGCAGGCGCAAGCGTAGGCGCGGTCGCGGGGGAACACGCCGTGACAACAAGCGCAAAGAACAAGGGCAAACAAAAACGGCTCGTTAACCATTTTTGCGCGAGCCGTTTCACGAAAAACTTTTGCATTCCAGAGTTTGGGCAGCAGAGTGACGCCCCAATTATATGCCAACGCACTTGGAGCGCAAAACGCCTCTTGTTGGCGTGATATTCTGAAAAAAACCGCCGTCTTGCTCAGGCGGCGGTTTTTGACACAATTGCGGAGCTGGCGCCTATTCGCCCGGATGCGCCTGCTTGAAAACCAGAGCTGCCACCACCGCGCCTGCCAGCTGGGCAATCCAATAGACCCAGATGGTTGAGACACTGAAAAAACCCATCACAATGCCGCCGAGGGCGACAGCCGGGTTAAACGCGCCGCCCGAAATGGTGCCCACTGCATACGCGCCTGCCAACACCGTGAAACCGATTGCCCACCCATAAAAGGAATTGCCCTCGGTGCCCTTGGCAGTCGCAACATTCAACACTACAAAACATAACGCAAAAGTAAAGATGAACTCTGCCAGCAGCACCTTGACCAGGTCAATATTGAGCGGCGTAACCGTGGGCATCCCCTTGAGATAGAGGACCAGAAAGCCGGCGATGGCGCCACCGACAAGTTGCACGCCCCAGTAGATCAGCATGTCGTTGCGAGAGATCTTGCCCCGAACAAAGACGGCGAGCGAGACCGCGGGATTATAATGCCCACCGGAAATGTGTCCACCGGCAAAAATCATGACGGCAAGGACCGTTCCAATCGCAAGCGGCGCAAAACCAAGCGGCGCCGCCGGTTCGAGGACGACCAGACCGACCGTCAAGACGAGAAAGAACGTGCCGATGAATTCATAGAGATATTTCATTGGGGGGCTCCTTATAGGATGGGGTGGCTAGAGGGGGCCTGCTGATTCCCGACTGCGCTCGGAAAATACAACACCGTGCAGGGGATTTCGTTACATTTGCGCCGCACAAACGTTTTTTCTAGATGGTCCCGGACAGCGCCAGCAGCAACGTCTGGCGGTCCACCAATCCGATTGGCTTGCCCCCCTCCTCTGTCACAATCAACCATTTGCGCGCAAGCGCGAGCATTTTTTGGGTCGCCTCAGTCAAGGGCATTTCAGGCGGAACGCTCAAGACCTCGGGCGACATGACGTCGCGGGCAATGACCGCACTGCCGGGCACCGGTCCGCGCCCGGACAGGGCGTCAAGCATCCCTTTTTGTTGTTCGGGCTGAATCCGGCTCACCACATCCGCGTCGCTCACCAGCCCCAGCGGCAGTCCAGCCGCGTCAATCACAATCAAGCGATGTGTATTGGCAGAGACGAACGCGTTCACCAACTTTTCCAGACTCGCATCGGCGCGAACGATGGGGATATCGCGCCGCATCACATCACCAATCACGCGTCCGGCTTGCGGCGTGGCAGGTCTGGTTCCCGTGCGCGTCTGCGCGTCTGCCACCTGCCGCAAAATGTCGAGCCGCGCGAGAACACCTACCAGCTTGCCCTCCTCATTTACTACCGGAAGCCGCTTGATTTGCGCCTTGCCCATGCGCGCGGCGGCAATCCCCAGAGATTCATCAGGATGTGTCAGAATCGGGGGTTTGCTCATGACGTCCGCCACGCGCCACGACGACGCAGCCAGCGCTTGCAACTCTAGCTTCAAGACGCCTGCATCCAGGCGTTGTGCCATTGCCAGGCGCGCGCCCATTTTCGCGCGTTCCATCAAGTCCTCATCGGTCAAGAACCCAACCACCGTGTTTTTTCCATCAATAACCGGCAGACCTTTGAGCCCATTTTTCAACATGCGCTCCCACGCATCCGCCAGAGACATTTCAGGCGTCAACGTGACGACTTTGCCCGTCATCACCTCGGCAACGAGTCTGTCGGCGGGAAGCGGGTTCAAGAAGCGATGGGTATATTTAATGACGCGCACATCGGCAAGCGTAATCAAACCCTCGTTGACCATCGGCGCAACCATTTCGAGGGCACGTTCGATTTTTTCGCGCGTATCAATCACTTCGATGCGTAGCGGTAAATCCTCGGAAAGACGCAAAATGGACGCGGTGTGAATACGCGAATGCGCGCCGAATCCTGCGACGCCGCGCACAACCGTCGCGCCCGCCAACCCCTCACGCTTGAGCGTTTCCAACAGCGCCGCATACAACGGTTTGCCGCGCCAGCGGTCCGCTTCGCCGATATAAATGACCAGACGTTGTGCATTTTCAAGTGCGAGATCCATTTAACACTCCTGCTCTTCAAGACTCGGCTCAAAATGAAATGCGAACGATTCATCATCGCGCGTTGTCTTGCGCTCTTTGCTATATCATGCGCCCAATCATGATTCCTGCAAACATGACCGTCACACCGAGAACCAGACTGCCAAACAAATTCAGCAGTCCTATGGCATATTGTCCGCTCGAAATGAGACTCACGCTTTCCAACATATAACTGGAAAAGGTGGTGTACGAGCCACAAAAGCCGATGGCGACCAGCACGCGCCAGCGCGGGTCCCACAAAAATCGTTCGGCGGCCAGCGTAACAAAAATGCCCAGGATAAGCGTCCCGGTCAGATTCACCACAAGCGTACCGTAGGGAAAAGATGCGCCCAGGCGTTGTGCCACCCAATCGCCCACCCAGTATCGCAAATTTGCGCCGACAACCGCGCCGACGGAAATCAACAAAAATTGTTCCACGTTTTACCTCTGTTATTTATGCTCTAAAAAAAAACTTCTACCGGAAAGGTAGAAGCTATTAGCTCGAAGGATTTTCTGGAGAGCGCCCCCTCGGAAGCAGTTTCGGCGAGCCTCATCGCCATTCGCTATGCGATTGCCAAGAATTCTATCGGAATCAGAAAGTGTGTCAACCGGTGAGGGCGTCGTCCTATTTGAGTAGGGCACGCTCGCCGCAGCGTGCCGCGCAGGGAACGAAACGGCGTTCGGTCCTTACCGCCCACGAGCGTGACGCACGCCCTTTGAGATGGGGCGTGCGTCCTATGTTGCACCGCGAGTAGAGCGCGCTCGCCGCAGCGTGCCGCGCAGGGAACGAAACGGCGTTCGTTCCTTACCGTCCAAGATCGTGACACACATCCTTTGGGAAGGTTCTGTCTGCGAAAAAAAGACAGCGACCTCCTTGCGCGAGCAGGCGCAAAGAGGCCGCTGTTTTGACGTTCGAGTCTAGTACTACAACGTTACTTTGGTTTTAACCTGCGAAGTTCTCGCAGATGTCGTTTGCGATGCGAGAGGTAGGCGGCATAATTCTGCTGTTGAATGCGCTCGATCTCTGCCAGAACCCCTTGCTC
>JADZCJ010000120.1 GCA_020851635.1 Anaerolineae bacterium
CTGATTTCAGGATTCATCGGATTTATAGGCGATTTCTGCACTTTGCATCGAATATTCTGCCGTAATTTCATGATCGATTATCTGCCTATTTTATCGAGGTTTCTGAACAAATGGATAAAGTCCAGCTAAGGCATCGTATCGAGTCACGTCAAGATGGCAGATGAACGTTGGCTCCTTGACACATCGGTGCTTGTTGATCTATTGCGCGGTAATATACACGCGAGAGCGTGGATTGATAGTCTGTCCGAAGATGCGCGCACGATCTCTGTGGTGACCGCCGCCGAGCTGCTTGCAGGCTGTCGCAATCGGCGTGAGCAGCGCAGCGTTGAACGTGAAATCGAATTGTACGACATGCTGTGGATTCACGTTACTGGATAATCTCCTCCTTTAGCTCCACCGCCGCCTTGCGCGCTTCTTCCACACTCGCCTCATCTTCGATCGTCGTAATATCGCCGGGATCGCGCTCCAACACGACCGCTTTCAACACACGGCGCATAATTTTACCACTGCGCGTCTTGGGCAGCATCGGCACAAAGTGCAGCTCGCCAATGACCGCGATCGGTCCGAACTCTGCGCGCACCGTTTCGAGCAGTTCCTTGCGAAGCGCATCGGAAGGGACATAGTTTGCCTTGAGGACGATAAAGGCGGCAATGACCTCTCCGCGCAGTTCATCGGGCCGCCCCGTGACGCCCGCTTCGGCGACGGCAGGATGTTTAAGGAACGCGGTCTCGATTTCGATTGTGCCGAGCCGGTGCGCCGCAATCTTGATGATCTCGTCGGCGCGCCCCGCAAACCACACATAACCATCCTCATCCATCATGGCGCTGTCGCCGCTCCAATACAACAGTTTGCCGGGAATGCGCCCCCAATAATCCGTGCCGTAGCGTTCCGTCTCGCCCCACAGCGCGGGCGTCAGCCCGGGAAACGGGCGCGTGATGACCATGATCCCCTTTTCGTTCGGCGGCAGCGGTTCGCCTTCGGGGGAAACGACCTGCGCCTCGATGCCGGGCATAGGAATCGCTGCCGAGCCGGGCTTGATCGGCATCATCGTAATGCCATAGGGGTTGGCAAAGACCGGTCCGCCCGTTTCCGTTTGCCACATGTGGTCAATGACGGGCACATGATTATCAAACACCTTTTTCTGCAGCCACTCCCATGCGGGCGCGTTCAACACTTCGCCCGCGCAAAACACTTTGGTCACGGACGATTTGTCGTATTTTTTGGTCATCTCTTCGCCATAACGCATCAAAAGGCGCGCGGCGGTTGGTGACGTGAAAATGCCCGTCACGCGAAATTCCTCAATGATCTGCCACAACGTTTCGGGCGTCGGATAGTCCAGAGATCCTTCGTAGGCGAGCGACGTCGTGCCAATCACCAGCGGCGCATAGACCGTATAGGCGTGTCCCACCGCCCAGCCAATGTCCGAGGTCGCCCAGAACACATCGTCGGGCTTGAGGTCAAACGCCCACCTGCCCATCGCCACGGTATGCACCAGGTACCCGCCGTGATTGTGGATAACCAGTTTTGGACGCGCCGTCGTGCCGCTCGTCGCCAAAATATATAACGGTTCGTTCGATTCCATCACCGCGTGCGACGTGTCCTCTCCTCTGCGATACTCGAGGAATTGGTCCCACGTCAGGTCGCGCCCCTGTTTCATCGGCAGTTCGGCGTCGGTGCGCTTGAGAATGATCGCATGTTCGATGCCCGGCACATTCATGTCGAGCGCGGCGTCGAGCAGCCCCTTGAGCGGCACATCCTTGCCTTTGCGATAAATCACGTCGGTCGCAAAAATCAATTTCGAGCCGCTCGCGCGGATGCGGTCCGCCAGCGCGCCCGACCCAAACCCCGCAAAGACGCAGAGATGTATTGCGCCGATGCGCGCACACGCCAGCATGAGCATGATCGCTTCGGGCATCGTCGGCATATAAATTGTGATGCGGTCGCCCTTGCCCACACCCAACCCGCGCAGCGCCGCAGCAATGCCCTCGACGTGATACAGCAGCTGCGCAAAGGTAAAGACCCGTCGTTCGCCGCGCTCGTTCGCATAAATCAAGGCGGTGCGTCCCCCGCGCCCGTTTTTTACATGGTGATCGAGCGCGTTATACGCCGCGTTCGTTTCGCCGCCCACAAACCATTTGAACGTCGGCGGCGTCCATTCAAACGTTTTGGTCCACGGTTTGAACCACGGCACGTCAAGCGCAGCCCGCCCCCAAAATTCTTCGGGGTTGGCGCGCGCTTTGTCAATCATTTTACGCACAGAGGGAGGCATCAAATCCATGAATCTCTCCATCGAGCAGGTTAGAAACTGTAAAGACCGCTACATATTCTATCGCAAAATGCCCTTGTCGTGCAGTCCAAACCCCTCTATAATCAATACACGATGGCAGAATCCTCCCCTCCCGAGAAACCATCCTCCCCCGAACCTTCACACAGCGGCATTGAAATACAGGGGGGCCAGGTCCGCGCGGGACGCGACATTGTCGGCGGCGATGTAAACATCGGCGGCGATTCCATTTCGGGCGGCACGGTCTCTATTCAGCGCGGGTTCTCGGCAGCCGAAGTCCAGCGGCTCGTTTTGATCGTCGGCGGTCTCGTCTTGGCGACCGCCCTCGTCTTTTTTATTGTAGGCGCGGTTGCCGCGGCGTCGCTCGCGAGCGTCCTGAACAAACCTCTTGTCGGAGGTTCCAGTCCCGAAGCGGCGGTCTCGATGCAGCGCAAGATCACCGCGCTCAATGACTTGCCAAGCGGGCAGGCGTTTCGCGTCAATTTTGCGGAAGACGAGATCAGTTCCTACTTTCGTTTTGTGCTGGGTCCTGCCATCGGCATCAGCGACGGCAAAGCGCGCTTTACCGATGTCCCCGGTCAAATTGTCATCGGCGGCAATGCCGACAATGTTGGCGGACTGCCCATGATGGCGGTGGTTCAAACCACTACCGACCCCGTCCCCTTTCGACTGGAAAGCGCATGGCTCAAAATCCTGCCCACGCCGGCTGGGGTCTCTTTTGGCTGGATTCCTGTCACACCACTGGCGCAGAACCTTAATGCGCGCATCAACTCGCTCTTGTTTGGTGAGGTCCAATTCATAAACATGCTCCTGATGCCCAGCAGCGAGTCAATCGCCGACGGCAATCTCATTCTAACGGGCGTAGCAAAATAAAAGCGCGAGACAAAAACAGCGCACCGGAGTCGTGCGCTGTTTTTGTCTCGCGGGGCTTAATTCAGCGGCGGCGCGATTTGTGTGTCGGCATCGCAATACAGCGCATAGAGCAGTCCGAGGATATTGCGCTTTTGGAACAGATATTCCTGCCGCAGCTCCAGCATGACCGTCCCCACCGTTTTGCCCTTGAAAAACTCTTGAAAGAAGCGCTGGGCAAATTCCGCGGCGAAATTCGCGGGCACCGAACATTCCGTCCCGATCATCCCGCGCGCCCCCTTGCTCACAAAATATGGCATGAACCCGTTGTAAAACAGCGGCGACAATTGCGCCGACTGGCAGGCATTCAAAAACACCAACGGCGCATTCGGCACGCGCGTCTTGTTTGGCGCGCGCAGCATAAAATCTTTCAGGGTAAAAATCCAGCGCCCCTCGCCAAACTCGAGCCGATTCTCGGGCGCGCCGCCCTGCGCGAGCGTCATGGAATTGGCATGACAATAAAAATACGCGATCTGGTCGGGTGTTTTTGTGTCGGTCCACGCATTAAAGATATCGTCGCCATTCTTGCGTTCCACAATTTGAATGGCAGAGTTTTGCGTCAATCCGGCAAAATAATTCTCCTGCTGTTCGATCACCTTGAGTTTGAACTGCCGGTCAATGTCGGGGTTCAGATTCAGCCCCACCGTCAGCGCGGGTTTGCTCGAAATCGTCTGCCGAAAATTCATGTCCGCTTCCATCGGCAAATGCTCGATCACATGCCGCGCGCCCAAAAACAGGTTCGGGTCAACGTTGTTCGGGTCAAATTCGTCCGCCATGTACATCATGCCCCACGGCAAGAGCATCTCTTTGGACACGATCTGTATATTCAAGCGCGCCTCTTCGCGCGCCATCTTTTGGATCAGCCCGCCCAGTTTTTTCGTCGCATCGTCGGCGGCCGGCGGAAAAAATATCGTATTGAACAAGAGCCAGCCCGCCTCGGCGACCCGCGGCAGCGTCTCTTGATACACCTCGGGGGGAATCGCCGTCTCGACAAATTGATACACCAGCGCCCCATTATTCCCCTCGTAATCCACAATGTGCTCGAGCGCGGCGCGCGCCTGTTCGACTGCCAGCGCCACTTCTTCTTTGGTGATGGGCAATTTCGCGCTCCACGCCGCGGGACCGGTCAACCGCGCTTGAAATTCGTTGCCCGTATAGTCAATCCACAGATTCACATCGCGCGCCCGGACCTCTGCCATCGCCTCCAGGTTTCGCCCCAGCGTCGTCGTTTTTGCAGCTGCCGCTCCGCCCGCCGCGCCGACATCGAATTCCAGCGTCATGGACTGAACGGCATTGTTGTCTTTCAAGATGACGGCGGTCACCTCGCTCGCGCCGTTGTGCCTGGGGGCAATGTCAAAACTTGCCTCGTTGCGGCTCTTGCCCGTGCGCGGGACGAATAACTTTTGCGGGTCGGTAAACACCTCAAAATCATCACTCAACAACTGGACCGTCAAGACCACCTGCTCGGTGCCTGCGGGGAACCAGTCTGGCGATTCTTTGAGCGCGGCGTCGGCGAGGGCATCCGCCAATTTCTCCACCTGCACGCTGAATCCGAGCTTGTACGTTTCGCCGACCACCAACGGAGCATTGACATCGTGCCCGATAAAGCGCGCGTTGAGGCGGCGCGCCGGCGGTGGTGGCGCGACAATCGCATCTGTTGGTCCGAGCGTTCCCCCCGGCTCTGTCATTTTTGGTTCATCAACATCGGGTGGGACCATTTCCGAATCCCCGCCGCCGTTCTTGGGCGCTCCGAGTGGTGGCGGCGCCTCTTCTTTGGGTCCGCCATTGGCGCTCTTGGGTTCGCCATTCGCCGTGTTCAGCCAATCGGAGGCGTCCGCCCCGCCGCGCCGTGTGCTTTTGAGAATCCCGAGGACCTTGCCATCTTTCAATACGACCAACGGTGGGTCGCTCAGGGCATTCCACGTCTCGCGCACCTTGTTCCAGTTTGCGCCGACGTCCACTGCCTCGCGCCCATACACCTCGACAAATTTTTCCAGCGAGCCAAGCGTGAGATTCAAATCGCTGCGCGTCGCATAATCACGCTGTGTCATTTCCTGCAAAAACGCGCTCAGCTCGCCTATCTTGAAGACCGCATAGTTGTGTCCACCGAGGGGCGTGACGATCCAAAGAATCCGTCGCCGTTCCCAAGGCACGGCATCGCGCGCCTCGCGCACCGTCGCCGTTGGTTCCAAAAGGATGAAATCGGAATTGATTTGATCGGGAGGAATTGGCATGAACGTCTGCTCGCTTTCCATTTTGCGCCGGGACGGGCGCAAGCTATCACAATGGCTTTTTATTCGCCGGGACTCGAAAGCTTTGCGGTCAAAAATGTTGGGCAAAAACTAGTTGGAAGAGGCGGGAGTCAACACATAACCGATGCCGTCATTGCCCACGGCACCATAGCCGTCGGGCAAAGCGCCGCCCAGAGTCATCAAAAGGACAAAGGGTTGAAATGTGTTTACGACCCCTTGCAAACTCAGTTGCCGCGTGAGAGGGTTATAACTCCAGCTGCCGTTGACAGGCACCTGATACAATCCCACTTGCTGCATCATTTGGAACGTTCCATTCAAATTAAACTCGACAAACAGCCGACTGCCTACCATATCCTGCACCTGGATGTTCCAGCGGCCGACCGGGTTGAACTCGTCCATCGCGGGCGATTGTGGACTCGTGTCCGTCACAGCGGGCGCGGGCGCAAGAGGTGTCCGTCTGTCGCCTTGCCTTGTGCCCGCAGGCGCGGCGTTCGCATCGGCGGGTTCTTGCCCCGGTCGCGGTGTTGGGACGGCGAGCGGCTGGGGCGCGCCCTGAACATTAAAAATAATTCCATCGGGAGCGCGCGAGTAAAGGACGGGTGTGCCCCATTCAGTTTCATTTGGCAACGCATAGATCGCCTTGCGCGCTTCTGCAAGTGCGGCCTCCACAGGGTAGTTGTCTGCGAGTGCAGCATAGAATTCGCGCGCAAAGGCAATTGCGGCTTGGTCAGTTATCTCGAATTGCATCGCAATCACCGCGGGGATGCCCTGTTGTATGATGCGCTGAGCGAACCCGCCAAAGGGGTCGCTGAGGGTTGGCCGCGCCCCCTCACACGCATTCAACAAGACCAAGCGCAGAGATCCGTGATCCTTGATCAAGCGCGCGAACCTTTCGCCATCAACGCGCACACTCGCATGTTGGTCATCTTCCCATATCAAAAAACCGCGTCCGCGTTCAGAGTCAAACTGGCCATGCCCGATAAAATGCAAGATGTGAAATTCCTGATCCCGTAGCTCGCTTTGGAGGGCGCTGAGTGTCGGTTTGGAAAGACGTGTAATTGTGACCAATCCGCTTTGTTCCAAATCGGAGAGCGCTTCGCGCAACAAACTCTCTTCCTTGGAAACGTCAAGTGGCACATATTCGTCGTCTTTGGGGCTAGAGATGATTACCAGAATGTTGAGCGGCGGCGTAACCGTCAATGCCACCGGCGGATCTGCCAGCTCCAGAAAGCGCACCAGCGGTGTCTCTTTAGACAAATGATAAAAACGATTTAACGGAGAATCATCATACAGGTACTCCCAGGGCAAATCCGCGAGTTCAGGCGCCTCGTTGAGCCGAAGCCGGACTCGCAGACCCACTCGGCGTTCCGCGGCGATAGTCAGACTTGTTTCCCAACACCGCGCAACCGTTTCGTTGAGCAGCGCGTGAAACAATCCGCCGCCCAATTCTTTGGCTGCCTGCATCTGCTTGGAATTACTGCTGCGGGTCTTGGTGCGCGTGTGACCCATATGCAAGATTAGGTTTTCAAGCTTATCGGTGCTGAAAGGGAGCACAAACGGAGCATCCGCCTGGCCGCCCGGAGAGTTGAGAACGCGCACGCGCAGCTGCTCGCCACTGCGCTGGATGGCGAGGTCAAAATCGAGGTATTTTGGAAGGGTCGGCATGCTAATATCCGGGTGTGAGGTAAATTCATTATAGGAGCATCTTGGCCGTCGTCAACGGTTCATTTGCCACCCCTGCCGGTTGTATCGCCCGGTCGCTTTGACATGGCTTGACGCCCTCGCTATACTCGCGACGGTCATCCGTCACGTCCAACAGCGGGTGAACAACCTTTGTGGAGCCGGGAGTGAATGACATTATCGGGTCGGGGATCACGCGCCCGCAGCCGGGCATTGCGCCGTCGGGACTGCCGATTCAGCGTGTCCGTCCGCCCAAGACATGGAACGGATTCAATTGGCGCGAAATGTGGGAACGGCGCGAACTGATCCAGGCGCTCGTGCGCCGGGATTTGCAGGTGCGCTATCGCCAGACGGTTGCGGGTGTCCTATGGGTGCTGGGGCAGCCCCTCATCACGACCATCATTCTCAGTCTGCTGCTCACGCGGATAGCGGGACAGGACCAGGCGGGCATCCCCTATCCGATTTTTATGTATGTGGGTCTCGTCGCCTGGGCGTATATCAGCCACGCCCTCACCAGAGTGACGCCCTGCTTTATCGAACACGCCGCGCTCGTGCAGCGCGTCTCTCTGCCGCGCCTCGTCATACCGTTCGCAGTCTGCATTGCCGCGCTGGCGGATTTTGGCGTCGCGCTGTTATTTCTGCCGGTCCTCTTGCTCTATTATCAGGTCACGCCCTCGCTTGCCATTTTCTTGTTTCCATTTATCGTCTTGCTCATGGTCACTGCCGTGTTTGGCATCGGCATCTGGCTGGCGACCTTTGACGCCGAATTTCGCGACATTGCGTTTGCCCTGCCGTTTTTGCTCCAGCTGGGACTTTTTGTCTCGCCGATGTTTTATTCGTCCGAGATTATCCCACTGCCCTGGCGCTGGCTGTATGCCCTCAACCCCATCGTCGGCGTTGTAGAGGGCATGCGATGGACGCTGCTCGACCCCGCTTATCCGCCGCCAATCCTCCTGGTCCTCATCTCGACGGTGACCGCCGTTGCGATTTTGCTGGGCGGGCTGTATGTTTTTCAGCGGCGCGAGCCGAATCTGGCGGACGTGATTTGAAATGACCCTCGTCATTTCGGCACGGCATCTCTACAAGCATTTTACCCAACGACGGCAGGCGCATGCCCTGCGCGGGGTGATTGACCGCGCGGTGCGCGTCCCCCTGACGCGACCCGACAGCAGAAACAGCTCGGATGTGCGCGACCCCCGTTGGGCGCTGTATGATGTTTCGTTTGAAATCGAGCGCGGCGATTGCGTCGGGCTGATCGGACATAATGGCGCGGGCAAGTCCGTGCTGCTCCGCATTCTTGCCGGCGTCACCCGTCCGACGCGCGGCGAAGCGGATTTGCACGGGACCGTGGGCGCCGTTCTGGATGTGGGCGTGGGTTTTAACCGCGAACTGACGGGGCGCGAAAATATTTTTTTGCAGGGCGCGATCCTGGGCATAAAAAAACGCGACCTCGCCAAAAAGTTTGACGCCATCGTCGCGCTTGCCGAGATGCAGGATTTTTTGCAAGAGCCGATCAAGACCTATTCCAACGGAATGCTGGTGCGCCTTGCATTTTCCGTCGCCGCCCAACTCGAGCCCGAAATCCTGCTGATGGACGAGGTCCTCGCGGTTGCCGATGAGGACTTTATTCGCGTCTGTGTTGACAAACTCGGCGAGCTCAAACGCCAGGGACGCACGATTATTCTGGCATCCCACGACCTGTCACTCTTGTCTCGAGTCTGCAATCGCGGGTTGTGGCTGGAGCGGGGCGTTGTCGTTCAGGACGGACCGATGCAAGCTGTTGCGCTCGATTATCATGCCTCAAGGAGCGGGTCGGCGCTCTCGCCGACCAGGTAGAAACTCCCGGACCAATACCTCGACTTTTACCCGGGCGCATTTTCCTCCGCGATCTCTAGCGGTATTTCGGTGATGGTCTCGCCATCCAACAAATACCCGTGCGCTTCAGGCGCGTCGGGATTCATCAACGTCATGATGATATAGACGGCGCCGGGGTACAACGGCGTCTGCGCTTCCGCATCATACGCATCGCGCACATCGGTCGGCGACGGATAGGCGCGCGTGACCGGATGCGAATGATAGATCGAGAGAATATCATATCCGTTGTCGTCCATGTCCTGCATCGCGCGAATCTGGTCCATCCCATCCATCAAATAATTTTTGACGCGATTTTCCGCGATATTTTTGACGGGATAAATCTTGAGGGCGCGCCCCTCCTTGCCGCCAATCATCCCGCACGTTTCGTGCGGCGCATCGCGGCGCGCCTGTTCAAACATTTGGTCCAATTGTGAACGGTTGAGAATCATCCTCTGATTGTAGGGGTGGGGTTACCCCACCCCTACCAAATGGGGTTACCCCGCCTCGCCAGGTGTCATTCTCCAATCCCCGGAACGGGATACTGCAGCGCAAATTCGCGCACCTGCGCGCGGATGCGCCCGATTTTTTCCGCGTCGCCGATATTGTCAATCACATCGGCAATCCAATCGCCAACCTGCATCATTTCTTCGACCCCCATGCCGCGCGAAGTGAGCGCGGGAGTGCCAAGCCGTATCCCGCTCGTGACGGTCGCTTTGGCGGTATCGAATGGAATGAGGTTCTTGTTGGCGGTGATGCCCGCGTCCTGCAAACGGTCCGCCGCGTCCTTGCCCGTTGCGCCGCGCACGCTCACATCCACCAGCAAGAGATGATTGTCGGTGCCGCCGCTGACCACGCGCAGCCCGCGTTCCTGCAAGCGTCCGCCGAGCGTCTGTGCGTTTTCAATGATGCGGCGCGAGTATTCGCGAAATTCGGGGAGCAGCGCCTGTTTGAACGCGACCGCCTTGCCCGCAATCACATGTTCGAGCGGTCCCCCCTGCGTGCCGGGAAAAATCGCCTTGTCAATCGCTTTCGCTTCGCTTTCCTTGCACAAAATCAACCCGCCGCGCGGACCGCGCAGCGTCTTGTGCGTGGTGCTGGTGACCACCTCGGCAAACGGGATGGGGTCGGGGTGCAGTTTCGAGGCGATCAAGCCCGCAATGTGCGCCATGTCCACCATCATTTTTGCGCCGACCAGATCGCAGATCGCGCGGATGCGTTTGAAATCAAACAAGCGCGGATAGGCGGTCGCGCCGCTGACGATCAGTTTGGGTCTGTGTTCGAGGGCGAGCCGTTCCAATTCATCGTAATTGATCTGCTCCGTTTTGGGGTCCACGCCGTAACCGACAAATTTATACAGCTGCCCGGTGATATTGACGGGCGCGCCGTGCGTGAGATGCCCACCCTGGGCGAGGGACATTGCCATGACCGTGTCGCCGGGCTGGATGAGCGCCACATACGCGGCGAAATTGGCTTGCGAACCGCTGTGCGGCTGGACGTTGGCGTGGTCCGCGCCAAAGAGCTCTTTGACGCGCGCAATCGCAAGCGCTTCGGACGAGTCCACGTTTTCACAGCCGTTGTAATAGCGTTTGCCGGGATAGCCCTCGGCGTATTTGTTGGTCAGAACGCTGCCCACCGCCTGTAACACGGCGCGGCTGGTATAATTTTCAGAAGCGATCAGTTCGAGACCTTCGCGCTGGCGTTCCTGTTCACGTTCGATTATTTCGGCGATTTCGGGGTCCGCCTCTTGAATCGGCAGATTGCCGAAACGGGTGACCGGGTCAATGACGTTTAACATTTCAACTCCTTACCATCAAGACAACAAATTTGTGTGCGCTGTAACAATTATAGCATATCGAATTTGTTTTTCCTTTTGTCCGCCGATATGCTAGAATCTCGCCACACAAAAATTCCAAAGGATTTTTCAGAAACCGAGCATCCATGATTCAAGGCGTAGAGCTAAAATCAATCGTCACACACACGGACGAACGCGGTTTTTTTCGTGAATTGATTCGGGTTAGCGATCCGATATTTTCGGAAGGATTCGGACAGTGGAGCCACACCCTCACCCTGCAAGGCGCAGCCAAAGCGTGGCATATTCACAAGACGCAAGTGGACTGGTGGTATGTGGCGGTTGGGGCGATCAAAGCAGTGTTGTATGACACCCGCACCGATTCGCCCACGCACGGGGAACTGCAAGAAATTTTGATGGGCGACCCATACCCGGCTCAAATTCTCAAGGTGCCGCCGGGCGTCGCGCACGGCTACAAAGTCATCCAGGGACCGATGCACCTCTTTTACATCACCTCGAACGTTTACAACCCCGCCGACGAGGGGCGGATTCCGCACGACGACCCGACCATTGGGTATGATTGGAACAAGGGTCCGGCGATCAAGTAGCTGATGGACGATAAAGCAATCACCCTGGGACACCCATCCTACGTGTGGCGGTTTGGGCAGGACCGGCGTCTGAACATGATTCGCGCCTACCTGCCGATGGAAGGTGCGCAGGTGCTCGATATCGGGTGCGGGATCGGGACGTATGTCGAAAAATTTCGCGCGCTCGAGGCGACGGCGTTCGGTGTGGATATAGACTTGGAGCGGGTGACGCGCGGGCGGCACGAAAAGGGGCTGAAGGCGCTCGCACTGAGCGTTTCGGAAGCGCTGCCCTTTCCGGACGCGCGCTTTGACGGCGTGCTGCTCCACGAGGTCATCGAGCACGTGACCGACGACCGCGAGACGGTCCGCGAGGCGGCGCGCGTGACGAAACCGGGCGGCGTGGTGATCGTCTTTGCGCCAAACCGATTATACCCGTTCGAAACGCACGGCGCGTATTTTGGAAAAAAATATGTCTTTGGGAATATCCCGTTGATCGGTTATCTGCCCGACGGCTTGCGAAACAAATTCGCGCCGCATGTGCGGGCGTATCGTTCGGGCGACATTCGCGCGTTATTTGACGGGTACAACGGGGAAATCATCGCGCACACGCAGGTGTATCCCGGCTATGACAAAATTGCGGCGCGGCGCAAGGAGCTGGCGGGGCTGTTCCGCAACGTGACGTATGCGCTGGAAAATACGCGGCTGCGGAGTTTTGGGCTGTCGCATTTTGTGGTGTGGAAAAAGGGGTGAGACGGCACACCGCCATCCGCCGCCCTCGTGCTACAAAACTCCATTACCCCCGTTCGCCCGCGGTGCCAACGGTTTCCTTTCGCGGCGGTGTATTCCAACGCCCCTTTCGCGGGTTTCGCGCCCTTTCGCGGATTTCGTGTTCCAGAGACCGTGCCCCTTAGGGTTCATTAAAGAATAACTTCCCGCGTTAGGTCGGGCTTGGCAAGGTACGCGGAGAAATGGTGTAATTCCATTGCGGACAAATCGCATGCTGCTGTAGATACAAGGCTGCCATCGCTGTGTC
>JADZCJ010000121.1 GCA_020851635.1 Anaerolineae bacterium
ATCAGGGCACGCACGTACCTCACATCAACGCCCATGTAATTCCTCCTCTCGCGGAGAGGGTTCTTCCGCGCGCTCATCAACACCTTGAATCAGTCTGTGTTTTGTGAGTGAGTTGCCAATGTCCAGTCAAGAGCATGCTCGTCGCCAAGAAACAGGCGTTTCCGAAAACACACGATTTGATCGCATTGAGCGATTTATGCGAACAGGCGGGAATTTTGTTGGGCATGGCCAAGAAACAGTTAAATGATCTGTCCGATCATGCGGTGCGCGTCCGATATCCGGGGACAGAACCCACGTTCGATGAAACGCGACAAGCATTGGACACCGCGAAAACCGTTCGCAAGTTTGCTCGAAAATTTCTGAATGTGAAATGAACACTCCCCCGCGCATCCTCATCCTCTATGCCTCTATCGGCGGCGGTCACGCCAGCGCGGCGCGCGCCCTCGAAAAGGTGTTCCGGGAGCGCGGCATCGCCGACATTGAAAACAGGGACGTTTTTGAATTTGGCGGCGAACTCTTGCGGAAAGCGGTCGTCGGCAGTTATACCGTCACCAGCGAAAAAGCGCCGTTCCTGTGGAAAATATTTTACGAGTCCGGCGATGTCAGCAACCCCGAGCGGGGCGAGTTCAAAAACCAGCTGCGCGGGCAGGCACAGCGTCCCCTCTTTGTCCTCACCCTCGACCGCTTTGTCAAAAAATACGCGCCCGATATTATCATCGGCACCCATTTCATGCCGCTCGAAATCCTGATGCCGCTCAAGCGCAAGGGCGAAATCACCGCGCCCATGTATGAAGTGATTACCGATTTTATGGTGAGCAGCGACTGGATTCAAAACGGCGTGGATGCGTATTTTGTCGCCAGCGAATTTACGCGCGATGCTATGATCGCGCGGCAGGTGGACCCGGCAATCATTCAGGTCACGGGCATTCCCGTCAAGCCCGAACTGGCGCTGCCGAACGATCGCGCCGCGGCGCGCGCCAGAATTGGCATTACGGACCCGCTCGTTATTACGCTGCTCGGCAGCGGCATTCACAGCAAACGTGTGCGCCGCGTGACAAAAGCGCTGCTAAACACCGATTTGCGCGGCGCGCTGGTCGTCGTTGCGGGGCGCAACGAAGAGCTGGAAAAGGAAATCGCCGACCTCACCAGCGGTCCAACGCTGCGGCTGCTTTCGTTCGGCTTTATTGATTTTGTGGATGACCTGATCGCGGCAAGCGATATCGTGATCACCAAAGCGGGCGGTCTCACCGTCAGCGAAATTCTGGCGCGCGGGACGCCCATGATCGTCATTGACCCCATCCCGGGCCAAGAAGAATGGAACGCCGATTTTGTTGCGGGCAGCGGCGCGGGCGTTCAACTGCGGATGATCGAGACCGCGCCCGCCGCCGCCCTCACTCTGGTCAGCGAACCCGAACGCCTCGCCGCTATGCGCGCTCGCGCCGAACGCGTCGGCAGACCCCGCGCCGCGTATGATATTGCGGACTATGTGCTGGAACATGCTATGATTCCCGGCGCATAGCTGCTGTCTTATGTGCATCGTCGAGTTTCGCCGTCTTTTTGACCAGGAAAATGCTGCCCGTGTTCAATTTCATCTTGACCGTGATCGGGTAGTCCAGTTTGTTGTGCAGTTAGAGTGTCTGCTTCAAGGAGAGAGGTATGAACAATGGCAAAGCGAATAAAGGACCATGGAAGCGGGATCGTCAACCGCAATATTGTTTTGCTGGACGCACTCATGCGCTATCTCATCGCCGAGCCGCGCATTTTTTCTGCGCTTCCGGATAATTTCGAACTGGTTATCTTGCCCGAAGATGATCCCGAGATTCGCCTCTATAATCTGGACCTGCTGGACCGTTTGGGAGCGGAAGGAAAACCGGTTGTCTTGGCACGGCTCAAGTCTGCAAGACACTTGGATCTGAAACGAGTCAAGCCGGATTTATACGTTCCAATTGCGGCATAAGAAAATAAAGCACAAAAAAATGACGAGTCGAAAGACTCGTCATTTTTTTGTGCTTGTCTGATTCAGCCGCCACCGCTTACTCTCCTTTATCCGTGACGGAGCCAATCGGACAAACGACTCTTGATTTGCGTCAATCGTTTTGTCGAGATGCGGCCCAAACGCGCGTTGATTACACTCGACTCTACACTGGCAAGCCTCGCTAATCGGACAACGGAACGCGCCTTCAACCCCGTTATCTTGTAATCCGAATCATCCGTCTCGATCATCTCGTCAAATTTGGGAACCGCCTGCTGCGTTTGCGATGTGATTAGCGCAAGCAGCAAATCAGCGTGACGCCCGGGAGCAACTGCAATCACCAGGGCCGGACGAAGTTTTCCTGCGTTCAAATCGGATTGAGGAAAACGGATGAGCACAATGTCGCCGGGATTCATGGATGATAAACTTCTTGCGCGTCCTTCAAGGTATATTCGACGGGGTCATCCTCCCGCAAGAATTGTTCAAGCGCAAAGGTCTGCCATTCATCGCTCGACCAATCCATAATAACCGGCACAATTTGGCGTCGCGCCGCCACAAACGACGCGAAATCAGCGATCACTTGCACCACCTCATCGGGCAACACGTCAATTTGTTGATGGAGTTGTTCTCGGATTGCTCTAGCCATTCTGTATACCTCACAAAAGAATGAATCCGCAGACTTTTGCATATTATAACATGCCCGTTTGCGGGTTGATTCCTTACTCTGCCGCCACCGCCAACCCGGTCAATCTGCCCAGCCCGTACTCGCTCTCCAATTCTTTGCGGAACTGGCGCGTATAGAGTTCGTAATAATGTCCGTGTTTTCGCAGCAGTTCGGCGTGCGTGCCCATTTCCGAGATGCCGCCTTTTTCGATCACGAGGATGCGGCTCGCGCGCTTGATGGTCGAAAGACGGTGCGCGATCACAAAACTGGTGCGCCCCTGCATCAGACGCTCCATCCCGCGCTGGATCAACGCCTCGGTCAGCGTGTCCACCGAGCTCGTCGCTTCGTCCATGACCAGAATGTCGGGATTCGCCAGCACGGCGCGCGCCAGCGAGATCAATTGTTTCTGCCCGGTCGAAAGCAGGTTGCCGCCTTCGCCCACTTGTGCCAAATACCCCTTTTCCAGAGTGACGATGAAATCGTGCGCGCCCGCGACCCTGGCGGCTTGTTCCACCTGCTCATCCGTCGCCTCCAACTTGCCGTAACGGATGTTTTCACGCACCGTGCCGCTAAAGAGATGCGGCGTTTGCAGCACCACGCCGATGCGCGATTGGATGCTGTGCAGGGTCAGGTCCAAGTAATCGCGCCCGCCGATTCTCAGCACGCCGCTCTTGGGCTCATAGAAACGGCAGATCAGATTCACCAGCGTTGATTTGCCGCCGCCGGTCGGACCCACCAGCGCAATCGTTTCTCCCGCCTTGACGCGCAGGTTGAATTTTTCGAGCACGGGCTTTTCCGGCACATACCAAAAGTCCACATTTTCCAGTTCAATGTCCCCGCGCAAACTCCCCGGGTCCACCGCATTGGGGCGGTCCACAATTTCCGCCTTGGTATCCAGCAGCGAAAATGTCCGTTCCGCCGACGCCACCGCATGCTGCATCGAAGCATAGACGCGCGCCAGGTCCTGGATGGGCCACAGCATGAACGTGATATACCCGATGAATGCCGTCAACGTCCCGATCGTCATCGTGCCCCACACGATTTGCAGACCGCCGTACCAGGCGATGATGCTCAACGCAATCGCGCTGATAAACTGCACCACGGGCAAAAAGAGCGCCGACATGCGCGCCGCGCGATACGACGCGCTATACATCTGCCCCGTCAGTTCGCCAAACTCGTCCAGGTTCTTTTCTTCGCGGTTCAGCGCCTTGATCACGCGGACGCCCTGGATGTTTTCGTTATAGGCGCCGGTGATGCGCGAGTTGGTCTTGCGCACGATGCGATATTCCGTAATGATGCGCTTTTGAAACCACGAGGCGACGACGATCAGGACCGGAATGACCGTAAGCACGACGAGCGCCAACTGCCAGTTCAAGAGCAGCATAAAGAACGCGGCGGTCGCGATGCTCATGATCGCCCACGTCACATCCACCGCGCCCCACGTAATCAGGTCGGCAATGTGACTCGTGTCGCTCGTCACGCGCGACATGATCCAGCCCACCGGGGTGCGGTCAAAATACGAGAACGATAGGTGCTGGAGGTGATTGAACAGCGCCTTGCGCAGGTCATATTGCACGCGCTCGCCCAGAATGCCCGCGAGATAGATAAACCCAAACACACAGGCGGCCTGGCTGACCGCAATCACGCCGTAAACAGCCATGATGCGCGCCAGCGCGGCCGGGTCATTCGGCGTGATGCCCGCGTCAATGATCAGTTTTTTGAGATAGTTGAACACACCATCCTGCGCGGCGACGATGGCAATGAGCACGACAAAACCGATCAGCCACCACTTGTGCGGCAGCGCCAGCGTAAACATCCGTTTGATCGTCTTGCCGGAAAGTTGCGCTTGAAAATCTTCTTCTTCAAATTCTTGATTCATGGTGAGTGATGATCGCGTGGTTTGTGCGCCCGGCGCACAAACCACGCGAAATTTCTAATTCATCAACCGCTCGACCGCGTGTTTTTCTTGAAACTCGCGCGAGGTTTCCGCCACCTCGCGCTCGACCTGGCTTTCGATTTTCGCTTGCAGTTCGTAAATCCGCTTGTAGAGCCCTTCCTGCTGTGTCAGTTCGCGGTGTGTGCCGCGCTGGGTGATGCGCCCGCCTTCCAGCACCAGAATCTGGTCGGCGTTCATCACGCTCTGGATGCGGTGCGCGATGATGAAGGTCGTGCGGTCGCGCATCAGCGCTTCCAGCGCCTCGCGGATCGCCTCTTCGGTCTCGGTATCCACCGACGAGGTGGAATCGTCCAGAATCAGGATGCGCGGGTCTTTGAGAATGGTGCGCGCAATGGTGATGCGCTGTTTCTGACCGCCCGAGAGCGTGATACCTTTTTCGCCGACGAGCGTGGCGTATCCTTCGGGGAACGACAGAATGACATCGTGAACCGCCGCCGCCTGCGCCGCCGCAAACACCTGTTCATCCGTCACCGCGCGCCCCACGCCATAGGTGATGTTTTCGCGAATCGTCCGCGAAAAGAGGAACGGTTCCTGTTCCACAATCCCGATGTGGCGCCGCAGGTAATCGCGCGGAAACTCTTGCAGTTCCACGCCGTCCAGCCGGACGTGACCCGACGCGTATTCATAGAAACGCGGGAGCAGGTTCACGAGCGACGTTTTGCCCGACCCGGTCGGACCCATCAGGGCGATCACCTGTCCCGGCTCGGCATGAAAGGTAATGTCGTGCAGGACGCGGCTTTCGCCCGCATACTCGAAATTGACGTTCTGAAACTCGATGTCTCCGCGCAGGCGATAGTTGGCGGGCGGAATGAACGCGCCGTCTTCGATGGGTTCGCGCGTCGTGCGGATAATCTCTGCCAGCCGCCCGAACGAGACCATGCCCGTGGATGCCTGCACGATCTGGCGACCCAATTCGCGCATGGGCCAGATCAAGAGCACGACCAGCCCCATGTAGGTCACATACGCCCCCAGCGTCAGCTGTCCGTTCATGACCATCAGCGCGCCGATGGTATAGCCCGCCATCATTTGGGCGGCGCACAGAATGTCGGCGGAGGGCCAAAAGAGCGAGTGCATGATGAGCAGTCTTTTGCCGCGCTTGAACTTTTCGAAATTGGCGCCTTCGAATTTTTCTTGTTCGTGCTCCTGGCGCGCAAACGCCTTGACGACGCGCACGCCGGTCAGGTTTTCCTGCAGGGTCGTGGAAACCACCGCATCCTGGTTTTGATAGTGTTCGTATGCTTTCGAGACGCGGCGAAAGAAAAAGAAAGACATGACCACGATCAGCGGCACGACCACGACGGACGCCAGCGCCAACTGGCGATTGAGCGCAAACAGCGCGACAAAGTTGACGATAAAGAGGAGCGTGATGCGCGAGACGCCGAGCGCCTGTTCGGCATAGAACCTTCGCACCGCCTCTACATCTGAGGTCGAACGCTGAATCAGGTCGCCCGTCGGCATTTTGTCGTGAAACGCAAAGGTCATGCGCTGGATGTGGTCATAGAGATAGTTGCGAATCTTGCGCGCGATGCCTTCGGCGGTGAGCGCGGCAAAGCGTCCGCTGAGAAACGAAAAGGTCCCTTCGGTGAGCGCGAGGGCGATAAAGCCGAGGGCGATGAGCGGCAGGAGCTGGAGCATGGAGGCGCTTGCCAGAATCTCGTTGACGAGGTAGCCGATGAGGAAAAAGGTGCCGGTGCGGGCGGCGACCGAAATCATCTGGGAGCCGATGGCGGCGGCATATTTCAGCCGGAACCCGCGCAAGAGCCGCCATAGTCCGAGAAAGGGTTTTTCAGTTGCGATATGTCGGAATTCGGACGAATCTGTTTTTGCCATGTGTTGTTCTCCGGACAAATGCCAGAGGAACGCTGCGGCGAGCGTTCCCTACCGGGGCGTTGCCTGCCAGGGTAGGCGTTCTCGATAAACTGTCGGTAAAGGATACATAAAAGCGCATGTTGCCGCGCTTGAGAAATAAAAAACGGTCACAGCGCGGGGTGCGACTGTGACCGTCGAAAAGACGACAGCGGGACCGGATACGTTTTATCCGTCAACAGGCACACCTATACAAGGCGCAGACGCCACATCACCACCGCTCGTGTTGGCGGCGCTGTGATCGCGCGGGAGAATGACAAACATGCTGCTCATTAACGCATAACTACGTGTTTGGACAACGGCTGAATCCGAAGCGTTCCTGCATTGTCAAAACGTGTAGAGTGGACCTGTCAGTAAAGCAAAGGAGAGTTTATCATAGGTTTTTGGGATGTCAAGAGCTGCGGGGAGGAAATTTTCGATTTCAGGTTGCAGGTTACAGGTTACAGGCAACAGATTACAGACGATGGGCGATGGGCGATGGGCTATCGGTTATCGGCTATGGGCTATCGGCTATAGGTGGAAACCGGGGGTACGCGTTGGTAAAGATAGTATAGAACGGACGCGCTGAATCTCAAGATGTTTTTGGGGCGGGGAACCTTAAAAATGTCGGACAGACGAATGACGAAGGACGAACGATGAAGGACGAATGAGCGTCCGGTGTCACGCGGCAACGGGGCGCGCGTGCGCGATTTCATGATGTCCAATGGGGCGCACCTGCGAGGGATACAGGGAAACAACGGCAACCGTTTCGCCATCGAGGGTAACAAATTCTACCTCATACCCCTTGTGGTCGCGATGGACGAGGACGACGGTGCCGATGTCCCCAGCCTTGAGTGCGTGATCGGGTAAATCGGTGGTCAATACGATGCGGTCCAATTCATGAATCATGGGCGCGTTCCGGGTGTGGGAGTTTCGCGGTGATTTGACGCCTTTGACATTGACAACTTTGTCCGGGTTCAATCCATACAATTGACAGACGAGTTTGTCAATTTCGCGTGCGAGCGGGGTAGTGGTGGTCGGCGGCTGTGGGGGGGCAGGTAATTCAAAGGTTCAGAATTTGGGGCATTGCGCGTGCCTTGCCGATTTGGTAAAATCACGCGGCGTTTGCATGATAGTGCGAACGCCGCGTTTTTTTTAGCAGACCATTGTGAGGGATCATGACGGAATTGATTTGGGATGGGAAATATAAAGAGGGTGGCGTTGGAAAACACGCCCAAAAGGTTGCGCCTCTGCGCGTCGCGCTGCCGTTTCAGACGGTCGAGACGGTGAACGAGACCGCCAAAGAGCGCCAGCGCACATTGGATTTGTTTAGCGCGGGGCGTGATGCGGAATGGCGCAATCGTTTGATCTGGGGTGACAAAAAGTATGTCCTGCCTTCGCTGCTGCCGGAATTCGCGGGCAAGGTGAACCTGATTTACATTGACCCGCCGTTCAACGTGGGCGCGGACTTTTCATTCACGGCGACCATCCCCGACAATCCCGAGACGGACGAAGACGAAACGACCTCCTTCGTCAAAGAGCCGAGCGTGATCGAGACCAAGGCATACCGTGATACGTGGGGGCGCGGGCTGGATTCGTATTTGCAATGGTTTTATGAGACGGTGATTTTGCTGCGCGAGCTGCTGGCGGAGGATGGGAGTATTTATGTGCATTTGGATTGGCATATGGCGCATTACGCGAAAGTAGTACTTGATGAACTGTTCGGAGTAGAAAATTGCCAAAATGAGTTGATTTGGAAACGAACGTCCGCGCGAAGCGATTCGCACACCTTTAATCACATACATGATGTTGTTTTTCTCTACAGCAAATCGGAAAGTTATGTTTTTAGCACCCAGTATACTGCGTATGATCAAACATATCTTGAAAATTTCTATAGGCAGGTCGAAGAAGAAACAGGAAGACGATTTACTCTGAGTGACCTTATGGCTGCTGGCACACGGAGGGGTTCCTCGGGAAAACCGTGGCGGGGGATCGACCCGAATTCTCGTGGCAATCATTGGAAATACACTATTGAAAAGCTTGAGGAACTCGACCGTAACGGTCGGATCTATTGGCCACAAAAAGATGGAGGTGTGCCAAGATACAAACGCTATCTAGATGAGATGCCTGGAGTGCCACTACAGTCTATTTGGACTGATGTGGGCCCAGTATCCTCCCAAGGCCTTGAGAATGTAAACTACTCAACCCAAAAACCCGAAGCCCTTCTCGAACGCATCATCAAGGCATCGTCCAACGAAAACGACCTTGTCCTCGACTGTTTCGCAGGCAGCGGCACAACGGCCGCCGTCGCCGAAAAACTGAACCGGCGCTGGATCACGGCGGACTTGGGGCGTTTTGCGATTCATACCACGCGCAAACGCTTGCTCGCCATTGACAATGTGCGCCCGTTCGTGGTGCAGAACCTGGGCAAATACGAGCGGCAGGTGTGGCAGGCGGCGGAATTTGAGACGGCGGACAACGGGCGGCAGACCACAGAGGCGGAACGACAGCTGGTGTATCGGAACTTTATTCTGGAACTGTACAAGGGGCGTCCGATCACCGGGTACAGTTGGCTGCACGGTATCAAGGGCGGACGGCTGGTGCATGTGGGCGCGGTGGATTCGCCCGTGTCGGTCGGGGATGTGAAAAACATTGTTGCCGAGTTCAAAAAGGCGATTGGGACGGGCAAGGACGCGCCCGCGACGAACGGGGTGGATGTGCTGGGATGGGACTTTGCGTTCGAGTTGAACGAGGTGGCGGTGCAGCAAGCCGCGCAGGCGAATGTGAACGTGCGCTTTGTGCGCATCCCGCGCGAAGTGTTGGAGAAAAAGGCGGTCGAGCAGGGAGATATTCGGTTTTTCGAGTTGGCGGCGCTCAAGGTAAACGTTCACAAAAACAAGCGCGAGGTGACGTTGAAGCTGGAAGATTTTGTCATTCCCCCGGACGATGTGCCCGAGGACGTGCAGCGCGCAATCAAGCACTGGTCACAATGGATTGATTACTGGGCGGTGGACTGGGACAACAAGGGGGATACGTTTCACAACGAATGGCAGACCTATCGCACGCGCAAGAGTCCCGACCTGCAAAAATCGGTCGGACACGCCTACGACGCGGCGGGGGAATATACGGTTGTGGTCAAGGTGATTGATATTTTAGGGAATGATACGACCAAGACGGTGCGGGTAAAGGTGAGGTAGGAAACAATCCGGTTGGTTCTGACTGTTCGAAAAATAACCGAGTTGTAACTAAAAGTGATAGACAGTGCACGGTAAATGCGCGATAATCGAGTTGTGCTTTTTGTTTCGGTTTCAGCTTTGGAAACGATAGTTATGTGTATGACCTCTTAGTTTGCCCCACCGACAATTTGCGTTCGTCTTGAATGGAGACAAATCACGATGGAAGAAACTCTTTCGATTGACCAGTGCCCGCATTGTAAAGAAGTGGTTGAAGATCCTGTATTCTTGTGCCCTCACTGTGACAGGTTGATTCTCAAATTCGGTCGGGCGTCATCATCGCTTTTCTTGCTTGCAGCATTTCTCTCAATTCTCGCGTTCCGTGTAAGCGGATCAATCTGGCCTATGTATTTTGTTGTTGCGATCGGCATAGTCCATTTATATGCGGTTGTATTCTCCCGAGGAGCGGCGATTGTAACCGGCACCATCGCGCTTTTAGCAGTCTCGCTAGGTTGGGCGCTTTGGTTACTTTTTGAATGGATCGTAGGGTATTCTCCCATCTCTGCAAATGTAGCTCCGCTCTGGCTTACGATACAGCAAGCATTCGACCTTGTGGGATTTTTGTTAGCTCTGGGTATATGGGTTTTAGGTACGGTATGGGCACTCATGCTTGGGCGTAGGCGAGCGTTACCAGGCATAAGATTAGCAAGTAGCTATTTTCTCGCAACAGGCGCCTTTATCTTTGGACTTTGGGCCACATGGGCGATCTTGATAGAAAATAGCCGATTCCAAGAAATTGTTATCAACGTAGCCGTCCTACTCGCGCTTATAGTTCCTGTAGTGCTATTGGTGTTTCTCTTGAGACGAGAACCGCCAAAGGGAACACGGTCACAAGTGTTTGCGGTCTGGTCGTTGCTCCTTACAGCTTATCTGTTCTCGACTCAGTTTCTCACCGTCCTGGTAGAGTATGGACTTGGCGTGATTCTACCAAAGGTACTTGGATTGCCGACTCTCGGCGTCGATTTGCCGTGGTTGCTCGATGTTCTCAAATGGCGGGCTCCAATTTCAGGAATCCTCTTGGCGGTTGCTTTGGTATCCTTGACTGCTTCAAGTCTCGCAACGGCCATTGAAGAATATCGTTCGTCCAAATCAGATAATCTACAACGTTTCGCAGATGGAATCAGAGAGCGTCTCACAGGATCCTCCAATTTTGTCGAGCAAATGACCTTACATATCGGAGGTGCATTAGCAGAGCTGGCAATACTTGGGACGAAAATTGCAGTCGTCGCTGGTGTTACCGCAACCAATCTCATTGACAATATTGTCGCTGTTTTAAAGGACGGATGGTATTACGGACTGAAGATGCTACGGTTTTTAATCGTCCCCGTGTTTAGCTTTTCGGTGTTGAGTATTCTATTAATCATAGTACTTACTGACTATCAAAGATACATTAGCGGGATAGCATTTTCTCCGTGGGCTCTTTGGGGAGAGGCAATTACCTACCTCATACTCGTTCTTGTGTTGAGTGCTGCTTGCTTCGGTTTTGCCCCTGCAATACAAAGTCGATTTGTCTTTAGTGGCACAATGGCGGCAGCCATGTTTGGTGTCTTGATCTACTTTGTGATTTCGATTGCCAGCTTGGGACTTTTGTTCATACATTTTGGATTCCGGACAGTTGGAATTTCCATGCCGTTTGTGGAACCGGGTCCAATCTACACATTGAATATTGTTGCATGTGTAGTGGCATTAGGATTACTGATAATGACGGTTGCTCCGACAACCATCCTTTCAAATTTGCGCGAGCGCTTTGCTCGTTTTGGCGCACTTCTTCCGGGATTTCAAGTTGCAGTATTAGTCGGGTTTGGAGTACTGGCGATCTACTTTGGTTTGGGTCTGATTTCGGAGAACATCTTGAAGTTAACCAAATGAGTTCTCTTTGGAAACACCGTACGCCTTTGAGATGAGCTCTCCCCATCGCCAGTCGAATTCATTGGTCTATCCTCCCTTTTCAAAAACTTACCTGCAAAACTCCTCGCCCGTGCCCTGCCACCCAGGCTCCGCAGAAATGTTACACGCAGTCTTTGACAAACATATTCTTGCGCGAAAAGTGCTGTCTTGGAATAAACAAGCCAGCCCTCTGTAGGCTAGGCTCGGATGTCGAGCGCACGGCATAAAGCCGACTTTTACCTACAGCCGACCGGCTGTTATTTCACTGCCCTGACTCCGAACTGTTCCGTTGGAACACTCACCATACGCTCGGTACGGGTTTCGGTGGTCAGTGACACATCTATGTTTCTATTGTAACGGATATTCTCACCTCGTCAATACCTGAATTTTGTTCGGAGTGTGCGTCACGATTTTGGGTAACAATTTACTCCCCCTCAAATTTAGTATAGATTCGTGGAGATTCGCGTTGATTCGCGGTTTCTATCCCCAGAGTCGAGAGTTGCCCAAAACTTTGACGCATACCCTTTTGCTCGGTTTTAAGGATTTGCCATGCCTCGCCCAAAGAAATCAACACTACAACCCTCTTTGCTCGAACCCGCGTTCAAGACCGCCCCGACCGTGCCTGCCATCAAGGAGGCGGTGCGCGAATGGCGCGAGGCGAAATACAAAGGCGCGACCGAGACAACGCGCATTTTATTAAATTACTGGTTCAAGACCGGCCATCGCAGGTTGAATGGGCGTCCGTTCGTCTATTATGACGCCCAGCGGGAAGCGATCGAGACGCTGATTTATTTATACGAAGTGGCGAACGTGCGAACGCACAAGGAGCTGATCGAGAAATATGCGGGCAAGGTCAAGGACTTGCGTTTGCTGCAATACGATCTGTTTGCGCGGTATGGGGTCAAGATGGCGACGGGGAGCGGCAAGACCAAAGTCATGGCGCTGGCGGTCGCGTGGCAATACTTTAATGCGGTGGCAGAAGGACGCGACGATTACGCCAAGACATTTTTGCTGCTTGCGCCAAATGTGATCGTGTTTGAACGTTTGAAATTCGATTTTGAAAACGGTCGGGTGTTCAAGACCGACCCGCTGATTCCGCCCGAACTGGAGATTTTTTGGGACTTTGATTTCTATATGCGCGGCGACGGCGAACGCGCCAGCTCGCAAGGCGCGCTGTATCTGACCAACATTCAGCAGTTTTATGAGCGCGCCTCGACGGATGACGACGAACCCGACATCATGACCGCCGTTCTGGGACCGAAACCGCCGACCCAACCGAACGGCGCGGATAATTTTGACAAACGCATTGCCGCGCGCGGCGGCGCGGTGATGGTGCTGAACGACGAAGCGCATCATACGCACGACGAGGAAAGCGAGTGGAACAAGTGCATTCGACGGCTCCATAGTCAAACCCTTGAGGTCTCAGAGACCTCAAGGGTTTTGGCGCAGTTGGATTTTAGCGCGACGCCGCGTTACAGCAAGGGTTCGCTCTTTACGTGGACGGTGTTTGATTATCCCCTCAAGCAGGCGATCATTGACAACATTGTCAAACGCCCGCTCAAAGGGATTGCCAGTGGCATTCAGGAAGCAAAATCGGACATTGCGAGTGTGCGTTACAAGGCATACCTCACCGCCGGAGTGGAGCGTTGGCGCGAGTATGTCACGCAGCTCGCGCCGCTCAGCAAGAAACCGGTCCTCTTTGTCATGATGAACACCACGGACGACGCGGACGATGTAGCAAGTTGGCTACGTGACCGTTACCCCACCGAGTTCAGCGGGGAAAGGTTATTGAGGATCCACACCGACAGGTCGGGCGAAGTATCTAAAAAAGATTTGGACGACGCGCGCAAGGCGGCGCGTGAGGTGGATTCATCCAACAATCCCATCAATGCCATCGTCAGCGTGTTGATGCTGCGTGAAGGTTGGGACGTGCAGAATGTGACGGTCGTCGTCGGTCTGCGCCCCTATACGTCCAAGGCGAATATTCTGCCCGAACAAACGGTGGGGCGCGGACTGCGCAAAATGTTTCGCGACCTGGCGACGGATTACACCGAGCGCGTGGACGTGATCGGAAACAAGGCGTTTATCGAATTTGTCGAGCAGCTGGAAAAAGAAGAGGACCTTGCCTTTGAGACTTTTGAGGTCGGCAAGGACAAACTCGCCATCGTCACGATCGCGCCCGACCCTGCCAAACTCGCCAAGGATATTGCGGTCCCCGTGCTCAGTCCGATTCTCGCGCGCAAAAAGACGCTGGCAGAGGAAATTGCCGGGTTGGACGTTTCCAAAATGGACCGGGTGACGCTACCGATCAAGAGCGGAGACAAGGCGGCCGAGACGTTCAAGTACGAGGGATATGATTTTCTGACCCTGCAAAAACTGGTCGAGCGCGATTACAAACTGCCCGAAGTGCAGACGTCGCAAGAGGTGATTTCGTATTACGCCAAGCGCATCGCACAGGACGTCAAGCTGCCGTCACAGTTTGCGGCGCTTGCGCCCAAGGTGCGCGAGTTTTTGGAAACGCGCGCATTCAACCTGCCCGCCGACCTGGACGACCCCGTGATTTTGAAAGCGATTGCGACCAACGTGGCGCAGTATGTGACCGTGCAAACGTTTGTCAAGGCGCTGCGCCCGCTCGTGGTGCAAGAGTTGACACCCGAATTGAGCGGAGAGGCGCGCAAATTATCCGAGACGCCGCCCTTTCCGTATGCGCGCACTACCCTGCCTGCCGCCAAGACGGTGTTCAATCTGGTGACCTGCGGCAACGAGCTCGAAAAAGCGTTCGCCAAATTTCTCGACGGCGCGCAAGACGTGGAACGTTTTGCCAAGCTGCCCGAACAATTCAACTTTGCCATCGAATACACAGATTCAAACAACAATCTGCGCTATTACGAGCCCGATTTTGTCGTTGTGACCGCGGACCGCGGGCACTGGCTCGTTGAAACCAAAGGACGCGAAGATATTGACGTTGCCAACAAAGACCGCGCCGCCATGCTCTGGTGCGAGAACGCAACGCGATTGACGGGCACAGAATGGAGTTATCTCAAGATTCCGCAAAAAGAATTTGAGAAATTGCAGGCGGACGAGTTTGGGGATTTGCAGGTGTTTGCGCCCCCGCCGCTTTTTTAAGAGTCGTGCAGGAAACCTTTGGGATGCGAGCAAGATGTGCTGCTCTCCTGGGAACGCAAATCTCCGATTTGCCCCCTCCCCTCTCCTGGGAACGCAAATTTCCAATTTGCGCACTGTCCCCGCCCTCTACGTAAAACATTCGTGAAACATACGTGCAAGATACGTGAAAAATACGCGCCACACGTATTTACATTCCCCGCCGCTTGTTCTACACTTGCCCCATCAACCTATTCCGCACCCACCTTAAAAATCCAACTCGCTTGCCCACCGGCTTGTGCAGATCCAACTTGATTAATTTCTTGATTAATCAAGAAATCAAGTTTACGACTATAAACCACAAATTTCACCCCAAACAATCAAGTTAATCAAGAAGGGGCGGCGCCTCGTGCCAGCCCACCCGTCCCCGCCCTTCGTACCTTGCGACCTGTCACCTGCGACCTGTCACTTGTACCTTGCAACTTGCAAAAACACTTGACACCGCACATCCGTTCTAGTATAATCCTTTCACCGTTCCTTGTGGACGGCGTTCTCGCCTCTGGCGAGCACAATCTCGATTCGGTCCCGTTCTTTAGGCGAATCCAGCCGGGTTGGTTGCAACGGTGTTGCAACCAACATCCAATTGGAGTATATTCGCCCCACTCGACGCCACGCGCGACAGCCATAAGCGCGGTCAAGAGCAAATACAAGCACGGGCAAAAGGAGCATGTCAACATGGCTGCATCTGACAAGACTGCGGATAAAGAGAGCAAGGGCAAGGCGCAATCCCTCGATTCCACCCTCAGCTCGCTCAAGAAACGCTTTGGCGAAGGCGCGATCATGCGTCTCGGCGACAATCCCCACGCCAAAATCGAAGCCATCCCCACCGGCGCCGTTTCCCTCGACCTCGCCCTCGGCATCGGCGGCGTTCCCAAAGGACGCATCACCGAAATCTATGGTCCCGAAGCGTCCGGCAAAACCACCATCTGCCAGCATATCATCGCCAACGCCCAGAAAAACGGCGGCGTCGCGGCGTTTATTGACGTCGAGCACGCGTTCGATTCGTCCTATGCCGCCAAGTGCGGCGTCAACACCGAAGAGTTGTTGATCTCCCAGCCCGACACGGGAGAACAGGCGCTCGAAATCGCCGAAGCGCTCGTCCGTTCCGGCGCGGTGGATGTGGTCGTGATTGACTCGGTCGCCGCCCTCGTCCCACGCGCCGAGATCGAAGGCGAAATGGGCGACTCGCACATGGGTCTCCACGCCCGTCTCATGTCCCAGGCGCTCCGCAAACTGACCGGCGCGATCAAAAAGTCCAACACCGCCGTCATTTTCACCAACCAGCTGCGCCAGAAAATCGGCATCATGTTTGGCAACCCCGAAACGACCACCGGCGGCATGGCACTCAAGTTCTATGCCTCGGTCCGCATGGACGTGCGCCCGACCGACCAGATCAAGAACGGCGACAACGTGATCGGCACGCGCGTGCGCGTCCGCGTCAAGAAAAACAAGGTCGCCCCGCCCTTTACCAAAGCCGAATTTGACATTCTCCACAACGAAGGCATCTCGCGCGAAGGCGACATGATTGACACCGGCGTGGAATACGGCATCATTGACAAGCGCGGCGCATTCTATTCCTACAACGGTCAGCGGCTCGGACAGGGACGCGAGAATTCGCGCACCTTTTTGCGCGAAAATCCGGCGGTCATGGACGAACTCGTCCACGCCATCCGCGTCAAGGCGGGCATTGACGGGGCGAACGGCGTCGCCGCCATCCCCGCTGCCATGATGGACACACCCGATCTGGACGACGAGGACGAAGCAGAAGAGGAAGAGGAAGAAGAGGACGACGAAGAATAAAGCGACCAAACCAAACCCATCCCGCGCGGATGGGTTTGTGGTATAATCCCGCCACTTGACGGCGCGCACAGAGAGGATGCGCGCGGCGTTGGTCGTTTGACGGCGAACGCGTGGTTCCCTGATCCCGGAACCGAACCCACAGCCACGAATTTTCGATGTGTCTCGAAAATGGAGCGCCGGGCGTATGCGATGAGAGTTTGTTCGCATCGGCATATGCCGGGTCCGATCAAGAACCTTTTACGAGATGCGTTGCAGTGTGATGTCAAAGCCAGGCACGAACTGGTTACCTTGCGATATGTCCCGACCGATGGTGAACGGCGTTTATTGTAATGCTTATGTAGAGACGAACCTATGATTTTTGAAATGGCGCCGCCAACCGTCCGGCTAAACTTGATCGTCTAACTCTCGCGCGCGCGGGTCGCGCGTTGCCAAGCCGTAGTTTGGCGAACGCGCCTCGCGTCAGCGCCCTTGACACGCACCTGCGCCCTTGTAGTGCGCCAACTTGAATGCCGAGTTGGGCATAGAGTTTGTTGTTGCACTGGCGCAGCTAAAATTCAATCCGAACGAATACGGGTCGCTGTGGGTTCGACACGCCAGGAGGTCGAGACACAGCGACTTGTGTTTTTTGTTACGAACAAGCGTTCGCAGTTTGGGGGAGAGGGGAACGAAACGGCGTTCGTTCCTTACGGCGCCGCGTAGGGCACGCTCGCGGCAGCGTGCCGGGTTTGTGGCGGACATTTTTTGCAGAGGGACCTTGAGGTCGGGAGTTGATGGAAACCGGGAAATTCAAGAAACCCTTGAAACGAAAATTCAAGACGGCGGAGGAACGGGCGGCGGACCGCGCGGCGCGGGTCAACCTGACCCCGGGACGGGTCACGGCGGTCGAGCCGCAGGTCAAACGTCCGAACCGCTATAGTTTGTATATTGACGATCATTTTGCGATGGGCTTGTCCGCCTATGTGGCGGCAGGCGTCCGCGTGGGGCAGGAATTGGCGCGGGCAGACCTCGACAAGCTCTATAGCGCCGAACAGCTCGAGCAGGCGCGCGACAAGGCGCTCTCTTTTCTCGCCGTGCGCCCCCGCAGCGAGCAGGAACTGCGCCGACGTCTGGCACAGAAAAAATATTCGGAAGAAATCATTACGCAGGTCATTGCGCGTCTCGGCGATGTCGAGCTCGTGAATGACCGTGATTTTGCAAAATTCTGGGTCGAAAATCGGGAAGGATTCAAGCCGCGCAGCAAGCGCGCCCTGCAATACGAACTGCGACAAAAGGGCGTGTCAAATGAGGAAATTGCGCGCGCGGTCAAAAAGGTGGACGAAGGCGAAAGCGCCTATCGCGCCGCCTATTCCAAAGCGCTCCGCTACAAGGAGCTGGATGCCAAAACCTTTCGAGAAAAATTGAGCGGTTTCCTGGCGCGGCGCGGGTTTGATTACACCGTCACCCGCAAAACGGTAGACCGCTTGTGGCAGCAGGTGAACGAAACAGAACAGAATTCAGATCAAGACCAGGTGTGGAAAATTGACGCGTAGCGCCAAACGTCACGCGCCCGCCGTTTCAAGAGCGGACCGGGCGATAGGCGATGCGCCCTACGCTATCTGCTAATGTGGAGGACCCATGGACGTACTCGTCGCACTTGTGGTCGCCGTCATTGTCGGCGCCCTCGGGTTCGGGGTCGGCTATCTCCTCCAGTCGCGTGTCTTTACGGCAAAAAAGGTCGAACTGGAAACACAGCGCGCAGAAATTCAGCAAAAGATTGCACAAGCTGACGCGCAGGCAAAAGACATTATCCTAAAAGCCAAAGACCAGGCGCTTGTGGTCCGCAACGAACAAGAAGCGGACAACAAACGCCGACGCGTCGAGCTGTCGCGTGAAGATGATCAACTGCGACAGCGGCGCGAAGCGCTCGACAAACGACTGGAGCAGATCGAAAGCCGCAACCGCAAACTCGAAAATCGTGAAAAAGAAGCCGACCGCGCCAAAGCGCGGATGGATGAACTGGAAAACAAAAAACTGCAAGAAATCCAACGCGTCGCCGCGATGAGCGCCGAAGAGGCGCGCCAGCTCTTGCTGCAGGCGGTCGAAAAAGACACCCGCCAGGATTCGGCGCGCATCATTCGCGAGATCGAAGCGACCGCCAAAGAAGAAGGCGAACGCCGCGCGCGCGAAATCCTCACCACCGCCATCGAACGTGTCGCGTCCGATCAGGTGGTCGAAAGCACCGTCTCGCTCGTCCCCCTGCCGAGCGACGAGATGAAAGGCAGAATCATCGGCAAACAGGGGCGCAATATCCGCGCCATCGAAATGTTGACCGGTGTTGACCTGGTGGTGGACGACACCCCCGAAGCGGTCATTATTTCGTCGCACAATCCCATCCGTCGCGAAGTGGCGCGGGTTTCGTTACAAAAGCTGATCAGCGACGGACGGATTCATCCCGGACGGATCGAAAAAATCGTCGAAAGCGCCGAAGAAGAGGTCAACAAGAGCATCCTCGAAGCGGGCGAAGCGGCGGTCCTCGAGACCGGCGTCGGCAACCTGCACCCCGAACTCGTAAAGATGCTCGGGTCGCTCAAATTCCGCACCTCGTATGGGCAAAATGTGCTCGCCCACGTGGTCGAGACCTCGTTTCTCGCCGGCATGATCGCCGCCGAACTCAAAGCAGATGTCAAAGCCGCCAAAATGGGCGCGCTGCTGCACGACATTGGCAAGGCGGTGACGCACGAGGTCGGCGGCGCGCACGCCATCATCGGCGCGGAATATGCGCGCAAATACGGCGTGCCCGAAAATGTGTGCAACATGATCGCCTCGCATCACGGCGAAGTCGAGCCAAAATCCATCGAAGCGGTGCTGGTCACTGCCGCCGACGCCATTTCGGGCGCGCGCCCGGGCGCGCGGCGCGAGTCGCTCGAACAGTATCTGAAACGGGTCGAAGCGCTCGAAGGGATGGCAAATGCCATGCCCGGAGTGCAGCAGTCGTATGCGATTCAAGCGGGGCGTGAGTTACGTATAATTGTCAAGCCGGAGCAGATAGATGACCTGAGCGCGATCAACCTGTCCAAGCTGATTGCGCGCAAGATCGAAGAGAATCTCGAATATCCGGGGCAGATCAAAATAACGGTTATTCGCGAGCAGCGGGCGGTAGAATACGCAAAATAATTCTAATCCCGCACTCATCTAATCCTAGCCCCGCGCGAGTATCTTGAGGGGGTCTCGGGGGAACGATTCGTAGACAAATATAGTCAATACAATACTGCAGCCACACCCGAGTTCATCAACACCACCCGAGCAGCTATGCAGAACTCCGGCTCGACTGCTCCGCCAGCATTGGGTTGATGTAGCAAGGTCCCATTCACGAGACCTGTCAGGGCGAACCTTGCGTGTGTGGGCATGTTCATTGTAGGGAGTTACAAACCACATGGATACAATCAAAGTCTCCGCCAAGTCTCGATCAACTGCGGTTGCAGGCGCGATTGCAGGCGTGATCCGCGAATATCGCCAGGCACAGGTACAAGCCATCGGCGCGGGCGCGGTCAATCAAGCCATCAAAGCGATTGCGATTGCGCGCAGCTATCTCCAACAAGACCAATTGGACCTTGCCGTGGTGCCGACCTTTGCCGAGGTGGACATTAACGGCGAAGAACGCACCGCCGTGCGCCTGTATATCGAATCGCGCCCGTCGGAAGAATCCCCGAACGTGCCGCACAGCAACGGGCATCACGTTGATACCGTAGCGCTGGAAGCCGTATAATCCTCGAAAAATAAATCGGGGCAGGTTTCGCCAAGTTCGCCGCGAGACCTGTCCCGATGGTCTCTTAATCCTATCGTCGGAGCAGACTGTTGTCCGGGTTGACAAAAAAGATGCGCGTGGATTTGCACGCGCATACAAACGCGTCTGACGGTGAACATTCACCGGAAGAACTGGTAAGGATTGCGCGCGATCGCGGCGTCACCGTGCTCGGCATCGCTGACCACGACACCCTCGCGGGGCTCGAACGCGCCGTCGCCGCCGCCGGGACCTATGGCGACATTGAAATCATTCCCGCGGTCGAATTTTCGACCGATTGGGAAAAACGCGAGATTCATGTACTCGCCTACATGGTGGACTATAACGATCCCGCCACGATTGCGCTCGCCGACAAATTTCGCGAAGGACGTTTGGGGCGCGCGCAAAAGATTCTGGCGAAACTCGCCGCGCTCGGCGTGCCCGTGGAATTTGACAAGGTCGCCGCGATTGCGGGCGATGCCGCGATTGGACGTCCGCACGTCGCCCGCGCGATGGTCGAAGCGGGGCGCGTTGCCACCGTGCAGGAAGCGTTCGACAAGTATCTCGCCAGCGACAAACCCGCGTATGTGGAATACGAAAGCGCGTCGCCGCATCAAGCGGTCGAGCTGATTCGGGCGGTCGGCGCGGTGCCGGTGCTGGCGCATCCAAAGGATGTGGAGCGACTGGTGCCCGAGCTGGTGCAGGTGGGTCTCGTCGGGCTGGAATGTTATTACGTCCAATACAACGAGCGCGAACAGCGCGAACTCGCGGCGCTTGCCAAACAATACGGACTCATCGCCACCGGCGGCAGCGATTTTCACGGGCTGAACCGCATGGGTCACATGAGCGCGCTCGGCGAGGGCAATGTGCCCGTCGAAACGGCTGCTAAACTGAAGCAAGCCAAAGCAAAAATGATAAAGTGAAACAAAAAATCCGAACGCCGCCGGCGTTCGGATTTTTTGTTTCAACCTTGCGGCAGGTGGAGCGCAAGCACCTCGGTCACCAGCCGCGCATTTACATTCTGCGCCAGTTGTCGCGCCGCCGCGCGTGTGGCGGTCAATGCTTTGTGAATGTCCTCATCCGAAAAACGCCCCGCCTGTTCCTCGAGCGCGGGCATATAGTCCACATTGGTCACGCGCGGCGCCTGGTTGTGCGCCAGCAGCAGCAGATCGCGCCACCACGTTTGCCACGTTTCGAATACCTGCGGCAGTTCGCCCGCCTCTTTTGCCAGTCCCCCGGCGCTTGTGATTCGTTCGGCGCGCCCCTGGCGCACCAGCGCATTCAGCGATTCCAATGCCTCGCGCCGTGATTCCAGCACGTGCGGCGATTCCAGCGCCCGCACCGCCCAGCCCAGGCGTCCGCCCGAGATGCGCGCGAGCAGTTCTGCGTCGGCGGGACTTGCGCCCCATTTTTCCGCGAGCGCCTTTTCGACCGTTTCGACCGGGAGCGGGCGCAGGGTCAGCGGCTGACAGCGCGAAACGATCGTGGGCAGCAGCAGCCCTGCGTCCTGCGTCGTGAGAATTAAAATTGCGTGCGACGGCGGCTCTTCGAGGGTTTTCAAAAATGCGTTCTGCGCCGCTTCGTTCGCATCCTCAAAGCGCCGCAAAATCCCGATCTTGTGCGACCCCTCGAACGGCGCGGTCGAGAGCCATTTTTCCATATCGCGTATCTGCTCGACCAGCAGAATCCGTTTTTCGCGGTCGTTCTTGCGGGGCGGCGCGGTGGAACCGTTTTTGGTGTAATAATCGCGCGATGGCGCTCCTTCCAGAATCATCACATCGGGATGCACGCCCTTGGCATTCTTGATGCAGGCGCGACATTCACCGCACGGCGGTTCGTTCACCACCGCCGCATCGCCAAACATGGAATGTTGCGCGATGGGCGCGTCGTTCGTCAGGCACAACAGACGTTTTGCCAGCGCGCGCGCCAGGGTCATCTTTCCCACGCTGTGGAGACCCGCAATCAAAAAGGCATGTGCCGCGCGTTTTGTGCGAATGGCATGTTCAAGCGACTCGACCGCCCATTCGTGCCCGACGATGCCCCATCGGGTCTGTAAATCTTTCACGCCCGCGATTCTATCACAGTGCAGCGCGGGGAACGAAACGGCGTTCGTTCCTTACGGTCCAAGATTGTGATGCGCGCGCTGATCACAATTCGCCCTTGTTTTACGTTTTGGAGCTTGATATAATCGAATCAATTCCACAAACGAGGTCTGTTATGCTCCCCGACCCGTATTCTGCTCTGTTTGACGACGCGGACCGTAATGTTTCTTCCGACGCGTCCGAGAATAACGAGATCGTCTTTGGTCAAACCCTCGAGACGCTGGAACGCCGCAATCAAGAACTGCAGCTGCTCCACGAGCTCGCCACGCGCCTCAACAAGAGCATCGAGACCAAGCAGGCGATGGAGGTGGGATTGGACCTTGTTGTCAAACTCACCGGCGCGGAATCTATTGCGATCGTTCTGATCAACTCGGAAGAAGGACACTCGGACCTCGTCGCGCACAACGGCATCGAGGACCACCTGGCAGCAAAGTATGCGGTTTCCCCGTTTGACCGCGCGGTCTATGAACCGGGCAAGATTGACCCGGAGACCACCCGCAACCTTGCCGAGTATGTGATTTTGACGCGCCGCAGTTTGACCACGCAGGATTTTCAAGCGATGCCGCGTTTCAATCTCGCACCGATCCTTGATTCGGGCTATCAGTCCATCCTCGCACTCCCGATTTATTTTGACGCGCAAGTGTTTGGATTTGTAATGCTGGGTTCCAAACTGGCTGACCAATTCGACCAGCATACGGTCCAGCTGGGTGAAAATATTTCCGCCCAGTTGGGCTTGACTCTGCGCAGTCGCTCCCTCTTGACCGATCTCACCCGGCAGGTCGCACAAATGCGCGCCGTCGTCGAAACCGGCTCGCTCCTGCAATATGCCCCGCGCGCCCAGTCCGCTCTGCCTGAGGTGCTGCTCACAATTCGAGACATTCTGCATACACATTCGGTCGCGGTGCTTTTGTTGAACGGCGACCATTTTGAAATTGTCAGCACAACCAACGCGCACGAACCCCGTTTCCCTCTGCCGATTTCTCCGCATCACCGCCGCTTACTGGAATCCGACGAGCCGCTCGTCGTCAACGACCGCTCGGCGCCCGATGTTGACCCCATCCAGCGTGTCACCCTCGAACGTCTTGGGCGTCAGGCCTCGATGGGGATTCGTTTGTATGCGCGCGATCATGCTTTTGGACTGCTATTTGTCGTCCACAACGTACCCCACAGGTGGCAGCCCGATGAAAAACAACTTGTCAAGGCATTTGCGCATCAGATTGCTTATGCGCTGGAAAACAAGCGTCTTTTGGAATGGTCGCAAAAACAGGTCCGCGAATTGAAATCGCTGTCCAGAGTCGGACGTCTGATTGCGACTTCGAACCCGCCCGACAATGCGCTCTATGCTGCGGCGGACGAAATTGCGCGCGTCATGCGCGTCGATTATGTCAGTTTTCACTTGCGCGAAGGCGAATTTTTGTGTCTTGTGGCGGAATCGCGCTATTCCGGCGCGCCCGCGCGACTGCCCATTCAGGCGCACCAGTATCGCATCCTTGCCGAACTGGACCCGGTTCGGGTGAACGATTGCGAGCAAGATGCAGCGAGCGCCAAACAGCGCGAGTTTTTGCGCGCGTTTAATATCCGCGCCGATCTTGGCGTTGCGTTGGTCTCGGAGCAAAAGGCGCTGGGCATTTTGTATATCAGCCAACAAACGCCGCGCGCATGGAACGATGATGACATCGAACTCGCCCAGACGTTTGCCCAGCAGATTGCCGGCGCGCTGACGAATGCCCGGTTCCTGCGCGATTCACAAAATCAAGTGCGCGACCTGCGCGCGCTCGCCCGGACCTCCACCCTGATCGCGCACAGCCGTTCGCCCGAAACCGCGCTGTCGCAGGCAGCGAGTGATTTGCGGCGCGTGCTCGCCGCCGACTATGTTGGTTTCCATCTGCTGGAAGGCGATGAATTTCGGATTGTCACCGAAGCCCAGCACAAACTATCCGGACTGCGCTACCCGATCAAGCCGTATCACAAATTCATTGTCGAGCATGGTCAAAAACTTGTCATCCATGACCGTGAACGGGACGCGCCCGAAGAGGCGCTGCGCGAGACGCTCATCCAATTCGGTTATCAGGCAGAGGTAGGTGTGCCCATGGTCTCGCGCGGCAAGACAACGGGCATCCTCTTTGTCAGCCAAAAAGCGACGCGCCTCTGGCGCGAGGGCGAGATTCATCTCATCGAGACGTATGCGCAGCAAATCGCCACGGTCCTCGAAAATGTGCAGCTGCTCAATGAAAAGGCGCGTCAAGTCCTGGAACTTGAACAACTCACCGAACTGAACGAGATGGCGGCGTCAAACCTCGATCAGGATGTGTTGATCGAAATGTCCATGACCGCGCTCAAACAACTGCTGAATGCTGACCGCGTTCTCGTGGCGACGATCGAGAACGGCATGTTGCAGCCAGTTCGCAGCTCGGATGGCATGATTCATCCCGAGCAGCCGGCTCGCCCCAGCAAGCAATTGCAGGAATTGCTTTGGAGCAAGGACCCGTTTATTGTGGACCCCTTGCATCCGCACCAGTCTTCGGATGACCTGGCAGAACGCGCCAGGTTTCACGGAGCCAGGTCGTGGATGACGATCCCGCTCTTGTCGGTGAATGAAACGCTAGGCATCCTCGGTTTTGTTTTCTTGACCGAACATATTTTTACGTCGGCGGAAATCCGGCTGGCAGTGGCAGCCGCCAATCAATTGGCAATGGCGTTTGCCAATGCGCGCCTGCTGCGCGACCAGAACAAGCGCATTGACAGACAAAGCCGCCTGTCCGAATTTGGTCTGTGGTGCAGCACTGTGCGCGACAGCGCCGCACTGATCGAACAAGCGGCGGAACGGGTGCGACTGCTTCTGGACTCGGCGGGCGCAAGCATCCGCCTCTTGAACGGCGACACGCTCAGCGCGGGCGCCAGCGCCGGCTATCGCGATCCGGACGCGCGCGCACACCCCATCGCCGTCAGCGCCGGTCTGCATCGCATCTTGAATCAACGCAAACCGTATCAGATTCGCGATCTGGAAACGCATGTCGGCGTGCCCGCCCATTGGCGCGAACGTCAATTGCGCGAAGGGTATCGCTCACTCTTGATGGCGCCGATGGTGGCAGAGAGTCATGCCATCGGACTTTTGACGGTCTTTCGGTCCACGGTCCAGGATTGGGATGAATCGGAAATCCAATATGCGCAGACGGTTGCCAACACGCTGGCGCTGGCGCTGGTCAACGAACGTCAGATCGAGCACGCGCGCGAGCAAAGCGACGAACTCCGCGCGACTCTGGACAGCGTCTTTAGCGGGGTGTTCACCACCGATAGAGAGGGCAAAATTCTGTCGTGGAACAATGCGGCGAGCAAGATTACGGGGCTGGGGGCGCAAGAGATGTATGGAAAAATGTGGCACAAGCACGGGCCCCGCGTCGGCGCGCACCGTCGCGCCGATATGATTGTGTTTGAAGCGATGGAAGGCAACTCGACGTGTTTCAGTCTGGCGCCCCGCTCTTTTACCTGCGCGGACGGACGCGTGATCGAACTGCGCGAAGCGGCTGCGCCGCTGCTATCCCGCAGCGGACAGGTGCGCGGCGCGGTGTGCGCGTTTTGGGACCGCACCGAAGAACAGTCGGCGGAACGCGCCAAAGTGGACTTTATCAATCTCGTCGCCCACCAGCTCAACAACAAACTCGCCGTATTGATTTGGAGCGCCGAGCGAATGCAGCGCGACGATTTGAGCGTCAGACATCGTCAGGACTTGCTCGCGGTCGTCTCGCGAATGTTGAACGAGCTGCGCGCCTTTAATGCGCGCTTTGTCGAATTTCAACGCGAACATTCGCGGCAAGAGATCGAAGAAAGTGAGGTGGACCTGCAAAGTTTTCTGCAAGCCAAAATCCAAGTCTGGCGCAGCACGCGTCCGACACATCGCTTTAGCGTGAGCGTCGGGGAAGGCAAGGCGCTCGCCGACGAAATGCGGCTGGATGTGGTGATTGACAATTTATTGGACAACGCCGTCAAGTACTCGGAGCCGAAATCCAAGATCACGCTGCGCGGCAGGCGCGTCCGACCCGATCTGTTCGAATTGAACATTCACAACCCGGGCAAGCCGATCAATCCCGAGCTGAGCGCTCGACTCTTTGAGCGTTTTGAACGGGGCAATTCAGCCGAACCCGGTTTTGGTCTGGGGCTGTGGCTTGTTCGCACCAAACTGCACGAGATGGGCGGGGATATTTTCATCCAAAGCCCGCGTCGCGGCGGCACGACTTTGCGCATCACGCTGCGCTGTAAACCCCCCGCTCCCGAATCAACGGCAAAAACGGACGAGGGACCGGAAATCGGCGCTGCCGCATGATGCAATTGCCGGAGCAGGCGGATCGAGGGGGACCAAGTCCAATAATTACGGCTATCCAAACATAATTCGATTGCAGACAGCTATTCCGAGATAGTTTCCTGGCAGACCAAGGAGGATTGGAATGGGCTCGTTTGGACAAAAGATATTGATTATTGATGATGACCCTGATATTGTTGGGGTTTTGACGCTTGCCCTGGAACATGCCAACTTTGAGGTCGCTTCCGCCAACGGCGGCAAGGAGGGCTTGCGCGCCGCTTATGAACACCACCCCGATTTGATCTTGCTCGATATCAGCATGCCGGGGATGAACGGGCTTGAGGTGCTCGAGCATTTACGGCTGGTCACCCTTGTGCCGGTCATCCTCTTGACCTCCATGACCTATGAAACCAACCACATTCACGGCATGCAAAACGGCGCGGCGGATTTTATTGCCAAGGGCACCAGCATGGAAGTCCTGATGGCGCACATCAACGCACGCCTGGAACTGCATTATCCGCACGCGCACGAGAACGGACACCGCCGCGTAGATGAGCGGCTGGAGGTGGACGTGCCTCGCCGCCGTATTCGTCTGGATAACGAGAATGTCAATCTGACCCCCCTACAGTGGAAATTGTTTCGACATCTCCTGGAAAACGAGGGGCGCATCGTGCCCTATGAGAATCTCTTGAATGCGGGCTGGCAAAACCCAGAGGAGTGCGATTTGCACGGCGTCAAGGTGCAGATTTCGCTGCTGCGCGAAAAATTGCGGGACTCGGCCACCCGCTCGCGTTATATTCACACCGTCCGCGAAGAGGGGTATTTGTTCGAGGTGCGCGACCGCGTGTGAGGCGGCATCCTCCGTGCTGCCTGCTTTTGCTTGTTTGCGGGAGAGGGCGGCATGGAGCGGGTTTTTTACAACCTCGGGATTCTCCGACATACGCTATAATGTTTGTCGCATACGGCAACAAGCTGCCGTATGTGGCAGCAATGATTTATTTTGTCTATCCCCGTCTCAAAAAGCTTTCCGGCGCCGAACGTCTCATCCTTGCACTCGCCGGTCATATCACCCAACTCGGCACGCCCGTCACCCTCCTGACCCATTATTTTGACGCCAACTGCGCGCCCGCGCTTGCCCCGCAAGTCACGCTGTTTCAAACGGGCGACCGGCTCGAGGTCTTTGACAATCACTATCTCGACGCGCCGCTGGAATACCTGCACTCGCTCCGCCTGTTGAAACAGATTCGCGCGGACGCGGACGCCGTCACCTTTTTTGGTCCGCCCAGCTTGCCCGCGCTGGCAGTGAGCGCGCGGCAAAAACAATTGCGCGCGCCCAAACTCTATTTTTGTTACGAGCCGCCGCGTTTCATCTATGACGACGCGGACGCGGTGACTGCGCGGATGGGCGTCAGCGGGATGGCGGCAAGACCGTTTTTTGGACTATACAAAATGCTCGACCGCGCGATGGTGCGCCGCGCCGATGCTCTGCTCGCCAACAGTCATTTCGGCGCGGAACGTTTGCGCGCCGCGTATGAGCGCGAGGCGTCTGTCATCACTCACGGGTCAGATTTCAAGCCCGCGCCGGCGCCCGAGATCCAAACGATGCGCGCCCGGTATGACCTCGAAGGAAAAATCGTTTTTCTGACGGTGAATTTTTTGCACCCGCGCAAACGCATTGATTTGTTTTTGCGCGCGTTGGCGCAACTGTATGCGCGTGTGCCGAACGTGGCGGCGCTGGTCGTCGGCGCGGGACCGGAACAAGACGCCCTGCATGCACTGGCGCGCGAATTGAATATTACGGACATTGTGCGCTTTACGGGATTCGTGCCTGACGCACAACTGCCCGCGTTGTATGGCGCGAGCGATGTCTATGTCCACACCTGCAAGAATGAATCGTTCGGGCTGAGCGTGCTGGAAGCGAGCGCGGCCGGTCTGCCCGTCGTTGCGGTTGACGAGGGTGGACCGCGCGAGATTTTGGAGCGGGACATTACGGGCTTGCTGGTCGCGCCAACCGCGGATGCCGTAGAAATCGGCATGTTCGCCCTCGCCCAGGACCCCGCCGAACGCGCGCAAATGGGCGCGGCGGGCAAGGCGCGCACAGCATCCATGTATTCCTGGGAGCGCGGGGCGCGCGAGTTTCTCGCCGTCGTCGCTCAACTGCATTCCGGCGTCACGCTCGCGCCGCAGGTCGGTCCGAAATTGTCGAATTAGCGCAAATTCCTGTTCGCGCAAGGTTTTTGATGCAAGCTGCTGCTCAACCCACCGACCCCGCCATAAACCGCCAAACGCGCCTCCAAGCGCGTCTGAACGCGGTGATTGCGCGCCCCCTGCCATTCTTTAGCGTCATCTTTTTGGTGTTTCTCGCCGCCTACGGCGCATCCATCTTTTTGATCCCCAAACGCTATGGGCGCTTGATCGTGGGCGACGGGATTTATTACTATGTCTATTTGCGCTCGGCGGCGCTCGACGGCGACCTGGAATTTACCAACGATTACACGATTTATCAGGAATTTAATACCACAGACCCGCGCAAAAAAGAGGAAATGCTCGAACGCAAGACACCCACCGGCATGGCAGCAAATTTCTTTTCCGTCGGACCTGCGGTCTTGTGGTCTCCCATTTTTATCTTGGCGCACGCAGCTGCCTTGCTGTTGGGACAGCCGACGGATGGGTTTTCGTTCTGGGATCAGGCGCCCATCCTGTTTGCCAGCATCGCCTATGGTTTTGCGGGCATCTGGCTGACGTATCGCGTGGCAGAGGGGCTGTTTTCGAAATTTGCCGCGTTCGTTTCGATTCTGGGCATCTGGCTTGCGACGAACGTGGTCTATTACATGGGGGTCTCGCCGTCGGCATCGCATGTGTTGTCTCTTTTTGCCAGCGCGTTGTTTGTGTATCTCTGGTGGCGCGGGCGGGAGGGGCGCAGGCGGCGCGATTGGTTTGTGTGGGGTCTCTCGGCGGGCTTGCTGGCGCTGGTGCGCTGGCAGGATGTGTTGATTGCCGTCCTCGCGCTGTTTGTCTGGACCGCCGACGTTCGACGCGCATGGAAGGGTGGCGAATCCAAGTTCGGAGATTTTGTCCCGCCGCTCTTGAACGGTTTCCTCTTTATGGGGGGGCTCGTCCTCGCCTTTGTGCCGCAGATGATTGCGTGGCAGGCGCTGTATGGCGCGCCGCTCACCGCGCCACAGGGCGGCGGATTTTTCCAATTTTTGCGCCCCGAAATGTTGAATGTGTGGTTCTCGACCAAGCGCGGGCTGTTTTCCTGGTCGCCCATTCTGATTCTTGCTCTGATCGGGTTCGTGCCGCTCTATCGAAAAAATCGTCTATTGGGCGCGGCGACGATGGTCATTTTTTTGCTCGAGTCGTATGTTAACAGCATCGTCAACGATTGGTGGGGGGGCGAGGCATTCGGCGCGCGGCGTTTTATCTCGCTCATGCCGTTTTTTGCGCTGGGACTGGCGGCGTTTCTCGACAGCATTCGTAATCGGGTTTCGCAGAATGTGGTGCTGATCGTGCTGGGCGCGTTTATCGTCTGGAACAATCTTTTTTTGCTGCAATACAATTTGTGGCTGCACGGCATCGGGCACATTAGCGCGGTTCCGACCTTGCAAGAAATGACGATTGACAAATTTATCGCGCCGTTCAAGGCGCTGGAAAAGCTGTTCGCGCGCATTTCGTAGGGAACGCTCGCCGCAGCGTTCCGCTCCTATCGGAACGAAACGGCGTGCCCGCGCATCGGAACGGAGAACGGAGAACGATGCCAAGTGAATTTGGCGTCTGAGGAGGCGCAAATCGGTTGAAACCGATTTTGCCAGCGGTATCGTATTTTTGGTTGTGGATGGGGAACGAAACGGCGTTCGTTCCCTACGGGTGGCGGGGTGATTGATTGGAACGAAACGGCGGTCGTTCCCTACGGGTGATGGGGTGATTGATCGGAACGAAACGGCGTTCGTTCCCTACGGGTGATGGGGTGATTGATCGGAACGAAACGGCGTTCGTTCCCTACAGGTGGTGGGGTGATTGATTGGAACGAAACGGCGTTCGTTCCCTACGGGTGATGGGGTGATTGATTGGAACGAAACGGCGTTCGTTCCCTACGGGTGGTGTTTGCTCGCTATTTGCTTATGTCTTGTGCGGTTCGCCCGGCGTTCTCTATTCTACGCGATGCTTTGCTGGTCGCGTTGTTGACCGCGCTGGCGCTCGCGCTGGCGTATCAGGTGCGTTTGCGCGTTTTTGTTGATCTGGGGGGCGTGCGCGACGGTTTTTTTCTGCAAGGATTTTTTGACGCCGAAGATGACCAGACGCAGACGTATCGCTGGACGCGCGGAGACGCGCGGGTGACATTGGAGGGACAGCAGCTCGCGACACCATACATTTTGACGATGCGGCTGAACGGGTACCGACCCAATCGCCCGGCGAAGGTGGATGTGAAGGTCAATCATGCTCCCCTGCAAGCGTTCGAGGCGTCGGGCGCGTGGGAATTGTATGACATGGAGAGTGATGTCGGCGCAGATGCATGGACGGGCACGACCACCTTTGAGATTGCGAGCGATACGTTTGTTCCCCATGAGATTGACCCGAACAATTCAGACACGCGTCCGCTGGGTGTTGCGATTGACCGGCTGGAATGGATGCCCGCGCGCAGTCCGTCTGCCATCGGCAGCGCGACGGCGTGGATTGATTTGGGACAACCGCCCATCGTGCCGCCGGGCGCGGTCGTCCTGAGCTGGTCCGTTGCGCTGGGAATTTTATACGCGATTGCACGCGGGATCGGATTGGCGGCGCGCCCGGTCAACCTATTATTTGGCGCGCTGATTCTCTTGCTCGCGCTCGGCATCGCCGTATGGCGTCCGTATGTGGCGACCTTTACAGGCGCGTTTTTGACGCTGGCGCTCATCCTCGCCGCGCTCGCGGTCGCGCTCGTGTGGCTGCTGCCGCGTCTCGCGCGACGGTTTTCTTTTCCGCTCACGGCGTCCGCGCAGGCAGTCCTTTGTGCCATCGCCCTGTTGTCGGTCGGCTTGAAATGGGGCGGCGCGTGGTATCCGCAGTATCGCTCTTCGGACTTGCTTTTTCACGCTCATCGTTTGGAGTTTGTGGCAGAAGGGAATTTGTTTTTTACGTCGGAACTGCCCGATGCGGCGCGCCGCGTGGTGCCCTATCCGCCCGCGCTGTATGTCGTCCTCACTCCCATCGCGCCGTGGGTTTCCGACCTGCAAGGGCTGCTGCTGATTGCGAATGTCCTATTTGATGTGATCGGCATCCTCGCAATTTTTTTTACGGCAAGGACGATTTATGCGCGCCCGGATGCGGGACAGATTGAAAGAGTGTCCGACGGACATGCCACACGGTATGCGCTGTTTACCACGTTTCTGTTTGCCTTTAACCCTGTCTCGTTCTGGATTTATTCGTGGGGCAATCACACCAACATATTCGGACAGCTCGCGGCGACGCTGTTGTTTTGTGTCCTGCTGACGCAGCCGCTCACCCGCCCGCGCAATTTTTTGTTGGCGTTATTTTTCCTCGCTCTCGCGTCCATCGCTCATCTCGGCGTTTTTCTCTCGCTCGCCGCGTTTTTGCCGCTCGCGGCGGTCCTGCGATTCCTCATGCGCGATACGGACGCGCGACGGGAAGGCATTGCGCTGTCCGCGCTGCTGCTGGCAGGCATCGTGCTGAGCGCGCTGGCGTATTATGGCGAATTTGCGGATTTGCTCGTTACCCAAACCCGTGCGTTTATTGGCGATTTTGGCGCGGGGCGCGCCGCGGGCGAGGATGGGCTGCGCGCCTCGCGCGTGACCGATGTCTTGCGCTATACGTGGGAACAGGTGGGATGGGTCTTGCTGTTGTGTGGGATGGCGGGGATTCCGCTCGCGTGGAAGCGTTTTACGGGACGCGTGCGCGCCGTGTGGTTGGCGTGGCTGGTCGTGGCGTTGGTTTTTGGGCTGGTCACCATCGGCTCGACCTTTTCCACGCGCTATACACTGTGGGCTGCGCCCGCGCTGGCGTTGAGTGGGGGGTTGGTCTTGCTGTGGTTGTTTGAGCGTTCGCGCGCCGCACAGTTCGCCGCCTATGCCCTGTGCGCGTTTGCGCTGGCACAAACGTTGTGGCTTTGGATAGACCGCGTGCTATATGGTTACCAGTAAAAAGACAAGAGACACCGACAAATCTCGTCGGTGTCGCTTGTTTCGCATTAATTCGCGCAGATTCGCGTTTTCATTTCGTTCGTCGGTGATTGTTTGGTCAGCCGCCCCGACAAATCAGAGTCCCAACGTTTCGTGTTCTGCCTTGAGCGCGGTCAGCACATTCTGTATGTGCTCGTCGAGCGGCACCCCCAACTCGGCTGCGCCGCGTTCGATATCCTCGCGTTTGGCGCCGCGCGCAAACGCCTTGTCCTTCCACTTTTTCTTGATGGACGACAGCTCGACATCCTCTAATTTTTTGGATGGGCGCACATATGCCACCGCCATGATCAAGCCGGTGAGCTCGTCCACCGCATACAGCACCTTGTCCACAAGCCGGATGCGCGGCGCGGGTTCGCGGTATTGCTCTTCCAGCGACGCGGGGTCGCCGTAATCGGCGTGCGAACGGATGGTGTATAAAAATTCTTCGGGGAACCCCGCTTCGGTCAGCACTTCAAGTCCGTGAAACGGATGCCGTTCAGGGTATTTGTCGTAATCAAAGTCGTGCACCAGCCCGATGTTGCCCCACAAGACTTCATCCGCGCCATATTTGCGCGCATAAAATTTCATTGTCGCTTCGACGGCGAGCATGTGCTTGCGCAATTGCTCGTTTTCGGTGTATTCGCACACCAGTTGCCAGATGTGTTCGCGGTTGAGATGATCCATATGCATTTTTACCGGTTAATGGAATTCTTAATGAAGACTGCTCAGCAGCTTAAATGACCTAGCTCCAGTCAGCCAATTACAGATGTAAGTAGAGACTATAGCATCATTACCGCTATGTCGCGATCGGTCAGAGGGATTTGGAACACGAAATGCGGTAAGGGGCACCGCCGCGAAAGAGCGCGAATCCCGCGAAAGGCGGAGTACAAGCATCTCTCGGTAGAGTTGCTACAGTGTCTGTAAGTAACCTATTTTTTGACGGGCCCCTTCCACCCAAAGAGTTGTGTGTCTGTTGTCAATTCTCGAATTTCTACAAAACTGGAGCCAGAGCGGATGAATCTAATGAGGTCAACAAATTTCGTTAGGTCTTTCCAGTACATGGAATTTTTGATCCCTAGCCGCCATTCTTTAAGTCCTTTATTTACATTGTTCGGAGATACATCCAACCATGGCTGACCGTCGACCAAGAAAATTGTTCCATCCCGAAATCCTGCATCAATCTGAATGATATTTTGTGACAGCCAGAACAACTCGAAGATTTCGTCATCTGGCATGGGCGAGTTGGAACTCAATTTGGCAAGTAGGTCTCGCATCCTTATAGTATCATCTATCTCCACCTTCGCCCCTTTCCACTCTATCCTAGTCCCTTTGAGGCTGTCAACACCAATTGATAGCTCGGGGTCACCAAGCCCCGCAGCACGTGCATACTGTTGAAAATCAGGTGGAGGCGCGGCAAGACCATTCACCTGAAGACGTGCCATCAAAATAAAATAGAAATAGAGGAGCGCTTTGCCGGGGGTGCTAGTTTTCACACTCCCGAATCGCATCTCATCTGTCGGCAAGACCTGAATTTTCCCAATATTACTCGCATCAACACTAACAATTACGCCTGACTCATTGTTGGGATCGCGCAGAAGTAGAATAGCAATCGGCCATTCGGGAGTTCTTTTGTTGGCGCTGGCACTCTGTAGGTAATCCCTTGCACTTTCTAGTGCAATTGAGCTCTGGTATGCAAACCCAAACACTGCTACTGGAGGAGTACTTGTGGCAATGTTAAATCCAGGTGCAATTGATACGATTCCAGTGGTTCGTTTCTCAAGTTTGGCGAGACTCTGGGCTTTCACAAATAAGTCATCTAGCCCTACCTTATTGATTTTCGACTTGACTTCAATCGCTGCAAATACCTGCTCTGCAAAAAAGATTTGATTATCACCATGGTCTTGGAGAGTTGGAGAATTGAACCGGTCAAAGATCACAAGGTCTTGCTGGCGACTCGTTTCTGCCTTTGAATCAACTACCAATCCAGTTCCAATTGAATAGCGGCTGGGTAAATACGGCTGCAGAAAATTCCTGGCGACCTCCTTTTCTCGTGCTTGCCCCTTAACACCTGAATGTGTAAGTCGTTGGGTTGCTTCAAAATCCGCCTCTAGTTTTTTGGCAACGGACTCGAATTCTTCAAGCATTTTTTTCCTTTACTCGTGCTCACTTTGAGCATCTAATAAATGGTGCTCGTTTATGAGTCGCAGAAATGACGTGCACATTTTTCATTTCCTATCAAACACTGTGCATTAATCATTGTCCATTCGTCCTCGAACGGACGCAGCGCGGTCGCATTGCCCGCCTCATCCTGCAAACGCCACACAAACCCCGGCGCCGCATCCGCCAGCGCGTTAATGTCGTCCAGACGCGCGACAAATCCCGCCATGGTCGGCGAGTCCATCGGCGCAAGCATCCGTCCGATATTCAGTTGAGCTAAATAGTGTTTAGGCATGGGTCTCGGTTTGAGCGAACTGAATCGCATCTCTTGGATGATGGCTTGACACGTAATGCGGTCAACTCATTATTCCTCCACCGCATTTTCTTCCAGATATTTGCGCGCCGCTTCCGCCATCAATGCCGCACCCGTGGGCAAAATATTTTCGTCAATATCAAAATCGGGGGCGTGATGCAAGCGGGTCGCTTCGTCCTTTTTTGCGCCCAGATAAAAGAATGCGCCGGGCGCGGCTTGCGCCATAAAGGAAAAGTCTTCGGCGCCCATTTCGATGGTCCCTTCCTGCACTCTATCCGCTCCGATCAGGTCCGACGCCATCCGCCGCACAAAGCGCGCCATCTCGGGGTCGTTGACCGTGACAGGATAGCCGTATTTGATTTGCAAATGATAATCGCCGCCAAATGCCTGCGTGATGCGAAACGCATTTTCCAACTCGCGGTGCAGGAGCAGGCGCGTCTCTTGAGAGAACGAGCGAATCGTGCCGACCATTTCGACCTCGACCGGGATGACATTGCCCGCCTTGCCCGCATGGATCGCGCCAACCGTAATCAGTCCCGGCTCGACGGGGTGCTTGCGCCGCGAGAGCACCCCGTGAATCCCGTTGATCACCTGGGCGGAGAGCCAGATCGGATCAAGCCCCTCGTGCGGGTACGCGCCGTGACCGCCGCGCCCGATCACTCGAGCTTCAAAACTGTCCACCGCCGCCATGACGGGACCCTCGCGAACAAATACCCGGTTTGCGGGCAGGGTGCTGATGACGTGCATACCCACCACCGCATCCACGCCCTCGAGCGCGTGTTCTTGAACCATGCGCTGACCGCCCGATTTGCCCTCTTCATCCTCGCTCTCTTCGGCGGGTTGAAACAGAAAACGCACCGTGCCCTTCAAGCGCCCCGCCGCAAAATCCTGCGCGAGCATCGTCGCCGCGCCCATCAGACACGTCACGTGCGCGTCGTGCCCGCAGGCGTGCATGATGCCCTCGTTTTCCGATTTGTACTCGACATCGTTGGCTTCCAAAATTGGCAGCGCATCCATATCGGCGCGCAGCGCAATCACGGGCGCGCCTTCGCCCAGATGAGCGACGACGCCGGTCTTGGCAACGCCCGTCGTGTATTCGATGCCGAGATTGTCGAGGTGTTCGGTGATTTTTCTGGCGGTCCGCACTTCCTGGAAATATAGTTCGGGATGTTTGTGGAAATCGCGGCGCGTGGCAACAAGCTGGTCGCGCATTTCCTCTGCGCGTTCGAGATAGGTGGACATGTTGAGCAACTCCTCTGCGAGTTTGGAACAAATGAACGATGTTATTTTAGCATAACCTACGCTGCATGGGATGAAACTATGGGGGCGGGCTATATTTTGATGCTGATGGTGTAATTGCGTCGCCAAGCCGTCAAGCCAAGCCGCCAAGCCAAATAACTTTGGCATCTGAAGGAGGTGGAAATCGGTTGAAACCGATTTCGCGAGTGGTATCATGTTTTTGGTTGTGGGGGGGGGAACGAAACGGCGTTCGTTCCTTACGGTGCAAGATTGGTTGTGGGGGGGGGAACGAAACGGCGTTCGTTCCTTACGGTGCAAGATTGGTTGTGGGGGGGGAACGAAACGGCGTTCGTTCCTTACTGCCTGAAATCGGGATGCGCACTCTGAAACTGTAATGTAATGTGAGCTGGGGAAAAAAGATGGCTACAAGCTTGCGCGTTCTGCGTGATGATCGCGCCCGGCGCATCTTTCTCTTGTCCTATTGCGCCTCTCTCTGCCTCGCGCTATAGTCGGGAAAAAAGGTTTTCTATTATGCCGTTTTCTTTGCCACAGCGTCTGCTTGCGGCGCTCCTGCTCGCCGCGTTTGTCATTGCCACTTTTGGATATATTCTGAAAAATCCCTCTCGGGTTTCTGCCGGGTCGTGCGCCGAAGATTCTGCCAATTTGCTGCAAAATGGCACGATGGCGCCCGGCGCGCCGAACGCGTTGGGCGTCGTTTCACACGAATGGCACGGGTTTGCCCTCGGTGATACCGTGCCACATTTTGAAAATGCCGAGAACGAAGGTTGGGACCCGAACGGGTCGCAGTATATCTGGCGTGATTTTGACGCGTGGGATGCGGGGTTGTATCAACGCCGCGAAAATCTGGCGCCGGGTCAGCGGTATCATTATTGGATGGTTTGGGGGCAATCGCTGCACGACATGGCGGGTGACAATGCGCGTTCGACGCTGATCAATCGCCAAATCGGAGTTGACCTGACGGGCGGCACCGACCCCACGTCGCCCAATGTGCAGTGGAGCGTCCCGTATTATGGCGGCGGCGGATTCAATCGCCCCGAATGGCATTTGTATTTCACCGCCACGTCCAATATCGCCACGTTCTTTATCCGCGCGCAAAACGGGCATACGGACGGACGCAACAAGGTTTTTTTTGACACGATTTGCTTGTATCCGGCGGAAGGGAATGCGCCCACCGCGACAAACACCCCCACCCCCACCGCCACCACCGCGCCGCCGACCGGTGTGATCGAAGACACGGACACGGGCATCCGCTATATCCGCGACTGGCTGCAATCGAACGACCCGACCGCGAGCAACGGGACTTTTCATTCGGCGCGCGGCGCAAAAGGCGCGGCAGTGGCGCTCAAATACAATTTCACCGGCACCTCCGTGACCGTGTTTTACATTGCCGACCCTAATCACGGCAAGGCACGGGTGGTGATTGACGGCGTCAAGATGGGCAAGATTGACCAATACTCGCCGACTCGCCTCAATAATCTCTCGCAGACTTTTTCTGGTCTCGCGCCGGGACCGCATCTGATCAAAATCAGGAACGCGGGCGCAAAAAACGCGAACGCGCTCGACACGGTGATTGTGCTGGACAAACTCGAAATCGGGAACGAGTCGGCGGTTGTCTCGGCGGTCAAAAATGTTTCCCAGCGGATGACCGCAACCCCAAATGCCGCGCCGACACGCACGCCCACGCGCGCCGCGCCGCGATTGATCCCGTTCAAAAAAGCAAACCCCGCCGCCGACCCGCCCGCCGACCCCGATGTCATCTGGGACCCGCGCCTGCCCGGACTGAATGTGTATCTCGTCCCGGCAAACGTATCCAACGGCACGTTGTATTGGAAATTGATTCGCGCGGACTATCACGATCCGTTCCAGCATGGCGGCGATTTTGGCAGCGATCACACCATGTATTATGTGATTACGGACGAGAACGGCAGCCGCGTGCCCGGTCAAAAAGTGTGGCAGGCATGGCCCGATGATTCGACGAGCGCGTTCACCAAAGAAAACGGCATTGCCGATATTCCCATGTGGGCAAATTATTTTCCGTCCAACGGACCCGGTCCGTATGACGGCTATGTGGACGGCTTGCCGAGTGATATGGTGCGCGGGATGGGGCTGCCCGCCAACAATCACGTCAGCTTTATCATGTATTTTCAAAAGATGGTCAAGGGCGGCAATGTTTATACGGCTACGCCCACAGCTACAGCTACGGATACCCCGACCGCCACCCCCACCGATCCCCCGGCGCCTCCCACGTTTACGCCCACGGCGACCGAGACCCCCACGCAGGCATCTGCAACCATCATTGACGACTCGTCCGGCGACATTCTTTACAAAGGCGACTGGTCAATGCATTATGACGAGCAAACGGTCAACACAACCGTTCATTCGGGACGCGGCGTCAAGGGCGCGCCCGTCGTTTCGATCATTCGCCTGACGGGGACGGAAATCACGATTCGATTCGTCGGCGCACCCAATCACGGCAAAGTTCGGATAAAGCTTGATGGGGTCAAGCGCGGCAAACTCGATCAGTATCGTTCGGAAGTGACCTATAATCTCACTCACACATTCAGCGGGCTCGCACCCGGCGAGCATGTCTTGAAACTCAGGAGCGCCGGCGGCAAAAACAAGATGGCGAGCGATTCGACAATCACACTCGATGCGCTTGAATACCGGTAAAATCTCACAGCAACCCCTCTTCCAATCGGAAGAGGGGTTGCTGTTTGGAATGCAGACCGCCTTTGCCCCCAAAATCATGTATCGGTGATTGTCATTCGCGTTGGCATTTTGCCTGTTATAATTGCCCGGTCTCGTGTGCTCGGAAACACTCGTTGTTTCCCATCAAAATCCAGCTTGCGGCAGAGCCGGGCACCGCTGCTGCATATCGGAATCCAGGAGGTACAGGATGTTTGCACACAGATTCGCCGTTTCGTTCACCCTCACTGCTGCCCTGGCGGCTCTCGTCATCGTTCTCGGTTATTCTACGCCCGCGGCACAAGCCCAGGGTCCCGATGAGCAGGCAGCCGTCTGCACCGCGAATTTCAAACAAAAATGGATGCCCAAAGGCAACTACAAGACCAATCCTGCCACCGATTTTGTCGGCACCCTGGATAATGTCGCCCTTGTGTTCAAGACCAACGCCGCCGAACGCATGCGAATTGATGCCGCCGGCAACATCGGCATGGGGACGAACGCGCCGAGCGCCTTGCTCTCGGTCATCAAATCAGGCGGGGTTCAGCCCAATGTGCTGGGAGTCCCAACGGGGTTATTGGTTATGCGCTGGAAGATTCCAACGCAGAGGGGACCATTCAGGTGTTTGCTGCGTTGGGAGAGAGCACGGCAGGACAGGTTGCCAAGCTGCAAGACCGGGTCCAAGAGCTGGAGGAGCAAAATCTCACGATTCTCGGCGAGATACAGAAACTGAAAACAGAAAATGCGGCGCTTGGGGCACGCCTCGCGACAATCGAACGCTCAATCCAAGTTCGAACGCAGGCAGTGGACCATTCGACTGCGCTCGTCACTGCCCCGTAGCAATGAAACAAGGTAGAAACAAAAAATCTCGCAGCACAGCTTCTGTCAGGACACGCTCGTCGCAGTGTGCCGCGCGCGGGGAACGCAACGGCGTTCGTTCCCCGCTTTTTTTGGGTTGTGAGGAGAGCACGCTCGTCGCAGTGTGCCGCGCGTGGGGAACGAAACGGCGTTCGTTCCTTACTACCCGACTTTTTGCACCCTAAATGACTTGCCAAAACAGCCAACCTTCGATAAGATAGTCCAGCTGTGTATAGTCTTGAATCATCCGCTCGTATTTTTTCCCTTTTTCTGCACTTGGCAGTTGCTGCCGAATCTCCGCAGAATCCCGACGGACCCTTGCCGCGCGCCCCCTCGCTGTCCCGCTAATTGATCTTGACAGTCGAGGGGGATTTCCACAATCGAACGGAATGTGTCACCGCCGCAAATGGCGAATTGCCCCCTCGAAATCAAGCACGACGCTTTTTTTCGCGCATTCGCCCCTGCCCGGCGAGTGCGTTTTTTTTGAATATCTTTATCCTGTACAGGAGCAACTGACATGGCAGACCAACTACCCTCTCGTTCCGAGAATTTTGCGGAATGGTATAACCAGATCGTCCAAAGGGCGGACCTTGCCGATTACGGCGCCGCCAAAGGGACCATGATCATTAAACCCTACGGCTATGCGCTGTGGGAGAACATCCAAGCGTATCTCGACAAGCGGTTCAAACAGCACGGCGCCAAGAACGCGTTCTTTCCCACGTTCATTCCCGTCTCGTATATTCATAAAGAAAAGGAACATGTCGAGGGCTTTTCGCCAAACTTGTGGCTCGTGACGGCGGGCGGCGGCGAAACGCTGGAAGAAGCCTATGCCGTGCGTCCCACATCCGAGACGACCATCAACAGCACCGTCGGCAATTGGATCCAGTCGTATCGCGATTTGCCTCTGCTCTTGAACCTGTGGAACAGCTGCTTTCGTTACGAACTGCGCACGCGCCTGTTTTTACGCACGTCCGAATTCCTCTGGCAGGAAGGGCACACCTTTCACGCCACCTGGGACGAAGCGGACGCGTATTCGCGCGCGATCCTAAATGACGCGTATCTCGACTTTTACATCAATGCCGCCGCGCTGCCCGTCCTTGCGGGAAAAAAATCGGAACGCGAAAAGTTTCCCGGCGCCGACATCACCTATACGCTCGAAGGTCTCATGGGGGATGGACGCGCCCTGCAAAGCTGCACCTCGCACAATCTCGGCAGCAACTTTGCCAAATCGTTCGACATTCGCTATCTCAACCGCAGCAACGAACTGGAATATGTGGCGTCCACCTCGTGGGGGCTTTCCACGCGCGCGGTGGGAGCGATCTTGATGACGCACGGGGACGACAAGGGGCTGCTGATGCCTCCTCGCATCGCGCCCATCCAGCTAGTCATCGTCCCCATCTTTCGCAAAGAGAGCGAGCAGCAAGCTGTCCTCGAAGCGGCGAAACGGATTCAACGTGATTTGGACAACTATCGCGTAGAACTTGACGCCCGCGAAGGGCTGACGCCCGGTTTCAAATACAACGATTGGGAAATGCGCGGCGTGCCCATTCGTCTGGAAATCGGCCCCAAAGACATCGAGAAGAATCAGGTGGTGCTGGTGCGGCGCGATACGGGCGAAAAGAAATTTGTGCCCCTCGCACACCTGCTCGATGAAGTCAAGCAGATGCTCAACAACATCCACGACACGTTGTATGCGCGCGCCAAAAAATTTCAGGACGACAATACCTTTATCGTGGATTCGTACGAGGAATTCAAGGAACGGACGGCGGGCGAAGGCGGCGCGGGCTTTTTGCTGGCGCACTGGTGCGGCGACCGCGACTGTGAAGAAGCGATTCAAAAAGAGACCCGGGCGACCCTCCGCGTGATTCCCTTTGACCGGGTCAAAGAGACCGGGAAATGTGTTCGCTGCGGTAACGCCAGCGAGGGTCGCGTCGTCTTTGCCAAAGCGTACTAGATTTCTGATTGGTGATTTTTGATTGCTGATTTATCAGTTGTTTCGATGAATCAGCAATCATCAATCCTCAACCAACAACCAACAATCAACAATCAACAATCAACAATCAACAATCAACAATCAACAATCAACAATCAACAATCCATCCATGCATTACCACGAACTCGAAGCTTCCATCTATGACAAGGTCTATGCAGGGACGACCGAGGACATTCCTTTTTGGACCGGGTTTGCGCGCGAGACGTGCGGCAATGATGGACACGCGCTCGAACTCGCCTGCGGCACCCTGCGCGTGCTCTTGCCCGTCGCCGAAGCGGGCACGCGCGTCACGGGCATTGACGAATCCCCATACATGCTCGACCTCGCCAACAAAAAACTCGCTGCCGCGTCTTGTGCCGCCCGCGAACGCGTCACGCTGCTGCAGGGCGACATGCGTTCGTTCGACCTGCCCGAACGGTTCAATCTCATCTATGTCCCGTTCAACTCTTTTGGGCTGCTCCTCACCGTCGAGGACCAGCTCGCCGCGCTCGCGTCCGTAAAAAAGCATCTTGCGCTGGGCGGATTGTTTGCGTTCGTTGTGTTTTTTCCCGATGTGGAACGTTTGCACGGTCCCGACCTGTCGCGCTGGCAGTTGGAAATGGACCACTCGTTCGGCGACGGCTCGCGCATCCAGCGCGACCTCGTCCGCGAGGTAGACACACGCTCCCAGATCACATCCATTCAATGGCGCAACAAAGAGTATCAGGATCAGGTTCTCGTGCGCGAGTGGATCACGGACTTGAAACTGACGTACTTTTGGCCGCGCGAAATCGAGCACCTCATGACGCGCGCCGGGTTCCAAATCGTTCACTATTGGGGTGACTTGCAGCGCACGGATTTCTATTCCATGTCCGAAACATGGAAACAGATCGTCGTCGCACGCGCAAACGCATAAATTTCTTGCGCCCGGCAATTCGCGCCCGGCGATTCATGATGGGGCACGAATAAGCACATTCGCATGGCTGAAAAACCAACTCTGATCGAGCCGCGCGCCGCAACCCGACCCGCGAAATTCCAATTTGGGACAACCGATCTGGCGCTCTTGCTCATGACGCTCATCTGGGGTCTCAACTTTGTCGTCGTCAAGACCACTTTTCTCGAACTCGACCCTTTCACCTTTCTGACGCTCCGCTTTCTCTTTGCCAGCATCTTTTTTCTGGTGGTCGTCTATCTCGTCCAAAAGGGTTTTCACATCCCCCGCCGCGCCTGGGTCCAAGTCCTGCTTCTCGGGGTCGTCGGCACCTCGCTCTATCAGCCATTGTTCATGGCAGGTCTCTCGTTGAGTCAGGCCTCTACCAGCGCACTCATTCTCGCCACCACCCCTGCGTTTGTCGTGCTGCTCAACCGCATCATCAGCCGCGAACGTTTTGCCGCGCGCGGTTGGCTCGGTCTGCTCTTTTCTTTTTCCGGTCTCGCGCTCATTATTCTTTCGGGCGGCGATTTCGCCCTCCACTCGCGCGCATTGTGGGGCGACGCCCTCGTGCTGACCGCGACCATTTGTTGGTCGTTCTATTCAGTCCTTTCGGCGCCCTTGTTGAGACGATACTCGGCATTGTCGGTCGCCGCGCTCTCGACCATCATGGGCACCGTTCCTTTGTTGTTCATTACCGCCCCTGCGGTCGCGGCACAGAACTGGGCACAGGTGACGACAAGCGGCTGGCTGGGCGTGCTCTATTCCTCTGTCCTGGCGATTGGAATTGCATATATACTGTGGAACTATGGCGTCAAACGGATCGGCAGCGCGCACACCGCAATCTATAATAATCTCACGCCGGTCATTGCCACCTTTGGGGCAGCGATCTTTTTGGGCGAGCCGCTGACCGTTTTCAAAATCGTCGGCGCCGTCATTATCTTTGCCGGTTTATATCTCGCCCGCACGGCAAATATCGTCATGGAACCGGAAGGATGAATCGCGTTCAACTCGCCATTTTTCATACCAATATCGGCGAAGTGATACAAGCATATCTTGCGACCCATGCTCCGCTTCCGCCTCCGGAGATGGGGCGCTGGCAGGGGATTTACTGACGGTATTTGGAGAAATGAGAATGGCAAACACTCTTATCAACCGAATTGGGCTCAGCACGGGCGGCGGCGACGCCCCCGGTCTGAATGCTGTCATCCGCGCGGCAACGCTGGCGGCGCTCAATCGTGGTTGGCAGGTCGTCGGCATCCGCGATGGTTTTAACGGGCTGCTCTTGCCCGACGATTACCCCGACAACGGATTGATGAAACTAAGTCGGCGCACGGTGCGCGGGATTACGCATCTCGGCGGCACGATTTTGGGCACGACCAATCGCGGCAACCCGTGCAAATATCCGATCTCTCAACCCGACGGCACGGTGATCGAGGTGGACCGCACCGGCGAATTGGTCGAGCTTTTTCGCCAAGCTCAGATTGACGCGCTCATTACCATCGGCGGAGATGGCTCGATGGCGATCGCCAAAGCATTGTGGGAAAAAGGGCTGAACGTGGTCGGCGTGCCCAAGACGATTGACAACGATTTGGACTCTACCGAAGCGACGTTTGGGTTTGATACCGCCGTGGCATTTGCGACCGAATGTCTGGACCGTTTGCACACCACAGCTGCCTCGCACAATCGCGTCATCGTGGTCGAGGTGATGGGGCGTTATGCGGGATGGATTGCCCTCCATGCGGGGATCGCGGGCTCGGCGGATGCAATCCTGATTCCCGAGATTCCGTACGACCTGGACCGGGTTGCGCAGAAAATCAATGAACGGGAGGGGAGCGGCAGGAAATTCTCGCTCGTCGTCGCCGCCGAAGGCGCAAAACCTTTGCACGGCGAGGTGTCTGTGATTGGCAAAGAAGTGGGGCGCGCCGAACGTCTTGGCGGCATTGGCGACAAGATCGCCGAAGAGCTCCAGCCCATGACCGGCAAAGAAACGCGCGTCGTCGTCCTCGGGCATCTTTTGCGCGGCGGCACACCCACCGCGCAGGACCGCTTGCTCGGATTGCGCTTTGGCGCCGCAGCCGTCCGCGCGCTCGCCGAGGGGCAAAACGGTGTTATGGTCGCGCTCGACCCGCCCTCTGTAAATTACGTCCCGCTCGAACGCGCCACGCGGCGCATGAAGACGGTGCCTTTGGATTCAGACACGCTCCAGACCGGACGCGATCTGGGCATCTGTTTTGGAGATTGATGTCGCCTGACAAGACACCACCACCGCCGTCGTGGCTCGACCTGATCCTCTATCTGGTCGTTGGTATGGGCGGTTTTTTTGGCGCGTCCCTGTTGGTGGGGCGGATTGTCAACACCGATGTTGTCACCCTGCCCATCAGCATCCTCGCCTATGTGCTCAACTTGATCTTTTTTGCGGGCAGTGTTTTGGTATTGGGCGTCGCGCGCGGCAAGCTGAGTTTACGCGAGATCGGGTTCATACCCCCGCGCATCGAATGGAAATGGTTTTTTGGCGCAATCGCCATTTCGCTCGCGCTGCTCCCCCTGCGTGGTCTTGTCGGCGTCGCAGTCCAATATCTCGCGGGCGGCAATATGGAGGGTCTGCAAGGGCGCATGGATGTGATTGCGCCCGACGGGTTCACCTGGCTCGGTTTTTTTGTCACGCTTTTGGGCGCGGGCATCCTGGCGCCCATTTCCGAAGAATTGTTTTTTCGCGGCGCCATCTTTACGTGGTTTCGCGGGCGTTATAGTTTTTCCATCGCCATGTTTGCCAGTTCGCTGTTGTTTGGATTGGGTCACTTTGACACGGTGGGCGTCGTCGCCTCCAGTTTTGTGCTTGCGCTCGTCGCCGCCTATGTTTTTGAAAAAAGCAAGACGCTCTGGGCGCCCATTCTCATGCACATTACCACCAATTCGGTGGCGATCCTCTTCATCTATGCGGCGCTCGCCTTTGCGCCCGACCTGGTAAAGTAAATTCGTGTCCTTGTTGTCAACATTCCTCACGACACTTTTTACGATTGTCGTCCCCATTTTTGTCGTCGCCGCCGTCGCGTTTTTATTGTCCCGGCGCGGCATCATTACCGAACAGCGCCCCCTCGCCAGAGTGTCGCTCTATTTTTTTAGCCCCGCGCTCGCGTTTCAATCTCTCTCCAATTCAACCATCAACACAACCGACGTGGTCTCGATCGTCCTCTTTGTGTTTTTGATGGCGCTCATTGTGGGCGCGCTGTGTCTGGGGTTTGTGCGCGCGCTGAAATTCGACCGGCTGTTGACGAGCGCGTTTCTGCTGAGCATCCTGTTTGTGAATGCGGGCAATTACGGCATCCCGTTCGTGCAGTTTGCATTCGGCTCTGAAGGCGTCGCCCGCGCCGCGATCTATTTCACTGCCAATTCGGTCCTTGCCAACACGCTCGCCGTGTCTATCGCGACCGCCGGGCATTCGAACATGCGCCGGGCATTGGTGACGGCGGTGAAAATGCCGTTGGCGTATGCGGCGCTGGCAGGACTCGTCTTTAATACAATGGGCTGGAGTCTGCCTCTGCCGCTTGCGCGAGCGATCCAGCTTGCCGCCGCCGCCGCCCTGCCCGTCATGCTGGTCAATTTGGGACTGGAGTTGGCGCGCGCCAGGTTGCGGGACTATGATGCAAATGTGTTTATGGCGGTGGGGATCAAACTGCTGGTCACGCCGTTGATTGCGCTGGGACTCGCCGCCGTGATGGGCATGACCGGTTTGACGCGCTCGGTCTCGGTCATTGAGGCGGCGATGCCGACTGCCGTAATGGCGTCGCTGATCGCCACCGAATTTCAAGCGCGTTCCGATTTTGTGACCAGTGTGGTCTTTGTCTCGACGCTCGGCAGCACCATCACGCTGACTCTGCTGCTCATCTTTTTGGGCTATGCGCCCTGAACCCGATGGAAATCGTTCTTGTGCTCATCCTTTTTTTCGCGCTCGTCGCGGCTTTTTATCTGCGGCGCACGGGACGCGCCGTCAAGGCGCGGGCGGGACTGCCCATTGCCGCGCGCGTCGTCTATTCAGACACGGGCGCATGGCAGCGCGTCGAGAAACCGCTCTTTTCTCGCAAATATCGGCTGACGGGCAAACCCGACTATATCGTCCGGGATGAATCGGGCGCGCTGATTCCCATCGAGGTCAAACCCACGCGCACCGCATCCGAACCACGCGCGTCGGACACGATGCAGTTGATGGCGTATGGGGTTTTGGTGGAACAGGAATTTGGCGCGCGACCCACATACGGTCTGCTCAAATATCGCGACCATGTCTTTCAGATTGATTTCACCGACGACCTGCGCGCCGAATTTTTCGAGACCCTTCAAGACATGCGGGCATACCGTCGCGCAGCAAATGTCCCCCGTAGTCACGACGACCCGGCGCGCTGCCGGCACTGCGGCTATCGCGAGGAATGCAGTGAGCGTTTGATATGAAAAATGGCATGCCTGGCATGCCATTTTTTATAGCTTAATTTGTTCCAAATACCGGAATCCGCGCTCCCGTAATCGCCCCCCCCTGGTCCGAACACAAAAATAACAGCGTCGCCGCGACATCTTCGGGATGCACCCAGCCCGTCAGTTTGTTAGGCTGTTTGGCGCGCTCGGCGGGCGTGTCGAGCGCGCGAATCAATACCACGTTCGCCGTAATTCCTTTGTCCTTGACTTCTTGCGCGACCGCAAGCGTCATGGTTTCGAGCGCCGCTTTGGCGGTGACATACGCGACGGCATTGGCAGGCGGAGTCCGGGTGATGCCCGAAGAAATCGTGATGATGCGCCCCCAGCCATTTGTCTCCAAAAGCGGCAAAAATGCCTTGATCGAATGTGCTGCCGTCCGCAAATTCACATTCAGCATCGAGTCCCAGGTTTCGGCGCTCGTGTCCTTGAGGGTCCCGCCCTTATAGGCGCCCGCAATGTGCAAAAGGATATCGGCGCGCCCAAACCTGCCCAGCACCATCTCTGCCAACGCCTGCATCTCGCTTTCGTCGAGTGCATTGGAGACGCGCGTAATCACGCGCGTGTCGCGAAAACCCAATTCTTTTTGCAGCGCATCCAACCCTTCCTGGTGTTCGCTGACGAGGACCAGTCTGGCGCCTTGATGGGCGAATGCTTTGGCGGTCGCATGTCCAAGCTGTCCGGTGGCGCCGATAATGATTGCAACTTTGTCGGTAAGAGGCATGATTAGATTCGTGATGGTTGATTCTCGATCAGACCCTGAATTACGCGCACAAGATTGACATTGGGGGGCGAATTGACAAACAGCGATGCGCGAATTGGGGTCTGCAATCGGCAATTCAAGTCATCGGGGCAACCAGCGCCTCGATCACATCCAGCGCGCGGTGATAATTTCTGTCGTGACGCGGCGCGTCGAGTTCCGAAGTGAGGACCGCGCTCTCGTGCGGCACATTCAGGACCAAACACCGTTCGCTGAAACGATTCAACGTCAATTCCTTGATATCCACAAATCCGCCGACGGCGCGGGCCGCTTGAAAAACCGCTTCGGGCAAATCGTCCTGCGTTTCGATACGCACGCCCGTTATTTCACCGGGCAAACAATCTTGCTGCTCGCGCACCTGGATATCAAATTGGATTTCGCGCGGGGCGCGCCCCTTTGGTTCCAGTCGTTCAAAACGCGCCATGCGCCGCATCCCCTGGCGCTCGTACGACCCGCGCACTACGCGCCAGCCGAGCGCACCGGCGAACCACGCCATAAAAAGGATCGGCGCGCTTTGGTTTCCGTTCAGCCCTATGGAGAAATCAAGCTGGACCCGCGCGATCGTGTCGAGATACTGCATGTTGGCCGGGTCATCAAAAAACTGGGCGACAAATTCGCGCCAGGGGCGAATCCGCTGCCAGTTGACATCGCCGAACGAAACCTTTGGAAAATTTCTGCGAAGGCGCGCCAGCGTGCTGTTGATTTGTTGTGCCCGCGCCGTAAAATGCTGAGAATCAAAAAGAATCCCATCGCACTCGGGCACGAGCGCGCGAAACAGACTATCGTCCAGGTCGGGCTGTCCGCGCCAATACAACACCAGAGGCAAACCGCTAACGCGCAGCGCCAGCACCGCGCTCGGCAGCGAATCGTATCGTTCGCCGCGCGGGTAAAAAGCAACCTCTTCGCCGACGAATCTCGGCGTCGCGCCGCGCGTGACGGTATACGACGAGATGCGCGTCTCGACCCACGCTTCTGCCTTGGGGTCGTGCTGGGCGATCAGGATGATTCGCGCCGGATGGGACTCGACAATTTCTGCAAGCAGTTCAGTCATGTCCGTCGGGTCTTCGTTCCGGTCACACAGCACGACGAGCGTGAGCGTACAGGCGCGCAGACTCGCGGCAGTCGCGCTCTCTGCGACTTTTCCTGTGCCGGACGCGACAGGTATCCCAGCCATCGCCTCTTGCCGCAGTTTACCCAATTCATGCTCGATATTCCTGAGCGGGACCACGCGCGGCATGGGATGGAGAATGTCAGTCGGCAAAAGCATTTTGTATTACGCCTCGGGTCCTGGACAGCTCGCTGTCGTCAAGCCCCGCAAAATCATGAACCTTGGTCCGAATTCGCAAATCATTGCTATAGTCTCCGCCATTTGTGCTTGTCTCGCCGCATAAACTCGTCCGCCGCTTTGGGTCCCCACGTCCCGGCATCGTAATTGGGAAATGTCGGCGCGGGAATCTTTGCCCATGCTTCGAGAATCGGCGAAATCACAGCCCACTGGGCTTCGACCTCATCGTAACGCGTAAACAACATCGGGTCGCCGAGCATCGCGTCCAGCAGCAACCGTTCATACGCCTCGGGCGCCGCCTCGCCAAAAGTGCTGGTGTATCGGAAATCCATGTTGACGGGACGAATGCGGTTGTCCTGTCCCGGAATCTTGCTCTCGAATTTTAGCGAAATTCCTTCGTCCGGTTGAATATTGAAAACCAGGGTGTTGGGTTCCATCTGGTTCACCCAATCACGCCCAAACAACATCAAGGGCGGCAAATTGAACTCGATCGCGATTTCGGTCAGTCGTTTTGGCAGGCGCTTGCCCGTGCGCAAATAGATCGGCACGCCCGCCCAGCGCCAATTTTCAATCTGCACCTTGAGCGCCACATAGGTTTCGGTCTCGGATTGCGGGTTGACCTCTGCTTCGGTGCGATAGCCGGGCACCTGGAGCCCGCCGATTGCCCCGGCGCCATACTGCCCGCGCACGGTGTTGGCTTGGATGTCCTCAAAACTCTGCGGGCGGATCGAGCGCAGGACCTGCGCTTTGGCATCGCGCACATCGGTCGGCGTAAATTCGGGCGGCGGCTCCATCGTCGTCACGGCGAGCAACTGCAAACCGTGATTCTGGATAATGTCGCGCAGCGCGCCCGAATTGTCATAATATTCGCCGCGCTCTTCCACCCCGACCGTCTCTGCAACCGTGATTTGGATATTGTTGACATAGGTGCGGTTCCAGATCGGTTCCAGAATCCCGTTTGCAAAACGAAAGACAAAAATGTTCTGCACCGCTTCCTTGCCGAGATAATGGTCAATGCGATAGATTTGCGACTCGTCAAATACGAGGTGCAGGCGGCGATTGAGGTCCACCGCAGACTTGAGATCACGTCCAAAGGGTTTTTCGACAATGATGCGCGTATAACCCGCGCTGTGATTCAACCCCGACTTGCCGAGCATGTCAATAATTTCGGGCATGATTTCGGGAGGGACGGCGAGATAAAACAAGCGGTTGCCTGCCGTCCCGCGCTGCTGGTCCATTCCATCCAGCTCTGCCCCGAGCCGTTTATAGCCGTCCAAATCATCCAGGTTCGACTGCATATAAAAAATGTTGTTTGCAAACGAGTCCCAGATCTGGTCCTGCGGCTTTTGGCGCGAAAATTCCATCGCCGATTGTTTGTATTGCGCGCGTATGTCGTCATTTGTATGCGGCTTGCGCGCAAAACCCACAATGTTGTATACGGTCGGCATGTAATTGTCATGCGCGAGATTATAGAGCGCGGGGATCAGTTTGCGGTGCACCAGGTCGCCCGTCGCGCCAAAAATGACGATCGAGGTGGGTTCGGGCGCGCGCGCCACGCGCATTCCTTCGCGCAGAGGGTTCAGTACAGGGCGTGTTTCAAGCATAGGATCTTGTAGGGTCATGCGGTTTTCATTGGATGTCCGCCGAATTCGTTTCGCAACGCTGCCAGCACCTGGGCGCTGAATGATTCGTTCTGCCGCGAGGCAAGGCGCATCAGGAGCGAGAGCGTGATCACAGGCGCGGGCACATCTTCGGCGATGGCTGCCTCCACCGTCCAGCGCCCTTCGCCCGAGTCCGCCACAAAGTCCTTGATCGCCGCCAAATCGTTGCCGTGTTTTCGAAACGCATCCACCGCCAGATCGAGGAGCCACGAACGCACCACACTGCCCGCTTGCCACACCTGCGACACTTTGAGCAGGTCGGGACTGTATTCCGAGTGTCTCAAAATCTCGTAGCCCTCGCCATACGCCTGCATCATGCCGTATTCGATGCCGTTGTGCACCATTTTTACAAAATGCCCCGCGCCGTGCGTGCCCATCAAGCCATAGTTTCCCGTAGGCGGCGCGAGCGTTTTGAAAATCGGTTCGCAGAAAGCAAACGTGTCGGGGTCGCCGCCGATCATTTGGGAATAGCCCTCGGTGATGCCCCAGATGCCGCCGCTCACGCCCACATCCATATATTTCAGCCCCATCGCGGCGAATTTTGGCGCGCGCCGTTTGTCGTCGGTCCAGCGCGAGTTGGCGCCGTCAATAATAATGTCACCGGGCGACAACAAGGGCGCGACCCGGTCCATCTCGTCGTCGGTCGTTTGCCCGGCAGGCAGCATGAACCACAGCACGCGCGGCGATTGCTTGAGCATACCGGGCAGATCAGCCAATTGATCGGTGCCTTGCATACCCATTGCAATATGCGCGTCCACTTTGCTGCGCGAACGATTCCACACGACGACGCGATGACCACCTTTCATCAAGCGCACTGACATATTGCCGCCCATGCGGCCCAGACCGAGAATTGCAAGTTCCATATGAGCTCCTGGTAGTTATGATTCAGGATTGTTGATTGCTGAATTTCGATTTTCGATTTTCGATTGCAACTTGTGCTGCGCGCTGTATGCACTTGTACTCTTGCTGCTGCTCTGCGTGAGACGCGCTCGGCGTTTCACGTTCGGTGCTCACGTTGACGCTCACGCTCGACGTTTGACGTTTGTACATTGTGCATTCGGCATTGCGCATTCGTCCTTTGTCATCCGTCCTTTGTCACCTGCCACCCGCGATCTGCTGTCGTTTCTTGTCAATCCCCGCCAGCAACTGGTCAAACGCCTGGTCGAATTTCACAACCCCCTCTTTCAGGACCTGCGCGGTCACGGCATCGAGCGAAAAACCCGCCGCTTTGAATCGTTTGATAATGTCATGCGCCGCTTGCGGGTCCGCGTCCACCGTGCGCGCCACGACACCGTGTTCGGCAAAGGCATGAATTGTCTCCATCGGCAATGTATTGACGGTATTCGGTCCGATCAGCTGCTCTACATATATCACATCGCGATAGGCGGGGTTCTTGGTTGACGTGGATGCCCAGAGCGGGCGCTGGACGCGGGCGCGTTTTGCCTGAATCGCCAACCCGCGCTCGGACGAGAAAATCTGCTTGAAATGTTCATACGCAATTTGCGCGTTCGCAATCGCGATTTTGCCCTGCAAATCCTCTAATTCTTGAAATCGCTGCGCATCTTTTTCCGTCTTGCGGGCATCGCTCAAGAGTTTGTCCGCCAGGGTATCAATACGGCTGACAAAAAAACTGGCGACCGAAGCAATGCGGTCAATCGGTTTTCCCTCTGCCGCGCGCCGCTCCAATGCGCGCACAAAAGCCCACGCCACATCCTCATAGGCCTGCACTGCAAACAAGAGCGTGATGTTGATATTTAGCCCATCATACAGACATTGCTCGATGGCGGGAACGCCCTCGGGCGTCCCCGGGATTTTTACCATAAGATTGGGCCGATTGACCGTCTGCCACAGCCGTTTCACTTCGGCAATCGTCCCCTGCGTGTCATGCGCGAGGCGCGGCGAGACTTCGATGCTGACAAAACCGTCACCGCCGTTCGATTCGTCATACACCGGACGAAACACATCGCACGCCGCGCGCACATCGTCGGTCGCCAACTTTTCATAAATGGCGAGCGTATTGTGCCCCGCCGCAGCCAGCGTCTTGATTTGCGCGTCATAATCGTTGCTGCCGACGATCGCTTTTTCAAAAATGCTCGGGTTGGAGGTTTCCCCGCGCAGCGCCACTGTGGTAACCAGTTGTTTCAATTCCCCCGATTCAATTTGATTGCGTTGCAGGCTGTCAAGCCAGACTGATTGCCCCTGCGCCAGCAGATCATAAAACCGATTCGTAGCCATAATTACTCCCTGATAATGTCATTTAGATATATGCGCCGCTTGCAAAATGGCGCGCCTGTCGCGTACCGGGGCTTGGACCTTGGATCACGATGCCAGCAGCTGATGATACAACTTGGTTTGTCGTTCGCGCGCGCGCTGATAAATCTCGAAATGGGCGGGATTCGGGACAAAGGTCTCGCCCAAATCTGCCTCCAAGTTATCTAACGATGAATTGTCGCTTGACGCGATGCTTGATTTGAGGGCGCGCAAAGCGAGCAGCGCCGCGCCCCGCGCGGATGCCTCGTCCTCGCCCGACGCCGTCACGGGCACGCCCAGCACATCAGCCAGAATCTGCACCCACACCGTCGAGTTGAGCAGCGCGCCCCCACTGGCAATTATTTCGCGGGGCGGTGGAATGGCGACCCGCAGCAAATCAAAAATCGCCGCAAACCGAAAGGCGACCGCCTCCAGCGACGCGCGCCACAATTCCACGGGCAAAGTGTCCAGATTCCAACCGGTCAGCGCCGCGCGAGCATCGCCGTGATACCCCGGACTGCGCTCGCCCCCAAAAAAGGGCAGCAGCGTCAAGCCGTGCGCGTCGGGTTTCATCGCGCGCAGTTCGGTTTCCACCTGCTCCTGTTCCGGCAGTTGGAAAATGCGCGCATAATACGCAAAGATATTGCCTCCGTCGGTCAGCGAACCGCCCATCAGCCCATCGTGCTCGTCCACGCGATACATCCACAACCCACGCGGCAGTTTGCGCAAGCCCTGCTCTGCGGGGAGGACCACGCGCATGGCGCCGCTGGTGCCCACCGTCACGGCGACGCGCGTTTCGTCCGTGCACCCGCTCCCCACGTTTGCCACCGCGCCGTCGCCCAGGGCGGGATACCACGGCACATTCGCCAGCGATTTCCAGCGCGTCGCAAACTCGCCCTGCAGCCCCGACAGTCCCTGACTCACCAAAGTCACCGGCGACAACCGGGCGCGCGAAACCTCCGCAATATTCAACACCTGTTCATCCCAATCGCCGGTCGCGTGGTCCAACATCCCCGTCCACGCGGCGAACGAATGCGAAACGATGCTCCTGCCAAAGAGTTTTTGCAAAAAATATTCGTGAAGCGAGACAAACCGGGCGGTGCGCGCAAACACATCGGGCTGTGTCTCGCGCAGCCACAACAACCGCGCGGCAAGATACGCCGTGTGCAGCGGGCATCCCGTGCGCGCATAGATCGGCGCCCAATCATACGCGGCGCGCAGCTGCTCTACCTCGCGCGCGTTGCGTGTGTCGGCATAGAGATAGACGGGCGTCAGCGGCGCATCGTTTGCGTCGAGCGCCAGCATGTTGCTTGCAAGCGTGGACGCCGCCACCGCCGAGATTTCGAGCTTGTCGTGAACGAGAGCAAGGATCTCGTCAATGGCGTGTGTAAACGCGTCGAACATGACGCGCGCATCGAGCGTCGAGCCGCCGCCTTTGGTCGTATCGGGATGATATTTGCGCCGCGTCGTCAACCCTGTCACATCGCGCGCCCGCGCATCATACACCATCGCGCGCAGGGACGATGTGCCAATGTCAATCACCAGCACAAACGGCGCGCGCGCGGCAGACAGGGAGACGCCAGACATAAAAAAAGAGAGACGAACCGTTCCCAAACTCACATTTGCTGCGATAGAGTGAACTGTTCCGGACCGGTCCGCCTCTGCAAATTGTGCGTTATGCTTTGAGAAGCTCAGAGTGACTCTTGCGGAATTTGTTTACTTTGGGCGAGACGACCAGGCGACAATATGGCTGGTTCGGATTGTTTTTGAAATATTCCTGGTGATAATCTTCCGCCGGATAAAACTCTTGGAAAGGCACAACCTGCGTAACGATGGGGTCGTGGAACGCTTTGGCATCGGTGAGCGCTTTGATGGTGGCGTTTGCAATCCGCTCTTGTTCGGCATCGTGTGTCAGGATGATCGAGCGGTATTGGTCGCCCACATCATTGCCCTGCCGATTCAACGTCGTCGGGTCGTGAATCTGAAAGAAAATGTCCAGCACGTCCCGGTAGGTAATCACGTTTGGATCGAACATGATCCGGACCACCTCGGCGTGACCCGTGTGGTGGGCGCAGACTTGATCGTAGGTTGGATTCTTGACGTGTCCGCCCGCGTACCCCGAAGTTGCCGAGGAAACGCCCCGCAAATTATTGTAAATCGCTTCGATGCACCAAAAACACCCGCCCCCCAGCGTCGCAATCTGCAAATTGTCCGTCCGGACGTGACCATTGCCGTTATTCATTGGATAAATCCTTTCGTGCAGCGGAGAGTCTGACGATAAAGCATGTCTCTATAGAGTTTCACAACCATCCGAGATGTTACCTGTCGCGGCGTTACGCTATGTCTTGTTCAAGACCAAAAACAACAGAATACCCACAACAATCGCCAGCCCGATGCTCACGATACCCAGCACAATGACCGGTCCCAGGTTGGTTGTGGGCGCGGGCGGGGGCAGCTGGCGCATGGGGGCGGCGCTAACATGGGTGGTCATGATCACCGGCGCAACAGGCGGCGCGCCCGGCGCAAGCTCAGGCACACCAGCGCGGTTCTCGTCCGCCAGTTTGCGCATCGCCTCCTCGTATTTTGCGCGCGCTTCCGGCGGCAAATCGTCCGCGCTCGCATACGTCTTGCCGTCGTACACGATTGTGTTGGACCGGATCATTGTCGCGCCCGCCGTTGCCAGATTGTCCATAATATCCGGCAGTCCGTTTTGATTCTTGTCGGCAAACACGTTTTGCATCGCGTCCCACTGCGCCCTGACATCCGGCGGCATTTCTTCCAGACTGGCATACGTCTTGCCGTTGATCATCAAGGTATTTGACATTTATTTTTCTATCACCTCGAACTCTTGCAAATCCACCTCATGGCAGCGCCCGCACCCCACGCGCGGGTCCTGCACTTGGGAGAAATCCCGGTCGCAAAAACTCTCGACCTCGACCTTTTTGCTCAGCCCGAACAGCGATTTTGCCACGCGCCCATACAAATGCAAATGCTCGCACTGATTGGTCAGCAAAATATCCGGCGCCGGGCAATTCTGACAGAGCGCCGGAAACCATTTAGGCGAGTCCGGATTATTCTCTATCAGCCGACATTCTTCCGACTCGCGCCCGCGAAAATAGTCGCTGTAATAATATTTACATTCTTTGCCGTACGGTGTTTTCATAAATCCCTCGACCCATTTCGCCACCCGGACGGGTTCACCGCGGCCCGACGGCCTCGTCGAGTTTGCCGGGTCTTGTGCGTGTTGCCTGTCCGTGCTGCGGGGCGCTTGCCAAGAGATCTGCCGCCCGGATCGCCCGATACGCATCAATTCGACCAAAGCCCATGTATTTGTTCCATCCTCCCTCCTCGGCGCGTTCGGAGAAATCGCACTCTACTCCACATTCCTGTTTCTTGAAAGCAGTCCGTTGAAGAAGGTCTTGAATTTGACGCGGCGTCAGATTGGGATTCTTTGACAGCACGAGCGCGACGAGCGCGCTCACCTGAGGCGCCGCGTAGGATGTTCCGCTGTAATACCCGTATCCGTCGGGTTTCGTTGTATAGATATTCTGACCCGGCGCCATCAGGTCCAGTTCTATGCCGTAATTACTGCCGGACCACAGCGGGATCTGGTTGGGAATCGCACAATTGAGCGCAAGAAGCGCCCCGGCGCATCTCTCATCGGAATAGTTGGTCGCGCCGACGGCTATCACTTCAGGAAAACGCGCCGGATAGAGAACATTTTCCTCATTCTTGTTCCCGCTCGCCGCCACAATCACAATGCCCCTGGCATACGCCTCACGAATTGCGCCATGTAAACCTTGCAACACATCCTGACTGCAAAGGTCGCGCGGGCAGGGGCCGCCGATGCTGATATTGATCACCCTTGGCGGGGTCGGAGTGGCGTTTATCGCCATCCTGATCGCCTTTTCCATGCGTGAAAAGATAACATCATAGTTGTTGCCGCCTCCCGCGCTGTCCATCACTTTGAGCGGCATGATCCTGCCGTCCCAGGTAATTCCCGCCATGCCCCTGGCGTTGTCTGTCACCGCTCCGATAATGCCTGCAACAGCTGTGCCATGCCCCAGGTTGTCTTCGGGCACGCTGTCGGCGTTGGCAAAATCATACCCGGTCACCAGTCTCTTTTGCAGGTCTTCGTGGTCGAGGTCTATGCCGGTATCAAGCACCGCAACAATGATATTCGGGTTGCCGCGGGTCAGTTCCCACGCATTCTGAAATCCCAATTTGGCGGCTTGCGAGTCCGCAAGATACCATTGACTTTTATCTTTGAAACGCGGGTCATTGGGAGTTTTGATCGGAGCGGCGGCGGCGGAATTCAAAGTGATGCCGAGGATAGCGCAGGCAAGCATCACAATTATTCCCTTGACCGGTAATCCTGACGCAGTCATCAAGAACGCCGAAAGACGATGTAGGTGGTCACTCATCGTTGCCGGTCCTTTTGCCAGTGTCTTGACATTGTCGCACATTTTAGCATAAAGGTTCGAACAGCTTGTAGTATTCTCGATCTCTCAGAAAAAGATTGCCCATCCGTTTGGGGGAGGGCAGTCTCTTTTGATCGTCCCTACTCGATGTGCCATTGTCTATGCCCCTACGTCCGTTTGACGTTCCCCCAATCCCCCATCTTGACATATACCACCGCCAGCGACCACACCTGTCCCAGATACGGCACATTGTCAACCTGGAATTGAAATTCATCCGACAGCGGAATTCCCAGATTGCTGCCCAGCGCAAATTTTGCCAGCGCCGATTGGTCGTTCAGCGGCACACCCATTCGGTTCGCTCCGGCAATCAACGCCGCTCGCCGCGCATCTCTGCCGGAGGGACCCGTTTGCAGGTCGGCAATCATTCGATCAAAGGGACAATTCGGTCCCGGACAGTTCGGACGGTCCACCGTGTCAAAATCATTGTGTCCAATCAGCGTCTCGCCGCGCACATATTCCAGCTCCGTCTCGTTCCGAATCCACTGCAACAGTTTCAAATTTGCCAGATACATCGGCTCGGTCCATGGCTCGCCAAAAAAACCTTCGTGCTCGATCGAAATCGTATATTGGTTTGGGTTCACCGCCGGAATCAACCCTCCCCACTTGGGCGTCACCTCGATTCCGCGCGGGTTGCGCCACACGCCGTTGTCCCACTTTAGTCCGTTTGCCCACGCGGTATCGTTGATCGAAACATATTGTTCGATCTCGCCCTGTTTCCCCACCGTGAAATGCGCCGACGCCTTGCGCGCGGGATTGTTGAACGTCGGAAAGAACGCGGTGAGCGGTCCTTCGCCGATGTGCAGGACCACCGCCTTGACGCGCTGTCCGTTCCGACCCACCTCAAAGTTTCCCGAATCGGTGATTGGTTTTTGCGTAGCAAAAGGGCATAGCCCGTTGGATGTTGGCATAAGCGTATCCTGTTGTCTCTTTTTTTTCATTTTAGCACAACCGCTATGCAACTGGCGGGTGGGGAACGAAACGGCGGGGGAACGAAACGGTGCAATGCTGGCGGGTGGGGGAACGAAGCGGCGCAATGTTGGCGGGTGGGGGAACGAAGCGGCGGGGGAACGAAACGGCGTTCGTTCCTTACGGATCAAGTCGTGAGGCACATGTCAGTTGGGTGAGGATGATGACAGGACATAGCCCCGGTGCTACAATATCGCTGCACCGTCCACAAAACTCGTCTTGGCACGGCTCGGTATTGCACTGTCGTTTGTTGTCGCCCCGCGCGGCGCCATCAAATCGGGCAGACCCGGTACTGCCCCATCATGTGACAACCGAGACAAGCGGCAATGTGTGTTTCCGGCGAATTCGTTCGCAACCGGCTTGTCCGTTTCTCGACAGGAGGAATCAACATGCTTCAAGGAGTCACGCCTTATGGAATTGACCGGCGCCCCACACCGTCCGGGCTTGATCTCGATCAATTACTGCCGAGCCGGGTGGGACCATACACGCGCACACTTTTGGAAACCTCGTCAAACCGCGGTGTTCCCGCGACAACCGTCAAACTCGATGGCGAGTCAATATACGCCACCTACCAATCCGGCGCAAAACAAATCCTGGTCGAGTTTGCCGTCAGCAGTCGTCCCGAGGACGCGCAGATGGTTCTGGATGTTGCGGCGAGCGAGACCACCGACCAATTCCCGACCGACCCGCGTTTCGGTTCGATGGGCACCGAGCCGAGCTACCTCAAAGTGAACAACGAGTACGGCTCGTTCTTTGCCTGGACGCGCGGCGGCTATTATTTTTCTGCCAATGCCAAAGGCGGCGAGGCCGATCTCGACGCGTTTATTCAATCCTTTCCCTATTGAACCGGCAAAACACATGGCGAGCGTTCGCTGCCGTCGCCCCGCATAAAGGAGTTGCCACCATGAGCAAATTGTTTGCTGTCACGTTGGCTGGCATGTGTCTCTATGTTTTTGTATCGGTCCCCGCGCACGCGCGAGCTGTCATTCCGCACGTCATTTATACCGTCAACAGCACACTCGACGAGCCGGACGCCAATCCCGGCAATGGCAAATGCAAAAGCGCGCCCTCTCGAAAATGCACCCTGCGCGCGGCGATCATGGAGAGCAACGCAGTGGGCGGCGCGACGATCATTCTCCCCGCCGGGACCTATCAGCTCACTCACAAAGACCCGGCTGAACCCTCCGAAGATACAGGCAAGAGCGGCGACCTTGACGTGCTTGTGCCTCTCAAATTCAAGGGCGCGGGCAAAGGGTTGACCATTATTGACGGGAAAGGTCTCGACCGCGTCTTTGACCTCTTTGGCAAAACAAAAATCGCGCGCATGACCATTCAAAATGGCGCCACCGCCGAGAATGGCGGCGGCATCAAGATCGAGGGCAGCGGCAAACTTGTACTGCGAAACAGCGTCGTGACAGATAATCAAGCGCTCAACGGCAGCGGCATTTACGGCGGCGGAGACATGACGCTCATCCACTCGACGGTCTGGTACAACAACTGCGTCAACAAAGCGCAGCAGGGCGGCGGCATCTATGTCGGCTATGGCGCGTATATTTCGCAAACGCGCATCAGCAACAACTGCGCCGACCAGGGCGGCGGGATTTTTGCCACCGATCTCGCGGATGTGCGGCTCGATGTGTTCCTTGTCAACAGCACCGTGGACAGCAACAAGGCGCGCGAGGGCGGGGGCATCTACACCTATACCGGCGGCTATGTTCTGAACAGCACTATCGTTTCGAATCGCGCCAATCTCGGTTCCGGTGGTTCGGGCGAAGGCGGCGGCGTTTACAACAGCAGCGTAATCGAGGATTTTTCGTTCTGGAATGCCACCATCGTCGGCAATAGCGCGGGCGCGGGGAGCACGGCGGGCGGCATCTATGTCGCGCCGTTTGAAAACGCAAATCTCAAAAACACGATCCTCGATTTCAATTCGCCCGACGACTGTGAGGGTTCATTTACGTCGTGGAATTACAACCTGATTTATAACCCGAACGGCTGCGCGCTGAGCGCGGACCCGAGCACGCAGACCGGCTTGCACGCCGACTTGAAACCACTCGCCAGCAACGGCGGACCGACGCCCACCATGGGACTGTATCTCGTGAGTGAAGCGCTCGATGCCATTCCCGTCGCGCACTGCACATGGAGCAGCGGCAACATCGCGCTCACCACCGACCAACGCGGTTTTCCGCGCCCGGTTGATGGTGACGGCAACGGCAAGGCAAAATGCGACATCGGGGCGGTCGAGATGCCGTAGACTGTAGACGAGAATATAGAGGGAGCAGAGGACAGGCGGAGGACCGCAATCTATCGCGCGTCAGACGTTTCGATTTCTCCGCTAATTTCCAGCGCGGGTTCAGGCAGCCCGGCGTGAGGGTCAGAAGAAGGCATGTTTTCGCCCCGCCACGCAGCAACCCATGCCCGCAGCGCTCGCGCAATTTTGCGCGCAAGGCGCGGACTCTTGGTGCGGACCAGGTGCTCGGCGGCTTCGTCAAAGCCCACATCGTGAGTGTGGCGCCGGAGTTCTTGTTGATTCAGCCACCAATGATGGTCAGTGACCCAGAGATACAGGTCCGCTTCGGTGCGCCCCGGGAACTCGGACATGACGTTTCTTTCGCGAATGATTGTGATGATGGGCATATAGACATAGTCATGCCAGTCGGTCACGGCTTGTTCCCACGTCACGTCGCGGCGATAGTCAAGCCCCAAAAGGTATTGATGAACGACGATGTGTTCGAGCAGGCGCGCATAGCCGCCCGGCTGGGAAAATTCAATGTTGACGTCGGGGCGGAACTTGTCCAGTCTGGTTTTTTCGAAAAAGACCGCGTATTCGCCCAGCGCCTGCAACCCCCGGGGGTCGAGGCGGCGTATATTTTTTGTGAGCGGCGTATGCGTCTGCATCTCGATCACTTCGGCGTCAATGTCGGTCTGACCGATCTGACGCGCGACCGAAACGCGGTGGTGTCCGTCGCGGACAAAATAGACCTCGCCGACTTTATATAATTGAATGGGGGGGAGCGAAATATCGCGCAGGCGCAGTTCATCAATCGCCTTCCAGCGCGCTTTGGTGCGCGCCTGCGAGGGTAAAAAGGCGCGGTCGAAATCAGCATAACGGTTGGAGGTGGTGCCGATGATTTTGTCCACCGGCACTTGCTGCACACCGCGATAGCTTTGTGAATAAACGGGCAGGGCGCGGCGCACCGCGTCGAACGACAAGAGTTCGTTCGGGCGGCGTTCAAAAAACGCCCCAACGTCGTTCAGAAAAGAGCGCCAGCGCGCCTCGTTGAAATCGCGCTCGGCTTGAAAGGAAAAACTGTCCATGATCGTTTAAGTCGGCTGCGACGCCCGGTCCGCCGGCGTTTTCAGGTCGAGAAATTTGTAACCGTATGTATTGATAATCAAGGTGTGCCCGCGCACGGACTGGCGCACGGCGCGATTGTCATAGAGATGCGTATGTCCGTGCAGCAAATACTCGGGGTGATAGCGGTCAATGAATGTAACAAAAGATTTGAACCCCCGGTGCGGCAAATCCTGCCCGTCATGAATTCCAAAGGGTGGGGAGTGAGTCACCAGGACATCGAGAAAACGACCCTGTTTTAGACGGTTTATCCACATTTGTCGTTCCAACGCAAATATTTTGCGGCGCATGGCGCGTTCGGTGTATTGATAGTGGGGAGCTTTGTTGTAACGCATGGAACCTTCCAACCCCCCAATGAGCAACCCTTTGTGATTCACAATCCGTTCGTCCAAATTGATACACCCTTCCGGTTGGGGGCGCGCACCGCCGCGCGCGCCGTGGTTCCCCATGACGTAATAAAGGGGCTTGTCAATCATCGAAACGATATATTCGAGATACGCGCTGGGCAAATCGCCGCATGACACAACAAATTCTATGTCGTTCGCAATCTCGCGGATTGCGGGGCTATACAGCGCTTCGACAATTACATCACTGATGGCGAGGATTCGCATGGGCTGGAGGCGAGCTGAATTCAAGACTCATTGTAACCCTTTTTTCAGGTTGGGGGGCTGCCGCCCGGCGCGAGCCGAACATGTGACGCGCGATGACGTGAGATAACTGGCATCCGATTATCCCTGCGTCGTTTGATTGTGCTAGTAGTGCAACAACATGAGATTGCGGGGGCGAGCGTCGAGTTTTGCAACTCGCGTGCCATCACTTGACTCGGCAATTTCATCATGTTGTTGCACTAGAATTGAATGGCAGGATTGATTCAACAAGGAGCTGTCGTATGAGCACGTTGATTGCAGTAACTTATCCGAACGAACAGCGCGCACAAGAGGTCCTCGCCGAACTGCGCCGTCTCGAATCACAATATCTGATTGACCTGGAGGATGCGGTATATGTGACCAAAGACAGCGACGGCAAACCGCGACTGCACCAGTCGGTGGACTTGACGCAGGCGGGCGCGGTGAACGGCGCGTTTTGGGGTTTGCTGATCGGACTGTTGATCACGCTGCCGTTTCCGTTTCTCGCGCCGTTGGCGTGGATGGGGATTGCCGCCGCAACGGCGGGGATTGGCGCGGCGGGGGGGGCGTTGCTCGGTAAAGCGTCCGACCTGGGCATTGACGACGCGTTTATGCAGAACCTCACCGCGAACATGACGCCCGGCACCTCGACGCTTTTTATTCTCGCCCGCAGTGTCACCTATGACAGAGTGGAACCCGACCTTGCCAAGTTCGGCGGGCAGCTGCTCTATACGAATTTGAACAAGGAAGCAGAAGACAAACTGCGCGCGCAGCTTGGTTCAGGCGCACAGGGCACGACCTCCGGCTGAGGTGTGCCACGCTCGATAAAAATCCTCCCGACGCGTCGCGTCGGGAGGATTTTTGTTGTTCAAGTTGGAGAGATGACAGGTTGATAGAGCTGTCTTGGGTCGGAGCGCCAAAGGGTCCATTCTTATGGCAAAAAATAGCCCGGTTGATTCCTGCCCCACACCCGATAGCGAATGAATCCCTCTGCATATTTCACACCGCACTGGTACCCGCGAAACTTGGCCATGGTCTCGAGCGCGTCCAGCGCGTTATAATTGTCGTGCTCTTGGAGCCAGTTCAATTGGCTCGAATGTTTTGACAGCATTGCGACTTTGTGCGGCAGCGTGTCGGTAATGTCCACATAATCGGTCGGCTGGAAATTCAACCCCGCGAGCGTGTCCATCAAGTAAACGACCGGCAGTTTGACGAGAGGCGCGTGGGCGGTCTTGATGTGCGGCACCGTGGCGCTAAAAGTTGCGTCAATGGTCAAGGAAGATGCGAGCTGGTGATCGGTATGGTAATCGTCGGGATGATGCGTTATGACCACATCGGGACGCGCGGCGCGCACCATGTCAATAAAACGCTCCCGCGCATCCGGCGTATCATAGAGCTCTACATCGAGAAAATCCATGGCAACACATACGGCGCCGATCACCGCAGCGGCCTCGCGCGCCTCTTGGGCGCGAAGGCGTGTCAATTCCTCAGGCGGAATGACAAAATGTCCCTTGTCCCCGTTTGCGACGTGACACATGATGACATCATCGCCGCGGGCGCGGTATTTTGCCAAAGTGCCCGCGCAAAGGATTTCCAGATCGTCAGGGTGGGCGCCAACCGCCAAAATTCGCATCGAGTCTTTTTTTGCCTGATTATTTCAATTGTTTTTGATGGGTGTCACCGAACGCAAGCGATACCCGGGCGCGGCATCAAAAGATGCCGTGCTTGCGGAATGCCTCGACCGCGGACATGCCCGCCTCGAGGTCGTGGCGCACTGTTTTTTCGGCGCGCGCTTTGGCGAGAGCATCTGAGATTACTGCGCGTTCAACCGCCTGCGGCACCACCACGACGCCATCTTCATCCGCGCAGAGGATATCGCCCGGCTGGACGGTGACCCCGCCAATGATGATCGGAACGCGATACGCCAGGGCGCGCCCGCGCAGTTTTTGATCCGCCGCATAGCTCCCCCAACCGAAAACAGGAAAATGCAGCGCCTCGATGCCCGGCATATCTCGCAGATAGCCGTTGAGAATTGCGCCCGCCGCGCCGCGTTTGCGCGCGGCGGTTGTCATGAGCTCGCCCCACATCGCATAGGCAGAGACCGCCCCGCTTGCGATATAGATTTCATTGGGCGCGAGCGCGTCGAGCGCGTCAAAGAGGACGCCAAAGGGATCGTTTGGGTCGAGACTGTCGGATTCGAGGACGGGCATGGCGCGCCCGATAGCCCGCATGCCGAGCCGCATCGGACGCACGTTCGGCGGGAGCATTTGATGCAAATAGCCATGCGCGTCGAGAGTGTCCGAGAGCGCGGAGGTGAATAGTTCGGCGCGCATGATTTCAAAAAGTTGTTGATCGTTCGTCCATTCGTTTGACATTTGTGTCTCCCGCTGTGCCCGCGCAAGAATTTGATATCCTTTTTTTATTTCGATTTCGCTTTGTGTCCCTGCCGGACCGGCACAGGTTTGCCGGTTTCCAATGAAACCCGCGCGGCGTTGGCGAGCGCGACGGCGAGCCGCGCCTGAGCGGGCGTTCCGAGCGTCGGCTGGCGGTTGTGGCGAACACACCCGGCAAAATACTCGGCTTGAAGGGCATAGCCGTCTCCGGGCGGCGGCGTGAGGACCTGCGTCTCTGTTTCCGTGTAAACAAAAACGGGATTTGCGATTGCCGCTTCAACCTGAGCTCCTGCGGCACGCGACGAGAACTCGACTGTGCCGTGGTCGGCGCACACCCGCAGCGACATGGTAAATGGAAACGGTCCCGGCATCATCACGCTGCCTTGCACCGTCGCGGAGGCGCCGGGATATTCGACGAGTGCCACGACGTCGTCCCAGGAACCGCGTTTGCCCTGTCGTCCGCGCGCAAAAACGGCGCGCGGTTTGCCGAAAATCGCGTTGACGATATCGAAATCGTGAATCATCAGGTCGAGGACCGCGCCCCCACTCTTGTTTGGGTCGCGAAACCAGTTCGCCCAGGCGGGACGCGCGCAAAGTCGCGCAGCCAGGGCGGCGCGCGGTTTGCCAAGCGAACCGCGCGAGAGCGCGTCCCGGATGCTGACATATTCACCCCAGAAACGGAGGACATGCGCGACCATCAGGACGCGCTTGCTTTTGCGCCAGGCGCTCATCATGGCGTCACAGTCCGCGACGTTCAAACCGAATGGTTTTTCCAGTAGAACATGCTTGCCGGCATTCAAGGCGGCGATGGTGTATTGCCTGTGCAGATGCGTCGGAAGGGTAATGCTGATGGCATCCACGGAAGGATCGTGAATCCATTCCATGTCGTCGGTCGTTGCGCGCGCGCCGACTTGGGTGGCGAGCTGCTCTGCTTTTTCTCGCGAGCGCGAAGAGACGCCGACGATTTCCACATCCGGCAGTCGGGCAAAAGCATGGGCATGCGCTTTGCCCATTGCCCCGGAACCAAGAATTGCGATTCTCATGATGAATTTGGGGTCATTGCTGTGCGACGCGGAGCAAGCGGCGAACGCGCCCCGAGTCTGTTTCCTTGCGCGAGTATTCGGGAGGTCTGAGTTCTCCGCCCATAAAGACGCGCTCGTTGCGGTACAACATGGGGCTCTCGACGCGCGAAAAGGCGGTGAGGTGGATTTCACGCGGTTGTGCGGTCTTGACGACCCGCGCGAGATTTTGTTCGTCAAGCCCGCCGCCGGGCATCACAATGATGCGGTCGCCCGCGCGTTCGATCAGGGCGGTGATGAGTTCCAACCCTGCGATGACGGATTCCTGCTGTCCCGAGGTGAGAACGCGGTCAATGCCCAGCTCGATCAGGGTGTCGAGCGCGCGCAAGGGATCGCGCGTCATATCAAATGCGCGGTGGAACGTCACGGTCATGGGGCGCGCGAGGTCGAGCAGAGTTTTTGTGCGTTTTTTGTCAATGGTCCCGCTTGGTTTCAAGATACCGATCACGACTCCATCGGCGCCCAGTCCGCGCGCAATCTCGACATCGCGGCACATACATTCAAATTCGAGGTCCGAATAGCAAAAATCGCCGCCGCGCGGTCGAATAATGACGTTAAGTCCGATCTTGAGATGCTTGCGCGCGATTTCGATTGCGCCGGCGCTCGGAGTCGTGCCGCCTTCCAGAAGGTTGTCGCACAATTCGACGCGGTGTGCGCCTCCGGCTTGCGCGGCGAGGGCGGACGTGACAGAATCAACGCAAACTTCGAGGAGAAATTCTCCGGAGGGTTTTTTCATGGTCTGAACGGCGTCGGGCAAATCCCGAATGTGCCTGCAATTCTAGCACGCGACAAAGGGTGCGGTCAATTGTGATTTTGGCATTGACAAGCGTTCGGGTTGCCGATTACAATTCATATGACCGGGGCAAAAACGATAAAGAGAAAGAACTGCGCGTTCCATAGGTCCTCTGTCGTGGGGTCAGCCCGGGGACGTTGCAGAATGTGAACGCGATGCGATTTGAAAACAAGACAGTTGTTGTGACGGGCGGGGGCAATGGAATCGGGCGCGCGACGGCGCTGCGTTTTGCGCAAGAGGGCGCGCGCGTGGTCGTCGGCGATATTGATGCCGAGAATGCTGCGCGCGTGACGCAGGAAATTCGCGACGCGGGCTTGACAGCTCTGGCGATGAGCGTTGACGTAACCGCGCGAGATTCGGTCGCGGCGATGATTGCAGGGACCGTTGCGGCGTTCGGACGAGTGGATGTCATGTGCGCGATTGCCGGCATTGCCGGAGAAGCTGCCTTTGTCGAAATGACGGACGCGCAGTGGGACCGGGTGCTGGCGGTCAATCTCAAGGGCGTGTTTCTGTGCGGGCAGTTGGCGGCGCGACAAATGATCGCACAGGGGAGTGGCGGGAGCATCGTCAACATGGCTTCGACCAATGGACTGGTGGGCGAGCAAGAGCTGGCGCACTATAACGCGTCGAAATTTGGTGTGGTGGGCTTGACTCTGACGATGGCAATCGAGTTGGCGCGGCACAATATTCGGGTGAACGCGGTTTGTCCGGGGCTGATTCGCACGCGCCTGACCGCAGAGCTGGTCGCCGACCCGACAGCTTCCGCCGAGTATTTGAAAAAGATTCCACTGGGACGATTTGCGCAGCCGGAAGAGGTTGCGGGCGCCTTTGTCTTTTTGGCGTCAGACGACGCCAGCTTTGTTACAGGTACGACATTGGTCGTGGATGGCGGCCAACTGACTATATAGGAATTTGTTGCTCGGAAGATAAAAAACTTTGAAAGGCTTGCGCCGCTCGTTGTATTGACGCCGCGTGACGTTATCTCTATAATATCCTTGCTCGTGCGCTCGTGAGTCCACATGCGGAATTCGGCGAGGACGCCGCCCCCTAATGGTAGACACAATGTCCCGGTGTAAACCTTCAGCCGCTCGGCGCACCATGTTCACCCTGCGCGTAACAACGCACGCTCGTTGATCCTGCACTTGTCGCCGGCACGCGCTCTGACTCTTTCTCTCACCTGATCATTTCCTGACTAACGTCGGATAAGCGTTTGCTCATCCGATCAAGTAATACGCCCGGTTCTGCAATTCCTGTTGGCTCGATTCACCCGATTTGTGATGCGGTAATGAGTTGCTTTTTTTCGTTCATACTCTACGCAAGGAGGTGATGCATTAGGCACGATTGTCAGGTGTGTTGTTGATTAACCCCATCAGTTCGAACAGGAGGAGGAGGAGAATCCTATGGCAAGTGAACAGCAGCAAGAGATTCAACAGGTATTAAAGCGCGCGATGGACCAAGGGCTTATTTCGCGGCGCCAGTTCTTGCAAGCGATGGCTACAGCAGGATTGGGGCTTGCCGGCGTCTCGGTGCTCGGCGCGTGCGCCGCACCTGCCGCCCCACCACCCGCTGCCGCGACCGCGGTGCCTGCCGCGGCAACCGCAGTCCCCGCCGCCGCGACCGCCGTGCCCGCCGCCACGACGGCGAGCACCACCGAACGTCTTTTGACCCCGACTTTTTACCAATGGATCATGGACTTGCACCCATCCATTCCCGACTTTAACAAGTCGTTCGGAGACGTAAATGCGCAGATTGCGCCGGTCGAGGGTTTCAATGTCGCGCGCTTTGTGGCGGAAGCCAAGAATCAAGAAAGCACCTGGGATGTTTATGTCGGCGTGACGCCGTTTGTCGAAATGGGTGATCTCATCAAATCGGGCGCCATCGAGCCGTGGGACCCATACATTCCAAAAGAAGTTTTGGATGACATGATTCCGTCCATCCGCGAAGAAGGGAGCATTGACGGCAAGTTGTACTCGTGGCCCTTTTTCCTGGACATTATCGTGCAGGCGTACAACTCGGACATCACGAACAAAGCCGGTATTCCCGACACGGCGCCGGTAGATTGGGACGAGTATCTCGCCAATGCGAAAAAAGTGCTTGACTCGGGCGCGGCGCGATACGGCGCTACGTTTGATGCGCACGGTTGGCGGTCGCTTGCGCCGATCACGCACAGCATCAGCACCGACGTCTACTATATGCTGGAGGGCGACAAGAGTGGGCAGCCCTTGTTTGATTTCGAACATCCTGCTGCAGTCCAGGCGCTGGAAATCATGAAACAGATGCTGGACCTCTCATCGGCGAACGCGCTCCAGCCCGGCGCAACCGACGGCGGCGTGAACCAGACTCCGGACGAGGTGGCGTTTGGCGCACAGAACGTCGCCTACTATGTCAAGTATCAAAACGCGCCATTGCGCTTTGCCCAGCGGTGGACCAATCCCGATGCGCTGCGCATCGGCGCGCTGCCCAAAGCCAAGGGCGGCGCCGGCTCAACTGTATTCTGGACTACAGGCGCCGCGTTGTTCAAGTATGGCAAAAACAAGGAAAAAGCAGCCGAGTATATGAAGGCGCTGACCTACAGCCCGCAGATCTGGAAAGATTCCATCGGCGGGACCGCCGCATCCCATCCGGGACAGCTTCCGCCATACACCTCGATCTATAACGAGTGGAAGGCGAACCCGCCGGACTTTTTGACGGCGAACCCGTGGGTCCAGGTCGTGTTTGGCCAGCTCCCGATCGCGAAAGCGATTCCGAATAACCCATTTGGTCTGAACCAATTCGTCATTGGTCAGCCCATTTGGGAAACCTATCTCAAGGGTGAAGAAAAAGATCCGAAAGTGGCGATGGCGGCGACGAAAAAAGCGGTTGCCGAAGCTGTGTTGAAAGCCCAGTAAGAATAAGGAATCGAGGGGCAGGCGCGCCAACGCGCTTGCCCCTGCGAGAGCTCTGATCCGTCTAGGCATACGATGGCAAGCACAACTCTATCTCCCGCAGTTGCTCGCGCGCACGCGCGTCGTCGCACCTTGCGCGAAAATATCAACTGGCTCTTTGTGATCCCCGCGCTGATCTTTTTTATCGGTTACAGTCTTTACCCCATCATTCAGGTTTTTGCCATCAGTTTTACCGATTACAAGTATTTGAACGTAACCGACCCCACTCATTTTATTGGTCTGCAGAATTACATTGATGCGCTGCAGGATGTTAAATTTCAACAGGGCATCTGGCGCGCGGTCTATTTCACCATCCTCTTTTTGCCGGGCGTCATTTTTATCCCGCTCTTTGTGGCGATCCTGGTGGACCGTGTCAAGAATCGTCGGCTCGCCACCATATATCGCGTCATCCTGCTCATCCCCGCCGTCATTCCGGGTCCGATGATTTTTATCTTGTGGCGCTGGATGTATGATTACGAGATTGGACCGATCAATGTCATCCTCGTAGATACCTTGCACCTCTTTACCTTTCGCAACGCGCCGCAGTGGGTGGGGGATTCGCCCCTGTCAATTCCCGCCATTGCCATGATGGAATGGTGGTGGGGGCTTGGCTATCACACCATGTTTTTTCTCGCCGGACTTGCGTCCATTCCGCACGAGATGACGGAAGCGGCGCGGGTGGATGGCGCGAACGAGTGGAACCTGTTCTGGAAAGTCACCTTGCCGCGCCTGCGCCCCATCATGTTGATCCTCGTCGTGCTGCGCTTTGGCACGGCGATGGCAGTGATCGAAGAGTTTATTATCATGGGTGGCTTGAACAGCGCGATGCCAACCTATACCTGGACGGTGTATATGTGGCATACCGCGTTCAGTCTCGGCTCCTGGCCCCAGGGCTATGCCGCCGCGATGGGGTGGCTCGGCGCACTCTCGATGCTCGCCGTCGTCGCATTTTTGTTTTGGGTCTTTAGGGACCAGGACAGCAAATAATGGAACTGACTCGAAAACAAACTCACGCGCAGACGGACGCAGTCAGTGTGACGATGCCGCATCGTCCGCGTCTCAAATGGACGACCCTCGCCATGCATGCGACGATTATCTTTTTCTGCCTGATCGTCCTCGCTCCGATTGCATGGGTCCTGCTTTTGTCGGTCAAGTCCATTCCGGATGCGTATAGCGGGACGCTCTGGCCCAAAGCATTTGATTTTACGCATTATTACTATGTCATCACCGAGATTCCCACGATCTGGCAAAACATGTGGAACAGCGTGGTGGTGACCCTCTCGGTCGTCTTTATTACGACGACCATCGCGTCGCTGGCGGGATATGCGCTCGTGCATCTGCGGCTGTCGTTCGGCTGGGTCGTCGTAACGATCTTTGTCATGTCGCTCTTTTTTCCGACCCGGATCGTCTCGATCATTGGCATTTTCCAACTTCAAGACACCGTGGGTTTGATCAACACCCTCCCGGGTCTGATCCTGCCCTATGTGACGTTGAACCTGGCGTTGAGCACCCTAATCATGCGCGGTGTGTTTCAAGGCATCTCGCACGAGATCGCCGAGTCCGCCAAAATGGACGGCGCAGGCGCCATGCGTATCTTTTTCCAGATCATGCTGCCGCTCATCGCCAACGGTCTTGTGGTGGTTGTGATCGTCAATTTCGTCACGTGCTGGGGTGAGTTTTTGCTGGCGGCGACGCTGACCAACGACCAGTCGGTGCGGACGCTCCCCGTTGTGCTGGCGACGACATTCGGCGGCATCGGGCAGTGGGCGTGGCCCCGACTGGCTGCCATGTATATCCTGGTCATTACGCCGGGGATTCTGGTTTTTGCGGCTGCTCAACGTTGGTATATGAAGGGGCTGCAAGAGGGGGCGCTCAAGTTCTGAGTGCCATCCAAAAATATTTCAAGAAGGCGTTGGGGTTTGTGATTTCAGGCGCAGGCACAAGCAGAAGCAGATGCAGCGGCGGCGCGTAAACTGTCTCAGACCGTCCTGGGAATGTTTTGAGCCTTGGGGCGGTTTTTATTTACACCTTGACAACGTCTTACGTTGTAATACAATGTTGTGAGCATGGTAGAAATCAAACGCCTCATTTGGACCGAGTGGACTATTTCGCATATTGCAAAGCATGACGTGACGATTGAGGAAGCTGTCGAGGAATGTTTTGGAAATCCAATTGCCCAAGAGGGGCACACCGGGCGACTTTTAATCATTGGACCGACCCAGAGTCAAAGGATGTTGACAATTGTGGTTAATCCAGAGGACGAAGAAGGGGTGTATAAAGTCGTGACGGCCAGACCGGCAGCCCGCAAAGAGCGGCGTATTTATAAAAGTGAGAAGGACGGTGATGAAAATGACCAAACCGACTAGAGAAAAACAGCAAAGAAAAGCAAAGAGTCGAATTCCAGAATTTAAAACCCAAGAGGAAGAAGCAAAGTGGTTTGATAGTCATGACATGGGAGATTACCAAGACGAGTTCAAGACTGTACGTGCACGCTTTTCTAAAAATCTGACCCAGGGTTTAACCGTGCAGTTCGATCCAAGGACTGTTGAACAGTTGCGCGCCCGAGCTGAGAGGAAAGGGGTGCGCCCAACACAACTCGTGCGTATGTGGGTTTTGGAACGGCTGCAAGAGAGTGATGGAGGGGCAAGAACATGAGAAAAGCGCTTGAATGCACCTGGACACAGAACTAACGACGAATGACGAACGAGGACAACCATAGACGACGCGAGGCATCAAATACAGAGTAAAAATTGACGGATGACGAGGCAAACTCGCATTCGTCATTTTCTATTTGGAGATTATGGAACCGGTACAAGTTGCGGTGATTGGGGTGGGCGCGTTTGGCGAGAGCCACCTCGTCGCATACAAATCGCTCCCTTATGTAGAGGTCGCGGCTGTCTGCGATGTCAATGCGGGGCGCGCGCGGGAAATTGCGGCGCGCTTTCAGGTCGCCAACTGTTACAGCGACTATCATCAGATGCTGAGCGAGTGCGCGCTCGACGCGGTCAGCGTTTGCACGACCGAGGACTCGCATCGCGAGCCAACGCTCGCGGCGATTGCGGCGGGCAAGCACGTGCTGGTAGAGAAACCGCTCGCGACGCGCCTGCAGGATGCGCAGGCGATGGTGAATGCGGCGCGCGCAGCGGGCGTTTTTCTGACGCCGGGACACATTATGCGATTCGAGACACGCCACGCGCTGGTGCGCGAGATGATTGCGCGCGGCGAGTTGGGCGAGATCGTGTCCATTACGGCGCGGCGGAACCGCCCGCAAGGACCTGCCAAGACCTATCTCCGTATGCCCGCCGTGCTGGAATCGTCCATCCATGACATTGACCTTTTGCTCTGGTATATTCCCGCGCGCGTCCGGCGCGTACATGCCGTCCATCGCAAGGTGAACGACAACCCCAACCCCGACGGCGTGTGGGCGCTGCTCGAATTTGAAAATGGCGCGGTCGCATTCATCGAAGCGTTATGGCTCAATCCCGACAAGGGCGGCATCGGCGCAAACGACGCCATGCAGGTAACGGGCACGCGCGGGATTGCGAATATTGATTTTGTGAATGCGGGGCTGAGCGTGTGGAGCGAAAGCGGCTATTTCGTCCCTGACATCAGTCATGAACCGCGCATCCGCGGCGAAATGTTTGGCGCACTCAAAGAGGAACTGGCGTATTTTACGCGCTGCGTGCTGGAAAAACGCGCGCCCGATGTGGCATCGCCGGAAGACGCGCTGCACGGGCTGGAGGTGGCGTTGGCGATCATCAAAGCCGCCGAAACCGAACGAGATGTGTTGCTCGAGACGAAATGAAAAATTTCAAGGGTCTCGCAAATCAATCTGAACTCGAGACGCTGCTTGCCGATCTCGTCGCAATCGAGAGCGTGAATCCCGCCTACAAGGGCGGAGAGCGCGGAGAGATTGCGGTGGGCGAATACGTGGCGGACTATATTCGCAAGCTGGGCATCGAACCCGAATTTCAGCCCGTGCTGCCTGGACGCCCCAATATTTTGGGACGGCTGCAAGGGGCACACGATGCGTGTTTGATTTTTGAAGCACACATGGACACGGTCACGGCGGACCCGATGCCGGACGCATTTACGCCGTTGGTGCGCGAGGGGCGTCTTTATGGGCGAGGCGCGTGCGATGACAAGGCGTCGCTCGCGGCGATGATGTATGCGCTCAAGCTGTTAAAGGAATATGCCGCCGGGGGACATGCGGCTGTGCTCCTCGCCGCCGTGATAGATGAAGAGGTCGCCTATCGCGGCGCGCTCAAATTAGCCGAGTCCAAACCGCGCGCACAAGGCGCAGTGGTGGGCGAACCGACGAATCTTGTGCCCGTGATTGCGCACAAAGGAGTCGTTCGCTTTCGCATCCGCACGCGCGGACGCGCGGTGCACACGTCGCGGATGCAGGAAGGGATCAACGCAATCTATCCGATGGTCGAGGCGATTCAGGCGCTGCGTGAGCAGGTCGAGCCGCGCCTGTCCGCCCGCGCGCTGCCGCGTTTGGGCGCACCCACCTTGTGCGTGAGCGTGATTCACGGCGGTTTGCAGGTAAACATGGTGCCGGATGAATGTGTGATTGAGATTGACCGCCGCACTGTGCCCGGCGAAACGGCGGACGAGGCGCTGGCGGAAATTGACGCCGCACTGGACTCGGTCCGCCAGCGCGAACCGAGTTATCGGATCGAGCGGCTCGCCCCCGACCTGCTCGATTATGCGCTGGACACGCCGCGCGGCGCCAAAATCGCGCAGGTGGCGCGCAAAGCGTGCGAAACGATTCGCGGCGAAACAGAATTTGGAACGGCGCCGTATGGCTCCGACGCCAGCAAACTCGCCGAGCTCGCGCACATCCCGAGCATCGTCCTCGGTCCGGGTGACATTGCGCAAGCGCATACGGGGGATGAATGGGTTGAATTGATGCAGGTGGTGCAGGCGGCGGAAATTTACGCACAGCTGGCGGTAGAGTTTGTCCGGTATGACCATTGAGGCCTCGACGATGGATTCCACCGCAAAAACCTCAAAGGTCTGTCCTTGAACTCGTTATTCTGCGGAGCTTGATTTGCCCAACATTTATAACCGCGAATCTACGCGAATATATTTCAAAATTAGCGTGGATTCGCGTAGATTCGCGGTGTCCGGTCCCGTGCATTCAGGAAATTTGTCAAACAATTTTGGTGAGATGGAATAGGAATCTGCCACGGGCAGTGAACGTGAATTGTGAATCGGAGTAATGGTTATGCAATTGACTCGTCAAGTTCATCTCGTCGGCAGCGGGCGTCTCGGCTTGGAATTGTCGAATGACTTTGACTGCCATGTGTTTTTGCTTGACGGCGGCAGCGAAGCGGCGCTGATTGATGCGGGCGTTGGTCTCGAGACAGAAAAAATTCTCGAAAACATTCGCGCGACGGGGCTGGCGCACAAACTCACCAAGATTATTCTCACCCACGCGCACTCGGACCACATGGGCGGCGCGGGAGAGCTGCGCGCGGCGCTTGATGCGCAGGTGATTGCGCCGGCGGAAGCGGCGGACTGGATTCGCGCGGCGGATGAAAAGGCGGTCAGTCTCGAACTCGCCAAGCGGGCGGGCTATTATCCGGAAGATTATCGTTTGCAGGGGAGCGCGGTGGACGTGGAAGTGCGCGAGGGCGACGTGATTCGGGTGGGAGAGCTGGAATTGGGCGTCATCGAAACGCCGGGGCATTGTCGCGGACACTGCAGTTATCTGGCGCGCGGCGAGCGAACACTGTTGTTTGGCGGCGACCTGGTTTTTTTCAACGGCGCGGTGATATTGCAAAATATTCCCGATTGTTCGATTCAAGATTATGCCGCCAGCGTGGACAAGCTGGAGGGCATGGACGTGAACGCGCTGTTGTGTGGACACATGACGCTTCCGCTGCGGAACGGGCAGCGGCACATTGACCTGGCGATTCAGGCATTTCGCGGGTTAATGGTGCCCAAAAATTTGCTGTGAACATCGCAATCGGAGGCATCTGGCACGAAACGAATACGTTTGCGCGCGATACCACACCGCTCGAGTCTTTTTATGCGTACCAGTTTGCGCGCGGGGCGGAAATGTCGAGGCGATACAAGAGCGTGCGGAATGAAATTGGGGGCATGATTGCAGGCGCGCGCAAAAATAGGTTCAAGGTCACTCCCCTTGTGTTTGCGGGCGCGGTGCCTTCGGGCATCGTTCAGCGCGACGCCTTTGAAACGCTCGCCGGGATGCTGTTGGACGATCTTGCGGCAATTGATGGTGTGGATGGAGTGCTGCTCGCTCTGCACGGCGCGATGGTTGTCGAGGGTCTGGACGACGCGGAAGGAGAACTCTTGCGGCGCGTCCGCGCGCTTGTCCGTGACAAACCCATCGTCGCCACATTCGATATTCATGCCAACATGAGCGAGGATATGATGGCTCATGCGGATGTGTTGATCGGTTACGAGACCTACCCGCACGTTGACGCGCACGAGCGCGGGATGCAGGCGGCGGACGTGATGCGGGGATTGGCGCGAGGACAAATTGACCCGACGGCCGTCTGGTACCCGCTGTCGCTGTTGAGTGTGCCGCAAACGCAGGGCACGGCGCAATCTCCCATGCGCGAGATCATGGCGCGGCGCGCCGAGATCGCTCAAGACCCATATGTCGTCTCTGCGAGCGTCATCGCGGGGTATCCGTATGCGGATATCGAGCGCGCGGGCATGAGCATTCTCATCACGACCAACGACGAGACGGAATTGGCGCACGATTATGCCTACGAACTGCACAAAATGATTTGGGAGCGGCGCGACGCGTTTCGGGCAAAGAATACACCGGTGGCGGCAGCTGTAAAAAAGGCGGCGGCGAGCACGACGACGCCCGCCATTCTTGTGGATGTGGCGGACAATATCGGCGGCGGCGCGCCGGGTGATGGCACTGTCTTGTTAAAGGGATTACTGGACGCACAGGCGCAAGCGGCAGTCGTCACGATCGCCGATCCGGAAGCGGTTGCGACGGCAATTGCGGCGGGTGTCGGTCAACCGGTGACGCTGCAAGTCGGCGGCAAGACCGATTCGATGCACGGGAGACCTGTGACGGTGCGCGGGACCGTTCGATTGATTTCTTCCGGCGAGTACGCGCATAAAGGGTCGTATATGACGGGGCAGGTCATGCGGATGGGGCGCACCGTCGTGCTCGATTGTGATGGGCTGACGCTTGTGCTCATGGAGCGCAAGACGATGCCGTTCGACGCAGAACAATTGCGGTCGCTCGGCATCGAACCCGCCGACCAGAAAATTATTGTTGTGAAATCCGCGATTGCGTGGCAAGCGGCATACGGCGACATTGCGCGCGAGGTGGTTTACGTTGACACGCCCGGCATTTGCACGGCAAACTTGAAAAAACTGCCGTATCAGAAGGTGCGGCGACCGATTTTTCCGTTGGAGGAGTTATGAATTTCGACAATTCGAGCTCGGACCGCCGCGCACAGATCAGAAAAATTCTCGCATCATTGCCGCGAGTCACTCTCGCGAACCTCCCAACCCCGCTGGAGGTGCTCCCGCGTCTCTCATCTGCGCTCGGCGGTCCGAAACTGTTTGTCAAGCGCGATGACCTGACCGGGCTGGCGTTTGGCGGCAACAAGACGCGGCAGTTGGAATTTGTGATGGCGGACGCGCTCAAAAACAACCCCGAGATATTTGTCACGGGCGCCAACATCCAGTCCAACTGGTCACGCCAGGCAACAGCTGCCGCGGTCAAGATGGGCATTCCCATTGTCCTAGTGCTGCGAAACAGCGACATGCAGGAAATCCAGGGGAACGTTTTGCTCGATTACTGGATGGGCGCAGAGGTGCATTTTGTTGACGAGCCGGACATGACGCGGATACAGGAGCATATTGACGACATGGTGGCGGAACTGCGCGGGCAGGGCATGCGGGCATTCAAACTCGATTCGTGGTCGCCGCTGACGGCGATTGGGTATGTCAATATGATGGTCGAGCTGCAGGAACAGTGCGAAACGCTGGACATTGCGCCGACGCGGCTGTGGCTCGCGGCGGCGGGTCCGACACAAGCGGGCATCGTATTGGGCGCGCGGCTGCTCGAATGGGATATCAAGATTACGGGTGTCGCGCCCCTGCAGTGGACAAATGCGACAATGCCCGACCTCACCGCACAGGTTGCCAATGAGGCGGCAGAAATGCTCGGTGTGGAACTGCGGATCACGCCGGACGAGATCGAAAATCTCGACGCGTATATCGGCGCGGGATATGCGATTCCGTCACCCGCGGGTCTGGACGCGATGCGGCTCGCGGCGCGCACGGACGCGCTGCTGCTCGACCCGGTTTATACGGGCAAAGCGATGGCAGGATTGATTGATCAAGTTCGGTTGGGGCATGTGACTGCGGAGGATACCGTCATCTTTGTGCATACGGGCGGACTGCCCGCCAATTTCGCCTATCGGCAAGCGATTCAAGAGATGAGCAAAGGAAACGAAACATGAGCGAAAAAATCCGCGTTGGGATTGCGGGAGCGGGATTCATCGGCGCGGTGCACGCGCAGGCATACATGCAGCTGCCCGATGTAGAGATCGTCGGCATCGCCGACCCGATTGCCGAAAAAGCCGCGCCCCTGGCCAAAGGGACCAACAGCCGCGCGTTTGCGGATTACGAAACGCTGCTTGCGGAGGGGATTGATATTTTGAATGTATGTCTGCCGCCAGAGCTGCATTTGCCCGCCGCCCTCGCCGCCGCGCGCAAACGCACGCACGTATTGATGGAAAAACCGATCGCGCGCACGGTGGCGGAGGCGGACGCGATGATCGAGGCGTGTCACAAGGCGGGCGTGAATCTGATGACGGGGTTCACCCATCATTTCTATCCCGAAATGGTTCAGGCGCGCGAGATCGTGTCGAGCGGCGTCATCGGCAAACCGCTTATCGTTCACGATGCAATGAGCATCACCTATAGTTTTGTCCTGCCGTGGTATCGTGACAAGGAGATTGCGGGGGGCGGCGTATTCATGTGCAACGGGGTGCATGGCTTGGACCGCGCGGCGTGGGTTATCGGGCAAAAGCCGGAAAGCATCTGCGCGATCATCGAGCCGACGACGGGCAGGCGCGCCGAAGATTTTGGCTCGGCGCTCGCAAGATTTGACGGCGGCGTGCAGGGCAATTTTTTCCAGCACTGGGGACCCTATCGTTCGCTGGACTGCGAGCTCCGCGTGTTTGGAGAGCAAGGGATGGTGCACGTGCACTCGTGGGACTCGGTCGAGACGCTGATCGGCGACCGGCGCAGTATCACACATTTTTACAAGCCCGATCACGGGCTGGCGGACCGCACCATGCTGGGGATGGTGGCGGAACTGGACGAGATGGTGAACTCGGTCCGTGAAAAACGCCCGCCGAGCGTGACCGGTGAGGATGGACGCGCGGCGCTGGCGTACGTGTTTGCGATATACGAGTCGGCGGCGACCGGGCAATGGGTCCCCATCGCCTATTCCATCAAGCTTTAATGAGCTGACAGATTCTGCCTCGACAACTCGGAGGAAAACGCGAATCTACGCGAAATTGAGCTAATTCTGATCTTTATTCGTCATTACGAAAAGCGTAACAATGATTCGTGCCAAGCCGCAGTTTGGCGAAATTCGCGTTTCCTTGCGTCAGTCAATAAAAGCTGCTCGGAATAAGATTTCAACTTGAAGTAACCTTATGTTTGACCTGATCATTTCGAACGGACGCGTAATTGACGGCGCGGGCAATCCGTGGGTGTGGGCGGATGTGGCGGTGGAGGGGGACCGGATCGTCGCGGTCGGCAAGCTCGCGGGCAGCGCGGCAAAGCGGGCGATCAATGCCGACGGGCAGTTTGTGACGCCGGGGTTTGTGGACATGCACACCCATTCCGATCTGCAATCGCTGGCGAACCCGCTTCAGGAATGCAAAACGCGCCAGGGGATTACGCTCGAAGTGATCGGGCAGGACGGGCTGGGGCTTGCGCCGGTCACCCGCGAAACTGCCGCGCAGCTGCGCTCGCAGTTGGCGGGTTGGAACGGCGACCCGCCAAATGTCGAGTGGGACTGGAACAGTGTCACCGAATATCTGGACCGTTTTGATCGTTCGGTCGCCGTAAATATCGCGATGCTTGTGCCGCACGGCACGGTGCGGATGGCAGTGATGGGGACGGAAAATCGCGCGCCAACCAACGACGAGCTCGATCGGATGCGCGCGCTGACCGACCAATGTATGCGCGAGGGCGCGGTGGGGCTGTCAACGGGTTTGACCTATACGCCGGGAATGTATGCAACCGACGATGAGATCGTCGAATTGTGCCGGGTGATCCGTCCCTATGGCGGCTATTACTGCCCGCATCACCGCAATTACGGCATGTATGCGATTCAAGGATACAGCGATTCGATCGAAATCGCGCGGCGCGCCGGTGTGCCCGTGAATCTCACGCACGCGCATTTTGGGTTTCCGGTCAACAAGAATCGCGCGCCCGAGCTGCTGGCGCTGTTTGACGCGGCGCGGCGGCAGGGAGTGGACGTGACGCTGGACACCTATCCGTATATCGCGGGCGCAACCTACCTGCACGCGTGCTTGCCGTCATGGGCGCACGAAGGCGGGATGGAGGCGACGCTGGCGCGACTGGAAAATCCCGAAACGCGCGCCCGCATTCGGCGTGAAATTGAAGTGGAGGGGTCGGACAGCTGGCACGCTGTCCCGATGGACTGGCACATGATCCAGATTGGCGGGACACCGAACGGGATTGATGCGTGGGCGGTGGGACTGCGGCTGGACGATGCCGCCGCCAAAGCGGGCATGACGCCCTTTGATTATTTTTGCGATCTATTGATGCGGACGCGGCTGGGCACATCGCAGCTGGCTTTTATCGGCAACGAGGAAAATGTGCAGGCAATTTTGCAGCACCCGATTCACCTGGTCAGCAGTGACGGCATCCTGGTCGGCGATATGCCACACCCGCGCGGGTGGGGCTCGCATGTGCGTTTTCTGGCGCACTATGTGCGCGACCTGGGGCTGTTGACGTGGGAGGAGGGGGTACGACACATGACCTCGGCGGCGACGCAGCGGCTCGGCTTTTTGGACCGCGGGTTGGTGCGTCCCGGGATGATGGCTGACCTCGTCGTGTTTGATCCCGAAATATTGCGGGACACGGCGACATACGAGAACCCGCGCAGTTATCCGCTCGGGGTGTCGCACGTCGTCAATAACGGAACGCTCGTCGTCGAAAACGCGCAAATGACAGGGGCGACGCCGGGGCGGGCATTACGTTCGCCTTTTGGACGGGTACCGGAGCGGATGACGGGCGCGTTATAACAACTGATGGGCGCCACTCGAGTACAAGCAGTAAAAAATCGCGGGGTGAGGTCTGCCCGCGATTTTTTGTCGCGGTTTGCGTTCGCGCTGCGCGGCACAAATGGACCTGTCACCTACACGCTCACAAGCGCGCTCTTTTTGCGCGCGCTCGGTCTGATTTATTTTATCGCGTTTGGTTCGCTGGCAGTGCAGATGTTGGGGTTGTATGGCTCGCAGGGAATCTTGCCGATTGCGGATTTGATGGGGCGGCAATCCCTGTCGGTCGGCGCAATCTGGCGAATGCCGACGATATTCTGGCTCAATTCCGGCGACCTCTTGCTTCAAGCCGTCCCGATTGCGGGCGCGCTGCTTGCCACGGGATTGGTTTTTGGATTTCACAACCGCATCCTCCGCATTGTGCTCTGGCTCTTGTATCTTGCGCTGGTCTCGGTCGGGCAGGATTTTCTTGCCTATCAGTGGGACTATTTACTGCTCGAAGTTGGGTTCATTGCCATTTTTTCAAGAGACTCGAATCTCATCCTCTGGCTCTATCGCTGGTTATTGTTCCGCCTCATGTTTGCATCGGGACTGGTCAAAATTCTGAGCGGCGATCCGACATGGCGCAACCTGACCGCGCTGGATTATCATTTTGAAACGCAGCCGCTGCCGAACGTGATCGGGTTCTATGCGTATCACCTGCCTGCGGTGGTCTTGCAGGGCATGACGGTGGCGACATTTTTTATCGAACTCGTCGTGCCGTTTTTCGTCTTTGCGCCGAGGCGGCTGCGTTTCGCGGCGGCGGGGCTGATTGCGCTGCTGCAGGTGCAAATCTTTTTGACGGGCAACTATAACTTTTTCAACCTGCTCACGATGACGCTGTGTATTTTGCTGTTGGATGATGTCCTGCTTGGCGCGCGATTGCCAAAGCGGATGGTCGAATATTTCACACCGCGCAACGGAGGCGTCCCGCGTCCCATCACGCGATGGACCGCCAATGCGATCGCCGTATTCCTTTTTGTCCTGAGCGGGTTTCAACTCCTGGCGCTGCTCCGAATGCCGACGCCGGGAATTGTGAGCGCCGCGCAGGCGATGATTGCGCCACTGGGGATTGTGAACCTCTATGGACCGTTTGCGGTCATGACGACGACCCGCCCGGAGATTGTGATCGAGGGGTCAAATGATGGGGAAAACTGGCGCGAATACGCGTTCAAATTCAAGCCGGGGGACACCCACCGCGCCCCGCCGTGGGTAGAACCGCATCAGCCGCGACTGGACTGGCAAATGTGGTTTGCCGCGCTGGGAGTGCGGACAAGCGACCCGCAGGCGCTGCTGCCCGAACTGCGCGCAAACCCGGCGCTGAACTTTGGTTTGCAAAATTATGGAGTGGATGCCTGGTTCGTCAATTTTATGGTGCGCTTGCTGCAAGGTTCGCCCGCGGTGCTCGCTTTGATGGACGAAAATCCGTTTCCGGACGCGCCGCCGAGGTTTGTGCGGGCACGGTTGTATATGTACCGCTTTGCCGACGCGGCTGCGCCGCAGCGAACGGGAGAATGGTGGGTGCGTGAGGAACGGGGCATCTATTTGCCTCCGCTCACGCTGAAATGATCAAAAGGCGAGCACGCGCTGCGGGTTTTCCTCGAACATGATGCTCAATTGTTGGTCCGTCACACCCGCTTGCTGTAATTTTGGAATAAAGACGCGCGAGATATACGTAAAGTCACCCGTGATTTCGACGCCCGGGTTGATGACCTCGTTATAGCCGTGAATCAGCACTGCCGAGTCATGGCTGAACATGACTCGGCGGATGAATCCTTTTTGAATCGCATTCGTAAGCAGGTCAATCCAATGCTGGTCCGCGCCAAACGACGGCTCGCCGATGCGGTCGAACGAGATGTTGGCGCCGCGCTGCAACAGCGCTTCCGAGTACGCCAGCCAGTTGTCTTTTTCGCAGCCCACATGCGAGATAATCACCTCGCCGGGCGTTACGCCCTCGGATTCAAAAATATCGAGTTGGACATCGCCAAGCCCCCCTGTCGTGTGGGTGATGATGGGGCACCCCGTCTGCCGGTGGGCGCGTGCCGCCGCGCGCAGCACCTGCTCTTCTTTGGGCGAAACTCGACCCTCTCCCGTCGCGCATTTGATAATCCCCGCCTTGATCAAGGTGCCGCCCATGCCCTCGGTGATTTCGCGCACAAATAAATCCGTCATGGCATCAATATCGAACGCGCGCGCAATGGGGTGCATCGGGCACCACGATTCGTGAAAAAAACCGGTGCTGCAAATGATTTTTACGCCGGAAGCGGCGGACACGTCGCGAAAGAGGTCAATATAGCGACCGCAGCCGATGGGGGTACATTCGACCATCGCGCCGATGCCATAGACGCGGACCGCGTTCAACGCATTCACCATCTTGTCGCGCATGGCGTCGTATTCAAAATCCAAAATCTTGGGGCGTCCGAGCATTTCGCCCCAATCCACCGCGAGATGTTCGTGAATGAGGGTTTTGCCAAGCGCGGATGGGGCTACATCACCGAGGATTGTGCGTACTCTCATGTTTCTTGTCCTTTGCCGAATGTCAACGTGCCGAACCGCGCGGGCTTGTGAAAATCGGCTGGCTCTGTCAGAGTCGGCGACCAGCAGCTGTATTCGGTCTCGCCGTTTCGGGGGCGCTCGATGCGGTAGAGGTTGGCGCGGCAAATGGTTGGCACGGCTCCATCCGGCGTGATTCCCTCCCAGGGGATTGCGAGAGCTGCAAACCAGCGCGCGTTGGCGTCATCGCGGCGCGCCATCCAGACGATGCCCGGGCAGTCCCACGAACTATCCCAGCGCAAATCGCGGCGCGTCGAGGTCGGATTGTGAATCCTGGCATCAAACAATACCCCGTCGGGCGAAACCTGAAATTCAAAATAATCTACTGGGTCGTCCGCGCCCGCGCCGATAAAAATTTCGGCCACCTCTTGCTCGTAAATGGGGTCATCGCGGCGTGTCAAGGTCCCCCAAATATCCTCGTCCGCGCAGTCAAAACGGACATACAGGGCGGCATCGTCATAACAGACACGGACCACCGTCGGCTGACGCGCGGGACCGCTTCCATCTGCCAACCACAGCGGCGTTATTCTTTCAAGGGGATCCCACACGCCGTCATCGTCCAATGAAACGCTTTCACGAGTCGCACGCGCAACCTGGAGGACGGGCAGACCGTCTGAATGTCCCATCTATGCTGCGACCCCGCACCATTCGCACGCCGTGCGCGCAAAGATTTTGGTGAGCGCGACCAGATCCTCTATCATCACCCACTCGTCATACGAATGGGCGTTGCCCCCGCGCGGTCCGAGAATCACGCACGGGATATTGGCGATTTGATTGAAAACAAAGACGTCACACGCAAACGGCGCGCCGCGCACGATGGGCGGTGCCCCCAGCGTTTGCGAAAAGACCGTTCCGACGGTTTGAACAAAGCGATGGTCGCGCGGAATCTCGCTGCCGGGCAAAAAGCGGGTGATGGGCACAATCTCTATTTCGCACTGTGCCACCGCAGGCGTCTCGCGCGCAACCTGTTCGAGAAAACCGATCAGGCGCGCATAGTGCTCTTGTTCGGTCGTGCCGGGATATTCTTCCGCCCAAAGTTCCATCATGGCGCGTTCGGGGACGGCGTCGCCCGCGCCCGGCTCGAATTCGCCCGCCTTGATTTTGGTGATGAGCAATGGCAGTCCCGGAGTTTCGGCAAAAAGCGGGTGCGGCGGTGTGACGCGGTTGCGAATCGCTTCCCATTCCTCGAGCGCGACCGCGAGCCGTGCCATGCCATAAATCGGACTGACGATATGGTCAGAGCCAAATGCGATGCCCGGAGACCCCTTGAGGCGAATCTCCCAGATGCGTCCGCCCTTGTGTCCGGGCGAAACGATCATGGCGTTGGGTTCCGGCACGATGCAGCCGTCGGCGTTGTGCCCGCGCAGGCGTGCGGCAAGCGTCCCGTTAGAGCCGCCGTTTTCTTCGTCCACCACACTTTCGACGATCAGATTGCCGTTCAAACGCACGCCCAGCTCGCGGAGACAGCGCACCGCCATGAGCGTCGCGGCGAGTCCGCCTTTCATGTCGTTCGAGCCGCGCCCATATAATTTCTCATCTTCGCGGACCGGCATAAAAGGGTCGAAACGCCCACCGCTGTTTCCGGCTACCACATCCACATGGGAGGAGAACAAGAGGGATTTTCCCGCAGATGGACTCACGCCTTGCCGCGTCCCGACAACATTGGGACGATTGGTATAGTCACGTCCTTGCCAGTAGGCGGGGTGCGCCGCGAGGGCGGGAACGTCCGTCGGCACAAACGTATCCACGTCCAGATTCAGGGCGCGCATGGTTTCTGCGACAAATATCTGCGCCTCTGCCTCATCGCCATAGGGCGCGCGATTCACGCTGGGAAAGCGGATAAGGGTTTCGGTCAACTGCAGGATTTCGTTTGTGTGGTCAGCAACCCAGCTATCAATTGCAGACGCGAGTGTGTTTTGCAAGAGAGCTCCCGTTTTAGCGTTTCAAGATTCCACCGTTTACATCTATCGTTGCGCCGGTAATATAACTCGCGGCGTCCGAGGCGAGAAAGAGCGCGGCATAGGCGATATCTTCCGGTGTGCCCAGACGACCCAAAGGAATCATCCCGACGATGCGGGCGCGCGCCTCGTCGCTCAACGCGCCCATGTCGGTTTCGATCTGTCCGGGCGCAATCGCGTTGACCGTGATATGGTGCGGCGCAAGGTCGCGAGCAAGCGTTTTTGTGAATGACAACAGCGCGCCTTTGGAAGCGGCGTATTGCACACTGCCCGAGACGCCGCCCGTTTGCGCCGTGAGCGAAGAGATATTGAGAATCCGTCCGGATTTTTGCTCGATCATGAGCGGCGCGACCGCACGGGACAAATAAAACGCGCTATTCAAATTCACGGCGATCATCCGTTCCCAATCTGCCGCCGAAAAATCGGTAATGTGTCCCGCCTGCAAGATGCCCGCATTGTTGACGAGAATATCTATTCGTCCGAATTGAGCGCGCACGCTCGCCACTGCCGAATTCACCTCTGTCTCTGCCGACACGTCGCACGCACAAGCCAGCACTGTATATCCCTGTCCGCGCAATTGTTCCGCCGCTTGTTCGAGCCGCGCGGCATCACGCGCGACGAGCGCCAGGCGCGCCCCGGCTGCGCCAAAAATCCGGGCGACCGCGAACCCGATCCCGCGACTCGCGCCGGTGATGAGAGCGACTCGCGCTTGAAGCGAAAATAGAGTATCAAGCGAGGACATGAGTTTAATATCACAGGAATCGAGAACAATTCAAACCTTCGTCGTTTGTCATCCGTCCTTATTCCCACTGGCTTTAATGAGCTGACAGATTCTGTCTCGACAACTCGGAGGAAAACGCGAATCTGCGCGAATTTGGGCTAATTTTGATCTTTATTCGTCGTTACGCAAAGCGTAACAATGATTCGTGCCAAGCCACAGTTTGGCGAAATTCGCGTTTCCTTGTGTCAGTCAATAAAAGCTGCTGGGAATAATCATTGGTCTTTCGCCGTATATGAGCAATCCAGCCGCGCGCTTGCCACGAGGGTTTCGAGGTTTTCGTATGACGTTTGCGGCGGCAGCTCGCAGCCGGGACTGAGGATGAATCTGCCCTGTCTGCCCGCCTGTTCGAACGACCGCCGACTTGCGGCGCGAATGGTTTCGGGCGTCGCATCCATCATTTCGGTGATGGGGTTCAAGTTCCCCTTTAACACGAACTTGTCACCAAAGAATTCGCGCGCCGCGCCGAAATCTATCATCGAATCGAGATTGAGAATGTCAATGTTGAGCTGCTTGATATACTTCCAGATATGTTTTGTGCGCCCGCAGGCGTGATACTTGATATACGCGCCGCGCGCTTTGATGCGGTCCACCAGTTCCGAGAGATATGGGAAATTGAACTCGGCGTAATCGTCCGCCGAACCGAGCGAAGCAATCGCATCACCAATGCCGATGAACTGCGCGCCCGCTTCGATCTGTGCGTACGCAAATTCCGTCTCGAGCTCGACAGAAAATTTTAGGATTTCCTTGGGGAGGGCGGGGTCGGCGCGCAGGTCTACCATAAAATAATTGATGTCGCGCAGGATGCAGGATTCTTGAAAGGGCGCTTCGACCCAAGCATACACCGGTTGGTCGGGCAGCTCGCGCAAGAGAATTTTTAGCGCGGTGATCTGCTCGCGCATCGGATTGTCACCCAGCGGGTCGGGCAGGCGCAGCCGTTTTAGATCGTCCACATCCTTGATAAATGGCTCGGGCTCTGCCGCAGGGACGCTCTCGTCGCCAAAATCCGCGACGGGTCCGCCCACCGCCTGATACTCGCGCACCGCGTCTGACGTCACATTCACCGAATCATAGCCAAACCGGCGCACACAAGTTGCCTGCGCGAGCGCTATCACCTCACCCGACAGGCAATAATCGCGGTAGGAAACTCCCGCGACTCGAGCTGCAAACTGCATGATAAATGGGCTGACGGGCGCGCGGTCGGGGAGCTGACCGCGACAGACGGCGAGATAACGTTCGAGCGGGGTCATGGGCTGCGCAGTCATCGGAGGAGGTGAAACTCAGCGGGCTGTCCAGCCGCCGTCAATCAAGAGTGTCTCACCCGTGATCATGGATGCCGCGGGAGACGCGAGAAAGACGACTGCACCTGCAACCTCCATCGGTTCGCCGATGCGATGAAGCGCGGCGATACGCTCGATCACGTCTGCCCGAAAGGCGGGGTCCGAGAGCGCGGGTTCTGTGCCCGGCGTGCGGATAAACGTGGGCGCGACGGCATTCACCGTGATATTGTATTTGCCCCACTCGACCGCAAAACAGCGCGTGAGTTGGTTGACACCGGCTTTGGTAATGCAATAGACCGATTCGGTCGGGAGAGCGACAAAGCCCGCTTGCGAGCTCAGGTTGATGATCCGCCCATAGTTCTGCTGCATCATGGCTTTGCCTGCGGCCTGGCTTGTAAAAAAAGTGGATTTGAGATTTCGATTGATCGTCTCGTCAAATTCGTGCTCGGGAACATTCTCGATCAGATTGTTGAATCCGCCGCCCGCATTATTTACAAGAATGTCGAGCCGACCGAATGTCGCAAGCGTCAGATGCACGGCTTGACTGATCTGGTCCAGGCGGGTCACGTCCATTTGCAAGGGGAGGGCGCGGCGACCCAACGATTCAATTTCGGCAGCCAGACCGGAATCGCGTTTCACGTCATAAAGTCCGAGCGCAATATCTGCGCCCGCATTGGCGAGGGCGAGCGCAATGGCGCGTCCCAGCCCGCGTCCCGCGCCGGTCACCAGAGCAATCTGATTGGTCAGTTCAAAGCGGGGAAAGGATTCGGGCATAGAGAGTTCCTTTACGATGTCATTAATATAGTATCGAGCTCGGACTCACGGGTCAAGGGGCTGTTGCTCTGTGGGTGGCAACACCGGGATTATTCATCGAGTTGTGCCGCTTGAAGCAGACCTTGCACACCAGCTTGAGGTCCGTCTGCGCAGCCAAAGACCGAGGTGCCTGCGACAAATACGTTTGCGCCTGCCTGGTGCGTCGCGCGAATTGTCGCGAGCTCAATTCCCCCATCCACTTCCAAATCACAGCCGGGATTGCGCGCGTCAAGCATGGCGCGCACCCTGCGAATTTTTTCGAGCGTATAAGCGATAAACTTTTGTCCGCCAAAACCCGGGTTGACGGTCATGATCAAAACGAGATCGAGCGCTTCGAGAACGTATTCCAGGGCGCCTTCGGGCGTGGCGGGATTCAGCGCCACACCCGCCTTTTTGCCCAGCTGCTTGATGTGTTGGATTGATTTGTCAAGATGGCGGGTGGTTTCTTGATGCACAATGATCAGGTCGGCGCCCGCGCGCGCAAATTCGTCGAGATAGTGGTCGGGGTGAACAATCATCAAGTGCGCTTCGAGCGGTTTGGTCGTCGCGCGGCGCATCGCCGCGATCATCGGCGCGCCGAAAGTGATGTTGGGGACATACACCCCATCCATCACGTCAATCTGGAAGCGGTCCGCGCCGCCGCGTTCTGCAGCTTGGACCTGCGTCTGTAATTGGAGCAAATCAGCCGAAAGGATGGAAGGCGCAATTTTTGGTAAAGTCATATCATGAATTCCGTGAGTGATACCGGATTCCGTTTCTGCCTGCAACGATCAAGTCGGTCGCTAGACCGATAAAGAGTCCGTGCTCGACAATCCCCGCGCGTCCTGCCAACTCGCCCGCCAATGTTTTTGCATCGGCAATGGGTCCAAAGTGGCAGTCCAGGATCATATTGCCCGAATCGGTGACAAACGGCGCGCCGTCATGGTTTTGACGGATTGTCCAGCTTGCGCCAAGCTGTTCCAGAAAACGAGCTTGCGAGCGCCACCCAAACGTCAGCACTTCGACAGGGAGGGGCCAGTGCGTGCCGAGACGCGGGGATATTTTTGTTTCGTCCACTATGATGATCTCGCGCGCGCTTGATTGCGCGACAATTTTTTCGCGCAAGAGCGCGCCGCCGCCGCCCTTGATCAGATTCAATTCGGGGTCCACTTCGTCGGCGCCGTCAATGGTCAGATCGAGATCGTGAGGCAAATCGTCGGGGAGCAGCGGGATGCCCAGCTGCCGCGCCTCCCGGTCCGTCGCTTTTGATGTCGCAAAGGCGACAAGGTCGCGCAGATCGCCCGCGCGCAGTAATTCGGCGATGCGGCGTGTGGCAAAGAGCGCGGTGCTGCCTGTGCCAAGCCCAACCTTCATGCCTGACCGGACAAATTCCACCGCGCGATACGCGGCGGCCTGTTTGAACCGGGATTCGGGGTCGTTTGATGCGTTCATCAATATTCTATCCGTCGCGCGTGACCCCGGGGGGCTACGCCTCTGTCATTTTTTTCGTCCGCTTGGAGCTCGAGTTTTGACGCTGCTGCCGCATCCACGAGCCAATACAATTCGCCCTTTTCCGGCTGGATCATTTGCGACGGCAAAACATCGGGTTGATACGGACCTTTTAGCACATCCCACAGTATTTGCGCTTTTGCCGCGCCCTCTGCCATGAATGCAACATGCCGCGCCGCATTGATCAGGGGGGCGGTGAACGTGACGCGCCATGCTTGCATGACCTCGACATATTGCGCCACGACCCAGCGCGTGGTCTCGCGCAGCGCGGCGACGCCGGGAAAGAGCGACGCGGTATGCCCATTGTCACCCATCCCCAGCAAAATCAAGTCGAAGACGGGAAGATGCCGCGAGCGAAAAAATCCGGCGATTTCCTGTTCGTAGCGTAATGCTTCGAGCGTCGGATCATCCTCGCCGCGAATCCGATGGATGTTTTCGGCGGGCAGCGACGCATGATCAAACCATGTCTCGCGTGTCATGTGATAGTTGCTCGCCGCGTCGGCGGGGGGCACACAGCGTTCGTCACCAAAAAAGATGTGGACTCCGGACCAGTCCACGCGGGCTTGATATTCTCGCGTGGCAAGCCGCGCATAAATCGGTTTCGGTGTGCCTCCGCCTGACAGCGCGAGCGTAAAGCGGCCGCGTTCGGCAATGGCTCGCGCCGCAACATCCAGGATGAAATCTGCCGCGCCTTGCACAAAACTCGAATTGTCGGAAAAGACATACAAGTGGGACATGCTATGCCTCGCGCAACCCAAATCCGCAGAGCAGGTTGCGCATTTGAGAATCTGCACTATTCCAACTAACTTGATGAGCTGACAAATTCTGTCTTGACAACTCGGAGGAAAACGCGAATCTGCGCGAATTTGGGTTAATTTTGATCTTTATTCGTCGTTACGCAAAGCGTAACAATGATTCGTGCCAAGCCGCAGTTTGGCGAAATTCGCGATTCCATGTGTTAGTCAATCAAGCTACACGGAATAGTAGTGGCAACAACATGAGATTACATAATCAAATATCGAGTTGTATAACTCGCACACCAGCACTCGACTCGACAATTTCATCATGTTGTTGCACTAGCTCTTGTCGCGCAGCTGCCGATAGCGCGTGATGAGCGTATTGGTCGAACTGTCGTGCTCGAGAGCGGGGGGCGCGGCGCCGGTCAATTCGGGAATGATTTTCTTGGCGAGCACTTTGCCGAGCTCGACACCCCATTGGTCGAACGAGTCAATGTTCCAGATCGTGCCTTGCGTAAACACGCTGTGCTCGTACAAGGCGACGAGCGTTCCCAAAAGCTCGGGCGTCAGTTTTTGCGCCAGAATCACGTTGCTCGGACGATTGCCCTCGAAGGTGCGGTGCGGCACGAGCCAATCCGGTGTGCCCTCGGCTCGCACCTCTTGCGCCGTCTTGCCGAACGCCAACGCCTCTGCCTGCGCGAACACGTTTGACATCAGGATGTCGTGATGGTCGCCCAGGGGGTTGAGAGATTGCGCGAAACCGATAAAGTCCACGGGAATCAGTTTTGTTCCTTGATGAATCAGTTGGTAGAACGAATGTTGTCCGTTCGTCCCCGGCTCACCCCAATAGATGGGACCCGTCTGGTAATCGCTGATAAAATTTCCGTCAAGCGTCACGTGTTTACCATTCGATTCCATGGTGAGCTGCTGCAAGTAGGCGGGGAAACGTTCGAGATATTGGTCGTATGGCAGCACGGCGACGGTTTGGGCATCAAAGAAATTATTGTACCACACGTTGAGCAAGCCCATCAGCACGGGCAGATTTTTTTCAAATGGCGCGCCGCGAAAATGTTCGTCCATGGCGTGAAATCCTGCCAGCATGGCGCGGAAATTTTCCGGACCGATCGCCAGCATCGTGGAAAGCCCGATTGCGGAATCCATCGAGTAGCGTCCGCCGACCCAATCCCAAAAGCCAAACATGTTTGTCGTGTCAATCCCGAACCGTGACACCTCGTCGGCGTTTGTCGAAACCGCGACAAAATGTTTCGCAATGGCGTCCTTGTTCCCGGCGCGCGTCAGGAACCATTCGCGCGCGGTGTGCGCATTCGTCATTGTTTCGAGAGTGGTAAAGGTCTTGGAGGAAATGATGAACAGAGTTTCATTGGCATCAAGGTCGCGCGTCGCTTCGACAAAGTCGGTGCCGTCCACGTTCGACACAAAGCGAAAGGTCATATCCCGATCGCTATAGTGTTTTAATGCCTGATAAGCCATGACGGGTCCCAGATCACTGCCGCCGATGCCGATGTTGACCACGTTGCGTATTCGTTTTCCGGTCGCGCCCTTCCATTCGCCCGAACGGACGCGATTTGAAAAATCGGACATTTTGTCGAGCACGGCGTGCACCTCGGGAACGACGTCCGTGCCGTCCAGCAGAATCTGCTCGGTGCGCGGCGCGCGCAGCGCAATGTGGAGCACGGCGCGATTTTCGGTAAGGTTGATCTTGTCGCCGCGAAACATCGCATCAATGCGCTCACGCAGTCCGCTCTCGGTCGCGAGATTCAGGAGCAGGCGCAGCGTTTCCCCTGTGATGCGATTCTTGGAATAGTCGAGATACAAGCCCACATTCTCTGTCGCAAAGCGTTCGCCGCGAGTCGGGTCTTGGGCAAACAATTCTTTGAGCGTAAGGTGTTGGACCTGCGCGTGATGTGATGCAAGAGCTTGCCATGCAGCACGTTGGGTGATAGAAGCTTTATTTGTCATTGCAGCGCCTTTGTGTTGGCTTGCGGCACGCCTATCCGTTCGTCCCTCGATGCGGCGAACGGGTCTGCTGTCCGTAGATTGTCGCGCGCCCGGCGTATGTCGCCGTGATTTCGCGCTCGATATCGTTGCGCGCCATTTTTTGAAAATGCTCCGCGCCGCCCGGTCCGCGGCACGGTACCCCTCTCGGGTTATACCACCTATTGTATCGCGTTTGGGCGTGGGGTCTAGACCGTCGCGTCCGGACGCAAGCGCTTTGAAAAGCGGATCGGGGCGCTCTACGGTCTGGATGGAAACAGGCGAGAGCAAAGCTCGCACCCGCACGCGTTTGCTAATGGTTGTCTACGGGCATCGGGCCGATGACTCGGGCGTGACGCTCGGTCCGGCTTGGCATCAGTCCACCTGCATCTACATAGCCGGCGTTCAGCCAGTGTTCGGCAGGCACCAAGTCTTTTTCCGCCAAGTGTGTATGAATCAGGTCCGGCGCATGAAAATCGGGTGTCGTGGAGGGCGTGGCAGGACATGCGTACGCAGGTGGGGCGTCTCTTTGTCGCAGGTTTCGGTGAGATGGACTTTGTAGCCCGTCCACGTGGTGGCGTTCTTGACGCTGTAGCGGGCCTTAACGTCATGGGGTGTGTTAAGCATTTGCGTCGTTGGTGACAAATGCACTTCTGAACAAATATTCTATTGATTTTTGCAATTGTGATTGTATAATCAATCAAATTGTGAACAATAAACAGTTGACTGTTGACAATTTTATGTAAAGTGATTCTATTATTCTTCAGAAGGATTGATCTTGGACAGCCAAATCGAGATCTTGGGTTTTCTAAAGCCAGAAAGATCTGAATGTCCAGGACCTTTTCTGAGCTGGACTTTATCCATTGACGAATTAGCGAATGCAATATTCATCGGATTTAGAAGCGATTTCTACCCATTCCGACGGATTTCACCTCGAAAACCTGATCGTCCTTTATACCTATTTCCCCGAGGGTTTTTGACCAAATGGACAAAGCCCATCTGAGCATCTATATGAGTGATGCCATACTTGCAAACATCCAATCTTCAAAATCCGAGAATGATAATCTTTTGGGATTACCTACCATTGCATCACGCACTCTTACTGAAGATGTAATCACCCGATTACGTCAGGCAATCTTGAACGGACAGCTCCCTCCCAGTGCTCGCTTACGAGAACAAGTGTTGGCAAAGACTATGGGTATCAGCCGCGGTCCAATACGACAAGCATTAATTCAGCTCGAACATGAGGGGCTTGTCATCATTAACCCATTTCGTGGAGCATATGTAGCACGCTTGACGAGAGCAGACCTAGATGAAGTATATAGCTTGCGCCTTGCACTCGAGCGGCTCGCGATTGAGCGCGCGGCGAACAGAATAACTCAAGTTGAACTGGATGAAATGGACACAATCATCCAGGAGATGAATAAAGTGGCGGATGGAGTTGTCAGTGAACGTGAGACAGCAAACCTTGATGTACAATTCCATGAAATCATTTACCGCGCAGCTGAGCACCAACGTCTTTATGAATGCTGGAACCAGCTCAAGACCCAAATTCATATCCTCCTCCTCATGCGAAATGTCTCAAATGTGGATTTCCGAGAAATGGTTGTAAAAAGTCATCAAGAAATACTTAAAGCCCTTTCCAATCGAGATACGAGCAAAGCAGTCACGCTGATCGAAGAGCACATCACAACATCCTATAAACGTGTAGTCGAAGGTTATCAACAAAACAACAGGAAATAGGGTAAAAAAAAGAATAGCACGAGGAGGCGCCTATTGACACATAAGAATTGATCGTTGACATAATGGAACTAATAGAATTGAGAGGAGAATAAAGATGCCAACGGAACAGCCGTCAAAGCAATTAAACCGTCGGGAGATGCTCAAACTTTCAGGGACGGCAATAGGCGCAGCAGTAATCGCGGGCTGTGCGCCGATGCCAGCTTCTGCACCGCTGCCCACACAACCCAGTGGCGCACAAACACCTGCGGTGCAAGTTCCAAATGTGCTAAAGGGTGCGACCATTAACTTTATGGGCTACTCGTTCTTTGTGCCCCGAATGAACGAAATCCTACAGAGTTTCGCTCTCGATTGGGCAACACAAAACAACGTCAAGTTCAATTTATCATTGGTCAGCACCACAGACCTCAACACCCGTGTTGCAACCGCGATTGAGACAAAACAGGGGCCAACACTGGTACAATTCACCCAGCCGCCCGCCAGCATTGCCTCCGGCTTGGTCGATCTGAGCGATCTGGCCATGGAACTCGGGGAACAACAAGAGGGGTGGTATCCTGTTGCCCCAGCCGTAGCGACCGTGGATGGTAAATGGCACGCCATTCCTATGGGTTCGCACACCCCTGTATTTGCTTATCGTGAGGATTGGTTCAAAGAAGCCGGCATCGAAAGATTTCCAGATACGTGGGACGAATTTTATGAAGCTGGAAAAAAGATGAAAGCCGCGGGGCGCCCTTTTGGCTTTGTCTTTGGTGGACAGCAGACCCCCTTTGACGGATTGGCACATGCGCTGGTTCTTTTGTGGTCTTTCGGAGGAAAAGAGTTCCTGCCCGACGGCACAGTCGCACTCGACTCGCCCGAGACTTTGACAGCGCTTGATTTTGCAATCAAGTTGCAAAAGGATGCTAACGATCCGGGAGCAACGGCATACAACGACGCCTCCAACAATCAAGGTTTTTTGGCAGGGACCATCTCGGCAACGATGAATGTCAATACCATTTATCTGCCCGCCCTGACAAACAACCCAGACGTGGCGCGTGTGATGAATCACGCGCTTCCACCTGCGGGACCTGCTGGTCGTTTTGCATACCAGGGGTTCCCCTTCATGGGTATTCTGAATCATGCCCAAGGAATTGACCGTGAAGCAGCGCTCGCTTTTATGACCGACTTTTTCGCGGTACAGAATTACGCCCAGTGGATTAAAGAAGGAAGGGGGTATCTCATTCCGCTCGCGCCGATCTTTGAGAATCTTCCTATCTGGGACCAAGATCCCAAATTAGCGATCATGCGCGAAGTTGGAAAACTCGCACGGTGGGGCGGTTATGCAGTTCCCTCACCAACCAAACTCTCATCCGTCATGGTTGGCCAGTTTACTACCGCAAAGTTATTCCAGAATGCGGCCACAACTGGCAATGCGAGACAAGCACTTGACGAAACACTCGCAGAGATCGAGAATTTACGCAAGCAGGTTGGCGGTTAGCAAGTCGCCATTTTTTCCTCGATACCCGTCCGCGTCTCCGCAGGGGCATTACACACTAAAATGTGGGACGCGGCGGGTATCACAAAAACGCCGAACATGTCTGTTGCCCAAGTTAAGGATGCACAATCAGCGATGCCCGCCCGTAGATGGAGGGATCGAATAGAAAATGAGGGCCCACTTGGGTTTCTCATGGTCAGCCCCGCAGTTTTGTTTCTATTGTTCATGCTCGGGTATCCTTTTGTGCTCGCGATCTACCTAAGTTTAACAGACAAACGAATTGGCGCGGACCCCAACTTTGTGGGTCTGAACAATTTCATTCTTCTCGCAGAAACGCCGCGTTTTTGGCGGGCCGTCCAAAATTCACTCGTATATACAGGTCTGGCATTAATTCTCAAATTCTTTGGTGGGCTCGGATTGGCGCTTTTGTTGAACCGACAATTTGTCGGTCAACGGTTATCTCGCGCTATTTTCTTGTTGCCCTGGATCGCGCCGACGGTTTTCAGCACTTTGGCTTGGTGGTGGATGTTTGACCCCTCCTTTGGGGTGGTGAATGTCTTGCTCAAGCGCATGGGGATTGTTCAATCAAACATTCCGTTCTTGGTTGATCCAAACCTAGCCATGGCTTTGCTCATCTTTGTAAATGCATGGCGCGGGATTCCATTTTTTGCGATCGTCTTTCTTGCCGCCATGCAAACGGTGTCGCAAGAGCTACTGGATGCAAGCAAAATTGACGGCGCCAGCGGGTGGCAAATGCTCTGGAAAGTAATTCTGCCTTTGATCATGCCGGTTGTCTTGATTGTCATGTTAATTTCGACAATTGGCACAATTTCTGATTTTGAGCTTCCCTTTTTGTTGACTCGGGGTGGACCGGCGGATGCAACTCTTGTATTTGGCATCTTGACGTACAATTACTCGCTGGAATCCGGTCTGTATGGGCTGGGAACATCTGTCACTGTAACAATGTTCCCATTGCTTGCGCTGCTCGTAATCTGGACCTTGACCGAAATTCGAAGGGACGATAAGGTAAGGTGATGACTCAATCCAAACTTGCGCTCTGGTTCCGAACGGGGATTAGTCTCTATGCTCCAGTAATCATTGCTCTCCTCATTACGCTTTTTCCCTTTTATTGGATGTTCATTACCTCGCTCAAGGATAGCAGGGAGATTTTTAATTTGCAGGGACCGATCTTGTTTGTTCAGAACCCAACTCTTGACAATTACAAGTATTTGTTCGAGTCAACGTTATTCTCGCATTGGATGATAAACAGCGTCGTAATTGCGAGTATCACAACAGTTTTCTCCGTCTTTGTGTCTATCATTGCCGGTTATGCCATAGCCCGTCTGCGATTTCGCGGAGCTTCGCTTCTTGCTATTCTGATTTTTATCACGTATTTGGTTCCAAAGACATTATTGTTTATCCCATTGGCCCAGGTCTTGAGCCAGCTGCAAATTTTGGGCGAGCCCGCTACGCTTCTGCTGACTTATCCCACGTTTCTCATTCCTTTTTGCACGTGGCTTCTCACAGGTTATTTTCGCACTATCCCAAATGATCTTGAGGAATGTGCGAGGATTGATGGTTGTACACGTGTGGGAGCTATGGCCCGAATAACATTGCCTCTCGCAATACCGGGAATACTTACAGCCGCGATTTTTTCATTTACCCTCTCTTGGAACGACCTGCTTTATTCGCTCGCATTTGTTAACGGCGATGCCAACAAGACTCTGCCGCTGGGCGCGACAAGTTCCCTAATGGTGAATGATTATTTCTTTTGGGGACCTCTCATGGCAGCCTCGGTTCTTGCTTCGATACCTGTGGCAATTCTTTACTTTTTCTTTGTAGATCTTTACGTTGGCGGTTTGACCGCGGGGGCTGTCAAAGGATAAGGGTCAATCATTCATCCCTCATTGAGCGTTTTTTTCTCATTCAGCAGGTAGATGATCACACGCCTTCGGCAAGAAGGGGAAGCATCATTAATGAATGCGGGCGGTTTTCACCGCGCTGCAGAGTAGAAGAAATAATCACTATGACAAGATGGGCGGCTCTCGAACGCAGTAAAATCATCCGGCTAAATGCGCGCCTGATGCCCGTCTACTCGGATGAGGCAAGACTTTATCAGAAATATCACCTCAACCCTCTCCAGGTAGAGGCGGCGACACCAGATGAATTAATTCCACTCCTCGCAGACTGCGACGGACTGTTTGCCGTTTCGGTAAAGCTGCCCGAAGCCGTGATACTAAATCTCACTCGATGCCAAATCATTTCACGTCTGGGAACAGGCACAGATCGGATTGACATTGCGGCTGCCGAACGGCAAGGAATTGTAGTCGCGAATGTACCCGAGTTCTGCACAGAGGAGATGGCTGATCATACTATGGCAATGTTGCTATCATTGATTCGACGATTGCCTCAAATGTCACGCCACCTACTTTCCGGCGAATATGCCCAAGCACGCGAGGAAGAAATTCGAATTCCGCGTATATCTGGTCTTGTGCTAGGGCTTGTCGGATTTGGCGCGAGTGCGCGGGCAGTGGCGCGCCGCGCCCAAAGCTTTGGTCTGAATGTAATTGCAACTCGACGAAGGATGGATGTGTCGCGTGAAGAGATGGATTTATTGGGCGTGAAGCTTGTCGATTTGGGTACGTTGCTTGCTCAATCTGATATAGTTTCTCTGCATCTGCCCCTGACATCAGAAACCTATCAACTCCTCGACGCAAATCGCCTACGGCAGATGAAACGAGGTGCCTACTTGCTCAACACGGCTCGCGGCGCGCTTGTTGACGAGACTGCGTTAGCCGAGCTACTTGAGGAAGGATACCTTGGGGGAGCAGGGCTTGATACATTCAAAGATATAGAGATCTTTGTGGAAAACCCTGCACCGCCAAAACACCCGCTCACCGCACTAGAAAATGTGATTCTGACACCACACGTAAGTGGGCTCTCGGCGGCAGCGATGGAGCAAGTCCATAGAACTGGGATCGAGAACTTGGCGGCTGTGTTATCCGGTTACTGGCCCGCGCCCGGGAATATTGTTAACCCGCGAGTTACACCCCGTATCCCGTTGGCGCCATACGAACCCGAGTTATTTGCGATGGATTAATGTTTCCAGAGCGTAAACTCGATTTGAAATTTCACTGGAGATTCGACCATGAGCAAAATCACGAGCCCTGAACCATTCTACAGCATGACTCGCCGTGCGGGCGACATCTTGTTTCTATCGGGCTTTGGCCCGGTCAAGGATGGACTGGTTGTCGGTGAAACGATCGAAGAACAGACAATTTTTACAATGGACGCAATGAAGGCAGCTCTCGCGAGCGAGGGAGCGACGTTTGACGATGTAGTACGCGTCAATGTTTTTCTTCTAGACCTCGCTGACCGCGACCGCTTTAATTCAACGTACTTGAAGTATTTCCACGAACCATTGCCGACGCGTCGAACGATTGGAGCAGGCGACCTATTCAAAGGGATCCTTATCGAGCTTGACTGTATCGCCTTTATCGGAAATCGTAAAGCGGGCTGAATTCAATCGGCAAGCAACAAGCAGTTCAGCTCCAATGGGCAATGGGTTCTTCACCGCAAAGGAATGAATTGGATTCTACGATGACTGAATAACTTTCAAGGCGCGATGAACGCATTTCAGTTTGGAGGGGCATTGTAAACGGTTCTCGGCACGTCATCACGTGCGCCGCGACACAATGTGCACTATGTTGTGTTGACATTTGAGGTGAGAACTGCGCCGCAAAGTCACATCTGGGGCATCGTCTACAAACTTCTCGCCTGCTGGGACGCCCTCGACATTTGGGACCAGATGCATCAGCAGTTCCTCTCCACACCCGATCTGAGGTGGCTGGCCTTGGACATCACCATCATCTGTGCGCATCCCGTCGCGGTGGGGACACCAAAAAAAGGCGGGCAAGCCGCCCAACCCCTGGGGCGGAGTTGTGGTGGTTTTAGCACCAAAACCCATTTGATTATGGATACGCTCGGCAATCCGTTGGATTTTGTGTTGACCGGAGGCGAGCGCAACGATGTCACGCAGGCGCCGGCGTTCTTGGCGGGACGCCTGACACCTTGCGCCCCTCCCTATGAAAATCGTAAAAATTGAATCACGCGCGCACCCGAATCGCTGGACATTTTTCGGCGGGAAGAAATCACGCCGACAGACAATCCCCAAGCATGCCTGCGAGTGAAATGCGGCAGTTGGCGCGTTTTGGGTCTCGAACAGTTATGGAAAAAGAATGTGGCAGGTCTTGGAATGGATGTGATGAAATGGCGAGTGATTTGAACATCAATAAGCAAACGCAGATTGCTTTGTACCGGACGATGGTGTTGATTCGGCAAACAGAAGAAGCGCTGGCGCGATCGCACCAGCAGGGGCTGATTCATGGCGCATGTCATACGTATGTGGGGCAGGAAGCGGTGGCGACGGGTGTCTGCGCGCACTTGAAGCATCAGGACGTTGTTTTTAGCACACATCGGGGACACGGTCACGCGCTCGCCAAAGGCGTGCCGCCACGCGAGGTGATTGCGGAATTGTTTGGGCGGGTCGACGGCTGTTCGCGCGGGCGCGGCGGGAGCATGCATCTGTTTTCGCCCGAGGTAGGACTTATGGGAACCACAGGGATTGTGGGTCCGAATATATTACAGGCGGCTGGCGCGGGATATACGTTCAAGTTGCTGGGCCAATCGCTCGTCAGCGTCGCGTTTTTTGGCGACGGCGCGGTGAATAATGGCGCGTTTCACGAAGGTCTTAACCTCGCCGCGATTTATCAGCTGCCCGTGCTGTTTGTTTGCGAAAACAATTTGTATGCAACCGAAGTGCCGTTCAGTTTTTCGTCGCGCAATCCGCAGGTGGGTGAACGCGGCGCCATGTACGGGATGCCTGGAATTGTTGTGGACGGGAACGATGTGCTCGCGGTGTATCAGGCGGCAGGCGAAGCGGTGACGCGAGCGCGCTCGGACGGTGGTCCGACTCTGATCGAGTGCCGCACATATCGGATACGCGCCCATGCCGAAGGGATGCGTGACGGTACGTATCGTTCGACGCAAGAAGTGGCCCAATGGAAAGAGCGCGACCCGATCAAGTTATTGGGGGCGCGTTTGACGACAGATGGGATTGCGACGCAGGGTGAATTGGACGAGATCGGTAGGACAATTCGCGCCGAGACGGAGTTGGCGATCGAGTTTGCGAAAAATAGCCCGTTTCCCGATCCGCGCACGGCAACAGATTTTATTTATTCGACACAGGCATAACAGATGCGAGAAATCACATTTACAGCAGCGGCGCGCGAGGGGCTTGCCGAAGAGATGGAGCGCGACCCTACGATCTTTGTTGTCGGCGAGGGCATTGGCGCGCGCGGCGGCAATTTTGGCACGACGCTTGGGCTGTATGAAAAATATGGCGGGATGCGGCTGAACGACACGCCCATCGCCGAACGCGGATTTGTGGGCATGTGCTGTGGCGCAGCCATGACGGGTTCACGTCCCATCGTGGATTTTATGTTTGCAGATTTTATTCTCGACGCGATGGGCGAATTATTGAACCAGATCGCAAAAATCCAGTATATGAGCAGCGGACGATTGAAAATGCCGATCGTGCTGCGCGGGTGCATCGGTATTGGCAATTCGGCGGCGACACATCATTCGGGCAGTTATTATTCTATCTATACCCACATTCCCGGGTTTCGCGTCGTTGTACCATCCACTCCCTATGATGCCAAAGGGTTGTTCAAGACCGCGATACGCAGCGACGATCCTGTCATGTTTCTGGAACACAAATCACTGCTCAATCTCAAAGGTGAGGTGCCCGAACAGGAATACTATTTGCCGTTCGGGAAGGCGAACGTTGTGCGACACGGAGAGATGGTTACGGTTGTGGCACTCGGCTTGATGGTGCACAAAACCCTGGAAGCTGCCGCGTTGCTGGAACAAGAAGGTATTTCGGTCCAAGTGATTGATCCGCGCACGGTTGCACCGCTAGATATGGACACGGTGCTTGAATCGATCCACAAAACGGGGCGGCTGTTGATTGTGGACGAATCGTTTGCGCCATGCGGGATTGGCGCGGAGGTGACGGCACAGGTGGTCAGCCGCGGGTTTGACGATCTGGACGCACCGATTGCGCGGCTAAACGGCGCGCACACCCCCACGCCGTACAGCCCAACGCTGGAAGCGGCTGTTGTGCCGAACACGGAAACGATCGCGCAGGCGATTCGGGATTTGCTCAAGGAATAGATGGCTACTGAGATTCTACTGCCCCGTTTGGGTTGGACGATGCAAGAGGGGACGTTTGGGGAATGGCTCAAGCGTGATGGCGAGACCGTGACGGTGGGCGATTTGTTGTACACGGTTGAAAGCGACAAGGCGCTCAACGAGGTCGAGACGCTCGAAGACGGCATCCTGTATATTCCGCCCGATGCACCGAAAACAGGGGACGTAATTCCCGTCGGCGCGCGGTTGGGGTATTTGTTGGCGCCGGGAGAGAGTGCGCCATCCGGACATGCAGACATTGCGCCGAAAAGAGAACCGTTGTCCCCGCAAACTGCCGTGCTCGCACCATCCGAGCCAATTGATGCCACTCTGCCGCGCGTTGCGCCGTCCCAACCTATTCCTGCGCCCATAGCTAAATCTATAGGCAAAACCATTGCGCCCATTCCTGCCATCAGCCCGCGCGCTCAACGGATTGCAAATGAATTGGGCGTGGACTGGGCGCATTTGCGCGGGTCGGGCAGTTCGGGCCGCATCGTCGAGCGCGATGTCCGCGCAGCATTTGAGGCACAGACAGCCCTGTCCAAGACTGCGGCGCAGACAAATGCCGTCGAGGCGGAGTCCGGTCTACATAATGCTCTGCCGCAGGTACGCCGCGTAATCGCCGCACGATTGTCTGAGAGCGCGCACACCACTGCGCCCGTCACGCTGACAACCGAAGTGGATGCGACAGAGCTGGTCACACTGCGCGAACAGCTGCGCGCCGACACAGCGGCACAAGATCCATTTCCAACTTACACTGACCTGCTGGCGAAATTATGCGCGCATGCCCTCCTCGAACATCCCATACTGAATGCGCGATTCGAGGGCGGCACAATTGTGATGGGAACCAGCGTTCACATTGGGATTGCGACGGATACCGAGCGAGGCTTGCTAGTTCCAGTCGTGCGAGATGTACACACTAAATCCGTGCGCCAACTGGCGAGCGAGACGCGCCCTCTCATCGAACGTGCCCGCGCGGGCAAGGCGACCGGACAAGAACTGGGCGGAGGAACATTTACAATCACCAATCTGGGAATGTTCGAGATTGACGCATTTACGCCAATCATCAATCTGCCCGAGTGTGCCATCCTGGGCGTCGGACGCATTGTATCCAAGCTCATTGTGATTGACGGCGCAAGAGAGATCGCGGTGCGGCAAATGATGTATTTGAGTTTGACGTTCGACCACCGCCTGGTGGACGGCGCGCCCGCCGCGCGGTTTTTGCAGCGGGTCAAGGAGCTGATTACAAGGCCATATTTGTGGTTGGTTGGACGAGAGTGAGAGATTTGCGGGCATTTCGGATTGCTTGTGCCGGAGATTTTCTAAACGCCGAGGACAAGCCCGCACATGGCCTGCCGGTCTGGAAGAGTTTGACAAGGTCCCGGATATCAGGCATCGCTTTATCAAGACCTCGCACCGAGGCCGAGCAGCCCGACCTACTATGACCGCTTGTATTCGCTCGCGGTGAACCCCGAGCACATCCGAAACAATCCGGTTTTATCAGTTTTCCCAGCCGCCTGCTGTTCGAGACGCGCGGTTTTTTCTGGCGCATGAGTTGAGCTTGGTGAAGCCGGCCGCCTATCTCGTCAATGTCAGACGCAGGTGCAAGCTCTGTGCGAAAAACGGATCGCGCGCGCGGGGATGGATGTGTTCGAACACGAACTGCTGCCTCTTTCCTATCCGCCGTTGGAGCTGGACAAGGTGATTTGACATCGCATTGGCTGCCTGCCACTCGAGATACGACGCCGCTGATCGCGGTTGTGATGGTGGGAGGGGTGCAGCGGACCGTTCAGGCGCATGTGCCCAACACGGTGATGAATCCCGAGCTGTTGGAGCGGGACGGATTTCAACAAAAGTTGGCGCGGTTTCAGATGAACTGATAAGAGGAAAGCTTTATGGCTACAGTTGTGTTGGCTCACGAGGACGCGATTTATACCAAGCCGGAGCAGGAAATTTTGCGAGGTATCGGCGCCGAGCTCATTCACGAACGCAAGCTTGACAGTTTGATTCAGAACGGCCAAGCGACACGAGTGGACGCGCTGATGGTGGGGACCGAACGTGTAACCGCGGGTTTGCTGGCGGGGCTGCCAAACCTCCGCATCATCAGCCATGTGGGCACAGGGCTGGAAGCAATTGATCTCGATGCGGCGGCGGCACGGGGCGTTTGGGTGACCAACGTACCCGATTTTTCGGTGGATGAAGTTTCGGGCCATGCCCTCGCGCTGCTGCTCGCGCACGCGCGCCGCCTGCGGATGCTGTTTGACCAATCGCGGCGCGGTGTGTGGGATCCGATGAGTTTTCGCCCCTATGACCGCTTACAGGGACAAACGGTCGGCGTGCTAGGATTTGGGCGCATCGGCCAGCGGTTTGTGCACAAAGCGCGCGGGCTGGGCTTGAAGGTGATCGCGCACGATACTCTAGTCGAGCCATTTGTGATCGATGCCGCGGGCGCGCGCCCCGTGACGTGGCAGAAGCTGTTGCAGACGTCCGATTATATATCGCTGCATGTGCCCCTGAACGATTCGACCTATCACATTGTCAATGCGGACACGTTGGCGCAAATGAAACCGAACGCCTATCTCATCAACACAGCGCGCGGCGGCCTCGTGGACACGGACGCGCTGCTCGCGGCGGTGCGCGCAGGCAAAATTGCCGGCGCGGCGCTCGATGTGTTTGAACCGGAACCTTTGCCTGCCGACCATTCGTTGTGGTATGCGGAGAACATTTCAGTCACGCCACATTTGGCGTGGTATTCTGAAGACTCGATGCGTGAGGTCAAGGTGCGCGCGACGCAAGAAGTGGTGCGTGTACTGCGGGGGGAGACGCCTTGGTGCCCGATGAATCAGCCCGGCGTTGGTGCATGAAAGTGGCATAAGCGTATAATCTTGGGTTATGCCAAACCAAAACAAGAAAACACGCTCATGCCAAAAGTCATTATATCGCATTCGGAACTGGAAGACCTACGAACAAGCCC
>JADZCJ010000122.1 GCA_020851635.1 Anaerolineae bacterium
CACCTTTCGCGACCTTTCGTGACCTTTCGTGACCTTTCGCGTTCCAAACCCTGTTCCCTGCACCGCGCCCCAACGATTCCGATTTTTTTTGATTAATCAAGAAATCAAAAAATAGACTATAAATCGAAAATTTCCCCAAAACATTCAAGTTTTCAAGTTGCCCTCCCCGCAGCCACCCCAACTTGCCCCATTCCCGTTTCCACCTACAATCCTCCCAATACTACCTCGGAGGTATCATGTGCGTTTCAAAACGACCCTAGCCCTCGGCGCCACCATTCTCGTCCTACTCGCTCTCGTCGTCCTTTCCCCGCTCACGCCTGCGCCGACCGCGTCCGCCCAAACCAACCCAACACCAACACCCCCCCCCACGCTCGACATTGACGACGCCCTCACCGAACCCTTTGGCGATTTCCTCGTCGTCCGCTACGACCCTGCCACCAAAACGCTCATCATCGAACCCCTCGACCCCTCCCTGCGAATCGTCATCAAGAATCAGGTCGGCGGCGCGGCAAACACTTCCGCCGCACCCGCATCCGCCGCGAATGCGCCCGCCACCCCCACAGCCGCCGCCTCGCCGATCCCGCTCGATCCCGCGTCGCTCCGCGGCAAAATCATTTTCAAATCCACCCGCGACGGCGGCTCGTATCCTTCCGAGTTCCTCTATTACCTGATGGACCCCGACGGCGGCAACGTTCGGCAGCTGGACACCCAACAGGCAAAAGACCTCTTGAACACGATCCAGGGGCTTGAAGGATTCTCACCCGACCGCACCCGCGTCGTCATGGGCGACCGCGCCTGCGGCACGTACACCGAAAACGAATGCGACCTCTATATTCTCGATGTCGCCCTCCACGCCTCCATGATCTTTTCCGATGAAGAGCCCAGCCAGGGACTCTGGTTTCACCAGAACAACGTCAAAGCCAAAGACCCCGCGTGGTCCCCCAACGGCAATTACATTGTCTTTGCGTCCAACCACGAAGTGCCCGAGGGCTGCCGCAAGACCATGAACCTTTTCAAGGGCGAGCCCACCCAGCACGCCACCTTCCGCCGTCTCACTTCGTATTGCGCGGGCGCGGACTCGGGGCGTCCCTCCTTTAGCCCCGACGGTTCCGAGGTCGTCTACTGGACTCAATTCCCCGGACCCCATCGCGACATTTACACCATTCCGGTCGGCGCCGACGACACCTTTGACTGGCGCGACATTACGCCCAAACGCATCACGTTCGAGGGCGACAACTGGGACCCCATCTGGATAAAATAGTGAACGAAAAACGAGCGCCGGTTCGACGCTCGTTTTTCGTTCAGGGTGTGACCGTCACCGGAATCTCTACCGTCGGCTCATTCGTTGGCTCTGGTGTGGGTTCCTCCGTCGGCTCTGCGATCGGTTCGCCCGTCGGTTCCAATGTCGGTTCTGGCGTGGGTTCCAACGTCGGTTCCTGTGTGGGTTCGAGCGTCGGCTCAATCGTCGGCACATCTGTTGCTGGCGGCGGCGGCGTCACAAAAATCACCGTCGGCTCGACTGTCGGCAGTGCCGTCGGCGGCGGCGCTGTGGGAGCAAAAGCGACGACAAACACCCGCACCTTGGCTTCCACCGGCTGCCCCCATTCGTTCGTCGCCGTCAGCCGGATATCCAATTCCCCCTCGCCAAACCCGTTCACCTCAAACTCCCCCAACCGCCCGCGCGCTTCCCCCGTCCCCGTCGCCAACGCCACCCACTGCCCGTTGCGTCCCGCTTCCAAAATCCACGCCCCACCGTTCGGCACCCGCACCACGCCGTTCACCGCCACAACGCCCGAGACCTGCGCCCCTTCGTCCGGGCGATTGATCCGCGCGCTCAACGGTTCCGCGGTCGGCTGTGTCGGACTGTTCACGCACGGACTCGTCTCGGTCGGCGCCAACGGATACCCCCGCGCCGCGCCCCACTCGCGCACCTTTTCATACGGCAGCAAACCGTCCGCATGCAAGCGCGCCACCACCCGTTCCTCCACCACCTCCGGCGCACAGTTCTCGTTCGCCAGCAGCCCGTTCGTCACGTCAATTTTCTGGCTCACCCACACATCGTCAAACTGCGTCGGCGCCTGGTTGTTCAAAAAAATCTCGCTGTGCCGGTGGTCCGGCGGACAATATTCCGTCGCCAACAGCCCCGACTCGGCGCACACCTCCGCCTGCACCAGCCCTTCCGGAATCGAGAAATCATGCGGCGCGGTCCCGCGAAAATTCGGCTCTTCGGCATACACCCGTTCCAGCACATTGTGCCAGATCGGCGCCGCGCCCGTGATCCCCGAAACATTCTTCATCTGTTCGTTGCGCGGGTTCCCCACCCACACCCCGACCACCAGCTCGCTCGTCCCCCCCAGCGTCCAATTGTCTTTGTAATCGTTCGTCGTCCCCGTTTTCACAAACGCCGGGCGCGACACCTTGAGCGGCGAGTTTGCGCCAAACGCAGGCGTCCGCGCCGCATTGTCCGACAACATGTGCGTCAACAAATACGCATAGCGCGGGTCGGTCACCTGCTGCGGCGTCGCATCCGTCACGCTCGCATCATAGATCGTCCGCCCCATCCCATCCACGATCTTGATAAACGGCGTCAACGGCGCGCGCTGCCCGCCGTTCGCCAGCGCCGCATACGCCCCCGTCAATTCCACCAGTTCCACCTCGCCGCCGCCCAGCGTCAGCGACAACCCATAACGGCTCGGGTCCGTGAACGACGTGATCCCGAATCGCTGCGCCAGCCCCATCATCTCCGGCACACCCACAAAATACAATGTCTTGACCGCCGGGATGTTGTACGAGTTCGCCAGCGCGCTCCGCAGCGTCACCAGCCCGTGTTCCTTGTCGTCATAGTTCCTGGGCACATACGGCGGCTGACTCCCGTTCGGAAATTCCGTGACCAGGTCATAGATCGGCGTCGCGGGCGTCCACCCTTTTTCCATCGCCGCCAGATAATTGAACGGCTTGATCGAAGAACCTGGCTGCCGCAGTCGCGTCGCCACGTTCACCTGCCCGTCAATCGCGGCGTCGTCAAAATCCACGCTCCCGAGCATCGCATAAATCTCGCCGTTCGCGGGATTCACCGCCACCGCCGCCGCGCTGTTTACATTCTTGGCGCGCAGCGCATCAATCTGTTTGCGCGCCTCCTCCTCCACAATCGTCTGCATCTGCGGGTCGAGCGTCGTATACACTTGCAGCCCCGCGCGGTCAAACTCGGGTCCATATTTCGCCTGCAGCTGCTGGCGCACATATTCCACAAAGTGCGGCGCGCGCGCATAATCAATCCCCGCCCGGCAGCGCGCGACAAAATCTTTGCTCGCCAGCCGCGCCGTCATTTCCTGCGCCGCCGCGTCCGCCTCCGTCTGTCGAATAAACCCCTGCTCGACCATCAGACCCAGCACCACTTCCTGCCGCGTCAGCGCGCGGTCGGGATTGATGCACGGGTCATAGATTGCAGGCAGCTGCGGCAGTCCCGAAAGCAGCGACACTTCCGCCAGATCCAATTCCTCCACGTCCTTGTCAAAATACGACTGCGCCGCCGCTTGAATCCCATACGAGCGATTGCCGTAATTGATCGTGTTCAGATAGAACGCGAGAATTTCGTCTTTGGAATAACGCCGCGTCACTTCAAGCGCCAGAATCGCTTCCTTGATCTTGCGCTCGACCGTTTGCTCCGGCGAAAGCAGCGCGGTCTTGATCAACTGCTGCGTGATCGTGGATGCGCCGCTCACCGGTTCCTGATAACGAATCAGATAATACACGGCGCGCGCCAGCGCATACCAGTCCACGCCGGGATTGTCATAGAACGACGGGTCTTCGGTCGCAAGCGTCGCCTGTTTCAAAACGGTGGGTATCCGTTCGGGCGGAATGATCGTGTGTCGTCCCAAATTCGGGTCAACGATTTCATACAACAGCGCGCCCGTGCGGTCATAAATTTTGGTGGACTGGTCCGTGTTGACCGTCGCCAACTTTTCCGCGGGCGGCAGTTCCCCCGCATAAAACGCATACACGCCGCCGACCAGCGCAATCCCGCCGCACACCAGAATCAAAAACATTCCGATGCCAAACGGCAGCAAACGCGACCACCACACATTCGGTCCGCGCGGCGGCGCGGGCGGCTTGGAACCCCCCTTGCGCGACGGCCCCTTTGCCGGGGTCCCCCCTTGGCGCGGCGGGTCATATTCCTGTCCGCGGCTCGCCAACGGCGCGGCAAGAGTTTGCTGCTGTCCCGCCGTTTGTCGCGGCGCCGCGTTCAAACGTTCCGGCGCAAAGATCGGCTCGTTCGCTCGCCCCGCGTCCAAGTCCGGTCGTTCCGGTCCATACACAGGTCCTGCAGGACGCGGCGGCGGGGGAGCCGGGCAAGTCGGTGGTTCATACTCGTATCCAACCGGCGGCAGCGACTCGCTCCGGCGCGCTCCATCCCAAGGACTGGGCTGATTCTCAAAAGGTTCGTTCATAAAGACAATGCCTATTTGCAAAAGTTAACTGCAAAATCCGTCCGGGACAGGTGCGATGAAAACGCGAATCTGCACGAATCTTTCCGAAAAAACATTTTCATTAGCCCGGATTCGCAGAGATTCGTGTTTCCAAGTACAAGTAACTTGGCTACTCGGACTACAAGAATGATGCAATCAAGACGATTTTGCGTCGGCGCGTGTTCCGTGCCTGTTAATGAATTCGCATTTATTGTCGCACATTGGCGCAAAAAGGTCTTGCATCCTGTGATAAAATCCTCCCAACCATGAAATCCGTTTCGGTCTTGCTCTTGGCTTGTCTCGCGCTCCTGATTGCCGCGTGCGGCGTCATCAACCCTCAAGTGACGCCGTTCTATACGCCGCCCGACCCTCTGCCCGACGGCAACCCCGGCGACATCATCAAGACCGAAAAAATCGAAACCAACAACGCCGCCGTGCAGGCATGGCGCGTCATGTATCTCTCGCGCGATCTCAAGGGCAATCCCATCGCCGTGACCGGTTTGTTTGCCGCACCCACCGCCGCGCCGCCCGACGGCGGTTTTCCGCTCTTCGCCATCGCGCACGGCACCGAAGGTCTCGCGCAAAAATGCGCGCCCTCGCTTGACCCGTGGGGCTTGCCGCCGTTCGCCGGGGAATATCTCTCGTTCCCCGACACCGCCATCGTCCCCTTTGTCCAGGCGGGTTACGCGGTCGTCGCGACCGATTACCAGGGTCTCGGCGCGCCGGGCACATCGTCGTTTCTCGTCGGCAGCGCCGAAGCGCAAAGCGTGGTGGACTCTGTCCGCGCGCTCCGCAATTTTGATGAGGTGGATTTGAATGACCTCACTTTTATCTGGGGTCATTCGCAGGGCGGACATTCGATTGCGTTCACCGCGCAGCTGCTGCAAGAGCTTGCGCCCGAAATCAAGTTGAACGGCATCCTTCTCGCCGCGCCCGCCGCCCAACTGCAAACGCTTGTCGAGACCGTTTTGAAACCCGATCAACCTTCGCCCGTCACCGGCATCGCCGCGATGGTCGCCGCGTCGTGGAATCAGGCATACGATTTGCAGTTGGACACCGTGTTGACCCCGGCGGGCATAGAGAAAATTCCGGGCTTGCTGCAAGAATGTGTGCTCGATTCGATCGCCGCGTTCGCCATCGGGCGTCCATCCGATTTTTATTACGCCGACCCGACCGTCACCGCGCCCTGGTCTGATGTGATGAATGCCAATACGCCCAAACCCGTCCTCTATCCCGCGCCCGTCTTTGTCGCGCAGGGCGCAAGCGACACGGTGGTTGCGCCGCAGGCGACCGAACAATTTGTAAACGCCCTGTGCAGTGCAGGCAACGCCGTCCAGTTCAATCTCTATCCCAACGCCGATCATCTGGGCGTCGTCAAGGCGTCCCAATCCGACGCGCTCGCATGGCTCACAGCCCGCATCGCCGGTGATGCCCCCCCCTCCACCTGTCCCGCGCCCGCGCCACCTGTAGTGGCGACTTTAGTCGCCCCCACCGCGCCATCACTAACCCACGCCATTCTCACCGACGGAGCATTCACACCCGATGCCGCGACCATCGCCGAACTCGAAGCGCGTCTGCCCGCATACCTCGCGCAAAATCAAAACAAATTCAGCGCGCTCCGCGAGCCGATCGTCGAACGCCTGCCCAACTACAAACTCCAATACTGGGGCGAACTCGCGGACGGCAGACGCATCATCCATGTAAACGCCCTCTGCGCCCCGCCCGACGGTTGGCAGACCCGACGGGTCCTCGTTCTCGACGGCGGCGACTGTTTCTTTAACCTTGAATATGACCCTGCAACCAAGACATTTTCCCGCCTGTCGGTGAACGGGGAAGCATGAACGGTGTGGGACAGATTGCCAATTTGTCCGCCCGGAATCGCGAAAGGAGTTCACCATGCCCGATAGCGCGCTCGCCAAAAAAATGAAGGTGAAACCGAAACAAAATTTTCGGTGAGCGTCCGACCGCAATCGAAAATCGAAATTCCAAAATCGCAGAGCACTCTGCAGCGCAAGCTCCAATCTCATCTTTGGTTTCACACAATCATGTCAACCAACATTTTCTCACTCACCAACAAAACCGCCATCGTCACCGGGGGCGGGCGCGGGCTCGGTCGCGCCATCGCCATCGGGCTCGCCCAGTTCGGCGCGGACGTCGCCCTCGTCGCGCGCACCGAAAACGAATTACAAAAGACCGCCCGCGAGGTGGAAACGCAGGGTCGCCGCGCCCTCGTCTACCCGTCCGATGTGTCCAACAAACAAGCGATCGAACGCGTTGTGAACGACGTCATCGCGCAGTGGGGACGGGTGGACATTCTCGTCAACAACGCGGGCGTGGACGCGGCAAAACCCGCAATCGAATACACCGAAGAGGACTGGGATTTTGTCCTCGACGTCAACCTCAAAGGTTATTTCCTCTTTGCCCAGGCCGTCGCGCGACACATGAAAGAGACGGGCGGCGGCGCGATCGTCAACAACTCGTCCATCTGCGGCGATGTGGCGGTAAAAAACATCGTCGCCTATAATGCCTCCAAGGGCGGCGTCAACATGCTCACCCGCACGCTCGCCGTCGAATGGGCGCCCTACAATATTCGCGTCAACGCCTTTTCGCCCGCCTATATGGAAGCGTTCATGCCCGGCGCGGCGAGCGAGCACGACGAAAAAAAGGAAGCGAGCATCCGCGAACTCACGCCACTCGGCCGCCGCGGCAGACCCGAAGAACTCGTCGGACCCGTCGTCTTTCTCGCCTCTGACGCCTCGTCCTATGTCACCGGCGAAATCCTCATGGTGGACGGCGGCTGGACCGCCAGATAGCGTTGAAGGTCATTTCGAATGAAGCAAAGCGGAATGAGAAATCTCGCGCGGGCGACAGGATCACTCCTGACGGAAGACATGAAAACGCGAATCTGCGCGAATCTTGGCGAAGCACATTATCCATTTGCAAAGATTCGCGAAAATTCGCGTTTCCCGGCGCGAGCACACAACGAAACTCGGAATGGATGAATCATGAAATCCAACAGTCCCATCAACCCCCTCGTCTGGCTCGAAATCGCGCTCTTTATCGGCGCGGCGATATTCCTGCTCCTCGGCGCGCTCTATTTTTTCGTCATTCGAGTTATTCTGCCCCTCTTTTGAACCCATGTATCCCCTTCTCTTTGCTCCGCTCAAAATCAATTCGCTCACGCTCCGCAATCGCGTCGTGCTGGCGCCGCACACGACCGGGTTCTCTGCGCCGGGCGGGTATCTCACCGAACGCGAAGCGGCATATCAGGCGGCGCGGGCGCGCGGCGGCGTCGCGCTCACCGTGCTCGGCACGAACGTGGTGCATCGTTCCTCCACCCTCGATTACGGCGTCCTCGGCAATCTCGACGATTCCTACATCGCGGGCTATCAGCTCGTCGCGGACGCCGTCCACGCGCACGGCGCAAAAATTTTTGCGCAATTGAACCACCAGGGGAGCACAGCCGCGCGCAAGGATGCGCCGCCCTATCTCTCCGCCCCCTCGCCCTTTGCCTCGTATATCCACAACGAAATTCCACAAGCGATGGACGCCGCCCTCATCCGCGAGATTGTGCGCGCGTTCGGCGAGGCGGCGGCGCGGTGCAAGCGCGGCGGGCTGGATGGCGTCTTGATTCACGCCGCCCACGGCTATCTGCTCAATCAATTTCTCTCGCCCCTCACCAATCACCGCGCCGATGAATATGGCGGTCCGCTCCACAACCGCATGCGCGCCCTGTTGGAGGTCCTCGCCGCCGTGCGCGACGCGGCGGGTCCCGAATATCCGGTCGGCGTCCGCCTTTCGGTGGACGAATACGTCCCCGGCGGTCTCCAACTCGCCGACTCGCTCGAAATCGCAAAAAAACTCGATGCGAGCGGCTTGGTGGACTATCTCGACATCAGCACGGGCGTGGGCTATGACCTGTATTCCGAAGCCAAACATTACCCGTCCATGCAGTTCCCGCCGCTCACCTGGGTTGACCTCGCCGCCGAGATCAAGCGCGTCGTAAGCATCCCCGTCGCGTGCGCGGGACGGATTCGCACGCCGCAAGAAGCCGAAGGACTGCTGCGCGACGGCAAACTCGATCTGGCACAAATGGCGCGCGCCCTCATCGCCGACCCCGAATGGGTGAACAAGGCACAACAGGGACGCGACGCCGAAATTCGCCCGTGCATGTATATTTCGTCGGGTTGTCTCGGACGCCTACACCGCGGGCTGGCGATTTCCTGCGTCCAAAATGCCACCGTCGGACGCGAAAAGGAATTTGAAACGCTCCCCAAAATCGCACAGTCAAAACGCGTTCTCGTCATCGGCGGCGGTCCTGCGGGCATGCAGGCAGCTGTGACGGCGGCGGAACGCGGTCATTCCGTCGTCTTGATCGAGGGGAGCGACCGGTTGGGTGGTCAGGCGCGCATCGCCGCCAACGGACCGGGGCGCGGTGAAATCTTGAACGCGATTTTGTTTCTCGAACGCGAGTTGGCGCGGCACGGCGTCGAGGTGCGGCTGAATCAATCGGCGGATGCGGACGCGCTGCTGCGCGAAAACGCCGATGCCATCATTATCGCCACCGGCTCGGACGCCGCAAGACCACCGCTGGCGCAGGCGGAGACGACGCGCATGTTCTCGGTGCGCGAAATTTTGGGTGGAGGGGTGAATCTGCAGGGCAATGTGGTCGTGCTCGACGGATTGGGGCGTCTCGCGGCGGCGAACGCGGCGGAATACCTCGCGCGGCGCGGGTGTCGCGTTACCATCGTATCGCGCAGTTACGCCATCGGCGCAAGCGTTGATTCGACCACGCGCCCCGTCATGGAGAGGTCTCTGCGCGAATCGAATGTCACGATGCTCCCGGGCAAAGCGATCGAGAGTTTCCGGGACGGGCTGGTGATGCTGCGCGATATTTTTACGGGCGAACAGATGCCCCTATCCGAAATCAGCGCATTGGTATACGATGTGGGCGGGCGCGCCAACGACAGTTTGTATCACGCGCTGGTATCGCGCGGCGCGACCGTCGTGCGTATCGGTGATTGCGTCGCGCCGCGCGGAATGCAAGAGGCATGGCGAGAGGGGTACGAGATGGGGATGAAACTATAAGATACCGAAAATTTGCTCGCGCAGAGCGCCAGGTTCGCAGAGATTTTCAGATTTCAGTTGTAGCTCTTTTGGGGTATTCATGGATAGTTCGCTTTGAGCCGCGCCCAGCGCGCGCGAATGGGAGCAAGTTCAGCGTCCGACGCGGCTCGAACCAAACCCAATTCGTAAGCAAAGTTAAAGAGCATATTGATCTCGCGCCAACGCTCCCGAACTGACTTGAGCTTGGCGTCTTGTAATTCGAGCTGTTTCACCGCCCTCCAGCCCGCTCGCCATGCCTCTACATCCGCTCGCGTCATCTCACGCGCCGCCTGATCGGTTTGATGCAGCTTGCCTGCGACGACGCGCGAGTTTGCCTTTTTCATGCAAAACATTGTACGATTTTGATTGCCCGCGTCAACTGCAATAAACAAAACGGGCTCTCTTTCCTCGCACGTGAGACCCTATCCAAAATTGACGCATTGGTATACGATATGGGCGGGCGCGCTAACGACAGATTGTGTCTACCCGCGCGGAATGCAAGAGGCATGGCAAGAGGATTTGACGCTTGGGTGGAGTACCTAACATGAAATGGGTCCTGCGAATTTTGCTTGCGCTCGTCGCGCTGATTGCCGCACTGGTCATTGCGGGCTGCGTGTACCAGTCCGTCTCTGAAGGGAATGATGCACGCGCCTACCCGCCGCCCGGCGAAATGATTTCGGTCGGCAGCACACGCCTGCACCTTTACTGCACGGGCGAGGGTTCCCCGACAGTCATCCTAGACGCCGCCTTTCCCGCGCAGGTCTCGAATTGGGCGTGGGTCCAACCGCAGATCGCCCGCGAGACGCGCGTCTGTTCTTATGACCGCGCGGGACACGGGTGGAGCGATCTCGGCGCCCCGCCGCGAGATGCGTTCCGGCACACGACCGAACTGCGCGCGCTGCTCGGACACGCCAACGTTCCCGGACCCTATGTGTTGGTGGGACATTCGCTCGGCGCTCTATATGCCCGCGCCTTTGCAGACCGTTATCCCGATGAGGTCGCGGGGATGGTCTTGATCGAAGGCACCCATCCCGATGCCTGGAAACGTCAAAACCTGACCGAGAGTGTCGGAGCCGACCCCGGTATGCTCGCCGTCGCACCCCTCCTCGCCCGCATCGGATTTTTCCGCCTGGGCTTGTTTCCCGTTCCCGCGGCGGACAAGGACCTGCCGCCACAGCAGTTTGCCGAAGAGGAAGCGTATTTCAAAACGACCAAATACTTTGAAAACCTGCAAGCGGTCAACAACTCGTTTTCTGCCGCGCTGGAACAGGTGCGCGGACTGGCTTCCATCGGCAACAAACCGCTCGCCGTTGTCGTCGGCACGGCAAGCGAAAACTATACCGGCGTGCCGCGTGAATTGCAGGACGAACTTTTGCGTCTGTCCGCCAATTCCGTTTTTGTCCCCGTCGAGGGCGCGACCCATTCCGGTTTGGTTGACAACGAACAATCCGCCGACGACACCGCAAAAGCAATTCTGTCCGTCGTGGAAGCGGTGCGGACGGGGCAGTTGCTGGTACATTAGAATAGCGCCGAACCAGCAAATCCAGGGGTTTGCTACAAACAAGCAAGTTGATATTCTCAAAGCCTTGAATGATGAACAAGCAAAAATTCCCTAAACAGTTGACCCTCCGCAGCAGAACCTTTAGCCAAGAAGAGTTACTCCTGATCTGTCGATTAGTTAAGAAACATTTTGATAAAGGCAGAACTTGTATTTCCATGGTTATTTGTGAAGAACTCGAATGGAGGCAGCCAAACGGCTGGCTCAAGGACCGCGCTTGCCGCGACGTATTGCGCCGCCTTGAAGAGAAAGGGATTGTCCAATTGCCGCCCAGCATGGTCAAGAGAGAAAGGAAAGCTGGTGGACGTAACAATTCAAAAAAAACTAGAAACCTGGAATTAATACTCTCTCCGGTTACAGGATATCCAAAGTCTCTCGATTTTGAGCTGGCAAAAGGAGACCGCGCTGAATTACTGTGGAATAGCCTCGTCGATACTTATCACTATCTGGGACATAAAGTTTCAGTGGGCAGATGCCTAAAATACTTGATAAGGGCCGACGGAGTGCTTGTGGGTGCCATTTCTTTTTCCTCAGCATCTTGGCATCTTGCTTCAAGAAATAAACTTCTTGAGAAATTCATGGATCTCACACAAATCCGCGACTTGGTGATCAATAACAGCCGTTTTCTTATATTGCCGAACGTAGTTGTCCCAAACCTTGCTTCAACTGTCCTATCGCTTGCAACAAAAAAAGTGGTTGTCGACTGGACGAATTACTACTCAATCACGCCTCAAATAGTCGAGACTTTTGTAGATTCAGAAAAGTTTTTAGGCACATGCTATCGTGCCGCAAATTGGCTTGAAATTGGAGAGACTAAAGGGTATGCGAAGAAGGGAGCAAGTTTTCACAATAGCCAAACATCAAAGCAGATATTCTTATATGGCTTATCAAAATCTGTACGAAAAAAGCTGCTTAATGCAACCAAGAGGGAGCGACTGAACCATGTCTGATAGTATTACTCTTCGGATCCAACAAGCAAAGGATTTCATACGCACACAAGCCGGTGGAACAATTGCACCACTGCCCATTTCCGAAGAAGAGATAAATCCAAACTTGCAAGATGATCTTAGTTATCGTGCAAGACCGTTGGAGTCAACGACTCAGGCTTATCCTGTAAACTTTAATTTCCCTGATGATTCACTCTGCACAGAGTTCTCATTCTTCGAAGATGGCCGTCAAAAGACTATAAATATCGGTTACATAGCTACGGTAGTCAATCAACGCGTCGTAATCATCCCAGTCCATTTCTTTGCTGTAGGTGCTGTCATTCTGGAAAGGGATCCCGAGCGTAAGCTGATGTTATGGGGACAACCCGAGATAAGAACAGGAATCATTGTTGAACGGTCATTGGTTCCCGACCAGAGCGTTCTGGAGAATTTTGAGCGCGATGGTTTGGAGGTCGTAGATGTAACTACAACTACGGGAAATGATTACTCCAATTTGAGAATGAAAGCCCTCCAAAAGGCTAAGGATATGCGGCTGGAAATAGAAACCACTCTGATCACACGTTGGCGAGAATCCAACGCACACACAAATAAATTTCTTGTGATAGATGGCACTCTAATGAATTATAGAAACGAAGAGAATATTGAGTGGTGTATAGGGGTTAGCAAATCCTTCGGCTCAAGATACTTTGATTCCAGTGATCACAATCGTATTTTGCAGATGAACGAATTCGAAAGATCATGGACTTTTAGGTTTCATGACGACGATGATAATCTGCGATTAGGTGTGCGCGAGAGACTAAGTTGGTATTTACGCCTGAGAAATAGAGTAAATGCTGATCCTGAGTTCGGCTTAATACGAGTAGAAATTAGTCAACGCCATCTTAACTACGCGGCTCAGTTTGCAGAGAGATTTTCTCGATCATTATTGTCTGAACGCTTGCCTACTGCCTATCCCACACCTAGGTGGGACAAACATCTATATCCAATACAGATGTGTGAAGATTATCTCTCTAGCATTCTGCCGTCTACCAAGACCATTATTTCAACCATGAAGGGGTGATTCAAATGCAAGCGACTACTTTGGAACAGAGTACAACATCATCGTTGGATGCGTTTCTCAATCTTGATTATGGTGTAATTGGCCGTACAGTCTCAACAAAATCTGAGCCAAATACATCCCGTGAGTTCCAATTTTGGATTGCTAAGCGTGATCCAAGTTCAAGCCTGGAAATTGGGAACATTGTTGCAGCATACTCCGATAGCCAACTTGATGTCACGTTTGGGGCTATTGTAGAAATGCGTTCATACAGTGATATTGACAGTTTCATAGCCGACTACCTGAGTCACGATTTTGGGAACGCAGATGTTCAAGTGCCAACTGACGTCTCGGAAGTCATCGTGGTGAATTGTAATGTGATGCGGAACCTCTCGAACCAGACTAAGCCCGTAGCACGATCAAGAGTCTACTTCCCCAGTCGTCTTGGTGTTCAATTTGCTTACGGGATAGTAAATGAACAAGGCGAGACTATTTATAGTGGATCGCCGATTCCGATGGGAGTTTTCGAAAATGGGGATGGAACTGTAGTGCCGATCAGTGTTGATGAGAATTTTCTGATAGGACCGGAAGGGGCTCACCTAAATGTTTCAGGCATTTCCGGTTTAGCTGCAAAAACATCGGCAATCCAGTTTTGCATTAAGTCACTACTGACACACAGTCAGCAAAACATCGCGGTAGTGATGTTTAATGTTAAAAGCCGTGATCTACTGTACGTAGACCAACCAAATACTCGTCTCGATCACGATAATTTGAATGCAGATGAATGGTCAATTCATACTTATGAGACTCTGAATGTGCCAACGATGCCCTTTGAAAACGCGCGCTTTTTCGCTCCGGCTGATCCGACAAATCCTAATCAGGCAAGAAGCTTACGAAGTCTACCCACCGAAAGATTTGAGTGGGACTTGGGGATGATCTATCGGGATATGCCAACTCTATTCAACCCATTTGATTGGGATGATAGAGTTGAGGGCGTTTGGTTTGTTATTCAAGAGGAAATCGAACAAGGCCGGATCCTGAATTATGCACAGATGCTTAACTGGACCCAGACACAAATCAATCAGGCAAATGCCGCACGCCCACCCCAACAATATATCCGTTCAAGTCATATCCTCACATGGAACAAAGTCTTGGGGCATCTCCGCCGTTTTCCGCGCGCTTTTCCAGGGCTCATTGCCACCGCAGGTCAAGGCAGAAATATTCCTTGGGCAGAGCTCGATAATGGCAGCGTTTTTGTGGTAGACATCCAAGCGATGGGAGACCGCGGACAAAGATTGGTCTTCGGAAGAGCGATGCGCGCATTAGGCGACCTGCTTGAGTCGGGTGAGAGCAATCTCGACGCTGTAGTCGTATTTGTCGACGAGCTTAACAAATTCGCACCATCAGGAAATATTAGGACTCCACTGAAAGATCGGCTTGTTGATATCACTGCACGTGGACGTAGTTTGGGATTGATATTATTCGGTGCGGAGCAATTTGCGTCATCCGTCGATAAGGAGATTGTCGAAAATAGCTCTACCTATTTGTTTGGTAGAACTGAAACCACAGAGTTGCGTAGTCCCAACTATGCCGCATTCAGCGATGAGATGAAAACCAAGCTTACAATGCTCCCTCAGGGAAGATTGCTCATCAAATCAGCAAAGTTTTCTCAACCCATTTTTCTTCGTTTTCCATATCCGCCATGTCTTCCTGGAGATCAATATGGCAGTCAAGGATAAGCAAAATGACCGAACACATCTTTAACTACATGTCCAATTACGGCTATGAAAAAGTCCTCCTCTTTCAAAACGAGGACGTGGGCTTGCGCGCCATTCTCGCCATCCACAGCACCGTGCTGGGTCCCGCAGCGGGCGGTACGCGCATGTGGACCTATGCGTCCGACCTCGATGCGATCGAGGACGCCATGCGTCTTGCGCGCGGCATGACCTATAAATACGCGGCGGCAGGGGTGAATCTCGGCGGCGGCAAGGTCGTCATCATCGGCGACCCGAAAACGCAAAAAAGCGAAATGCTCTTTCGCGCGCTCGGACGCTTCATCAACAACCTGCGCGGCGAATATCTCACGGGCGAGGATGTCGGCACGACCCTGCAGGATATGGACTATATCCGCATGGAAACGCCGTATGTGATCACCCTCGCGCAGGAATCGGGCGGCGCGGGACCCATCGGCGGCGCGACCGCGTTCGGCGTCCTGCAAGCCATGAAAGCGTGCGCGCTCGAAACGTGGGGCAGCCCTGACTTACAGGGGCGCAAAATCGTCGTGCAGGGATTGGGCGCGGTCGGTCATCCGATGGCCGAATACCTCGTCAAGGAAAACGCGCACGTGACGATAGCGGATATTGACGCGGCGCGCATGGCGCAGGTGCAGCAAACTTTTGGAGTCAAGACGATGGATGCGCGCGAAGTGTTTGCCGCCGACGCCGATATTTATTGCCCGTGCGCGCTCGGCGGCGTGGTGAACGACGAAACGCTGGATCAGTTCCGCGTAAAAATCATCTGCGGTTCGGCAAACAATCAACTGCGCGCCGAAAAACACGGCGACGCGCTCAAGCGGCGCGGCATTTTGTATGCGCCCGATTACATTGCGAACGCGGGCGGCACCGTCTTTGACACCGACCGCTTGTGGGGCGGCGTGAACGCCCAGCGCGGCATGAACAAGGTCGCCAAAATCTTCGAGCGCATGCGGCAGGTGATCGAAATTTCAAAAACGCAAAACATTCCCACCTCTCTCGCCGCCGACCGCATCGCCGAGGAACGCATCGCGCAGGCGCGGGCAATCAAAAAGATTGGCGGGTATAATCAGGGGACACTGCCGACCTTTTGAAAGGAAACCGAGACCCCAATGGACTTTACACTCTCACCCGAACTGCTCGACCTGAAAGAACGCACGCATAAATTTATCAACGAGATCGTGATTCCGGCCGAACGCCGTGTCCCACAAGACGTTTCGGATTGGGTCGAACTGCGCGGCGAGCTGCAAGCAGCGGCGCGCACGGCGGGTCTGTTTGCCCCCCACATTCCAAAAGAGTTTGGCGGGTTGGGACTAAACTGGCGCGACTGTGCTGTGCTCTTTGAAGAGGCAGGACGTTCCCTGTTGGGACCGCAAGCGTTGAATTGTGCCGCGCCCGACGAGGGCAACATGCACATGCTCGAAAAAATCGCCACGCCCGCTCAAAAAGAACGCTATTTGCGCCCCCTCGCGCAGGGTGAAATCCGTTCCTGTTTCTCCATGACCGAGCCGGACGGCGCGGGCGCGGACCCCAACAACCTGAAAACATGGGCGGAACCGCGCGGCGATCAATGGGTGATCAACGGACACAAATGGTTCATCAGCGGCGCAATCGGCGCAAGTTTTTCCATCTGCATGGCGCGCACGGCGACCGGCGCAACCATGTTTCTCGTGAACGCCGACAACCCCGGCTATCGGGTCATCCGCAAGGTGCCCACGCTGGACGTGGGCTGGCCCGGCGGACACGCCGAGGTGGAATATGTGGATTGCGTGGTCGAGCAGAATGCCGTGCTTGGCGCGGTGGGCGAGGGCTTTGAATACGCCCAGGTCCGTCTCGGTCCCGCGCGCCTCACACATTGTATGCGCTGGCTCGGCGCGGCGCGCCGCGCGCTCGAATACGCCATCCGTTACACGCGCGAACGCGAATCGTTCGGCACAACTCTCTCGAACCATCAGGGCGTCCAGTTCATGATCGCCGACTCGGAAATCGAAATGCACGCGTCACGCTTAATGATCTGGCATGCCGCATACATGCTCGACAAGGGCGAAAAAGCGCGCCACGAGACCAGCATGTCCAAAGTGTTTGTCGCTGAAACCGTCAACCGCGTGATTGACCGCGCGGTCCAGTTGTGCGGGGCGCGCGGGATCGCCGACGACTGGCCCGTTGCCGCGCTCTATCGCGAGCACCGCGCCTTTCGCATCTATGACGGTCCGTCCGAAGTCCATCGCGGCAGCATCGCGCGTCGCGTCTATCGTCGCTCCGCGCCCAAATGACCAACACGTAGTAACGAATTCATTCGTTACCCGCGACCAATAATGCCCCTTTCCCCTGCCGAGCTGCAAACCGCGCTTGAAAACCAACTGCGCGCCCTCACTCAAAGCGAGGTGCGCGTCGAAAACCTGCGCCTGCTCGCGGGAGGCGCGTCCCAGCAGTTGTGGTCGCTCGACCTGTCCGTTGCCTCCGGCGAAACAAGCGGCAATTACCGGCTCGTCCTGCGCCGTCAACTCGGCGGCAAAATCTATCGCGACGCGCTCGACCTGGAACGCGAGTTTCGCGTCATGCAAATCGCCTATGCGTCGGATGTATCGCTGCCGTATCCCCAGATATTTTTGCCCGACCTCCTCGGACGTCCCGCCGCGCTCTTGCATCGCAAAGAGGGCGAGACCATCGGACGCCGCATCGTGCGCGATGCAACATTCGAAAACGCGCGTAAACGTCTGCCCGCGCAGATGGGCGAAATGCTCGCGCGCATTCACCGCGTGAATGTCGAACGACACAACATGCGCTTGTTTCTCCCGCACCCCCCGGTCGAATATTCTCCCGCGCGCTGGGAAATCAAACAACTCGAGCACAATCTGGAGGATGTCGGCGAGCCGCACCCCGCGCTCGAACTGGGCATCCGTTGGCTGCACCGGAACGAGCCGCCCGCGCCAAAAAATCTCGTCTGGCTGCACGGCGATTATCGCATCGGCAATGTGGTCGTCAATCAAGACGGCTTGGTGAGTATCCTCGACTGGGAATTTTCGCACCTCGGCGACCCCTACCAGGACCTGAGCTGGCCCCTCTTGCGCGACTGGCGTTTTGGAAACGATGCACTCCAATTCGGCGGCATCGCCCAACCCGACGATTTCTTTGCGGCATACGAACGCGCGTCCAATACGACGCTTGACCCCGCGCGCGTGCATTATTGGATCGTGTTGAACAATGTGCGCTGGGCGGTCGGCATGCTCAACCAGGCGCGGCGGCATTTGAGCGGCGAGGAACCGAATCTCGAATTTGCGAGTCTGGGGCGAAGATGCGCCGAGCTCGAATTAGAAGTGCTCCGATTGATTGAGGGTCGGTAAATGGGGAAACAAGCAGACAGGGAACAAAGGTTCAAAGGTTTGTCATTTCGAACACAGTGAGAAATCTCTCTTCCAAATCGCGATTCAATATTCAGCACATTCCGAATGTATGCAGAGCCATGGGAAAATAACATGCAAGACCAACCCACCGACCGCGAACTCATCACCGCCGTCGCACATTTTTTGCAGACCGAAATCGCGTCGAACGTGACCGACCACCGCCTGAAATTCCGCGCCCTCGTCGCGGCAAATGTCTTGACCATCGTCGAACGCGAGCTCGAAATGGGCGAGACACTGCTGCGCGCAGAACGCGCGCGTTTGTTAAAATTACTCGATGTGACCGCGAGCGACGACGTGTACGCGGATGTTGAACACATGACGCGCGAACTCGCCCGCCGTATTCGCGCGGGTCAAGCCGACGACGGACCCTTTCACGATGCCGTATTCGCCCACGTGAAACAGACCGTCATTGAAAAATTGCAGGTCGCGAATCCAAAATACCTCGAACGAGTCCGCCAGGAGACGCGATAGACAAAATCCCAAATCGGGTATAATTTTTGTGGCGGCGTTTCGTGAAACGCCGCCACAAAAATTATCCTCCCCACTCATGGAATTTTCTCCTCAACTTTTGGAACGCGCGCATTACTGGATGCGCTTTACGCGCGCTTTTGATGACCGCCTGTCCGCGCTGTTCAAACAGGGCAAACTCGTCGGCGGACTCTTTTCGCAGATCGGGCACGAAGCCATCAGCGTCGGCGCCGCGCTCGCGTTGGACGACGACGATGTGATTGCGCCTTTGCATCGCGATGTCGGCGCATACTTTGTGCGCGGCATGACCCCCGCGCGCGTCATGTCCCAGTATCTGGGGCGCGAAACCGGACCGAGCCGCGGGCGCGATGTAAACATGCACGGCTGCGGCGACCTCTCGCTCAACATTGTCGGTTTCATCAGTCACCTGCCGCAGACGCTTCCCGTCGCCGTCGGCATCGCGCACGCGTTCAAACTCAAACGCGAACCCCGCGTCGCCATGAACTTTTTTGGCGACGGCGCGAGCAGCGAGGGCTTGGTCCATGAAGCCATGAATTGGGCGAGCGTGTTCCGGGTCCCCATGATTTTTATTGTAGAAAATAACCGGTATGCGTATTCGACGCCAACCGCGCGGCAGATGCGCGTCGAAAATATCGTCGACCGCGCTGCAGGATACGGCATGCCGGGTGTTGTGGTGGATGGCAACGATTTTTTCGAGGTGCACGAAACCACCGTCCAAGTCGTCGAGCACGCGCGCAAGGGCGAGGGACCCGTGCTGATCGAGTGCAAAACGATGCGGATGCGCGGTCATGCCATTCACGACAACATGTCATACGTGCCCAAAGAACTGCTGGCAGAGTGGGAACAGCGTGACCCGATTGCGCGGCTCGAACTGCGTTTGCGCGAAATGGGGCTGTTGGACGATGCCAAACAGACGGAATTGATGGCGCGGGTCGTGCGCGATCTGGACGCGGCGCAGGCATTCGCCGAAAACGCGCCCTTTCCTGACCCGGCGCAGCTGACACAGGGGATTTACGCCGTATGACCTGGGACTCTATCATTCAACGCGACGCCCCTGCCGCGCCCTCGCGCGTTACCGTTTCACCCGACGGGACACGCGAATTGACCTATCTGGAAGCCATCAAGGATGCGCTCCAATACGAAATGCGGCACGACCCGCGTGTGCTGATGATGGGTGAGGATGTGGGCGTGTTTGGCGGCGCGTTCAAGGTCACGCAGGGGTTGTTTGAGGAATTTGGCGAGGACCGCGTGATTGACACGCCCATGTCGGAATTGTGCATGGTCGGCGCGGCGACGGGCATGGCGTTCATGGGGCTGCGTCCCATCGTCGAAATGCAGTTTGCGGACTTTATATCAACGGGCTTTGATTCGATTGTCCAGTACGCGGCGACGAATCATTACCGCACCGGCTCGCCCGTGCCCTGGGTCATTCGCGCGCCGAACGGCGGCGGCTTGCGCGGCGGTCCGTTCCATTCGCAAAACCCGGAAGCGTGGTTCGTTCATGCGCCGGGCTTGAAAGTCGTCACGCCCGCCACACCCGCCGATGCGCGCGGTCTCTTGCTCAGCGCCATCCGCGACCCGAACCCCGTGATCTATTTCGAATACAAATCGCTCTACCGTTCCGTGCGCGGCTTTGTGCCCGACGGCGAGGCGGGTCTCGTGCCCATCGGTCGAGCGAACGTCGCTCGGGCGGGCGCCGACCTGAGCATCATCACCTATGGCGCGCCCCTGCACGAAGCGTTAAAAGCGGCGGATGAATTGGCGAGCGAAAATGTCAGCGTCGAGGTCTTGGATTTGCGGACGGTGAAACCGTTGGACGTTGACGCGATTTATGCGACGACGCGCAAAACGTCCAAAGTCCTGATCGTGCATGAGGCGAACTTGACGGGCGGCGTGGGCGCCGAAGTGGCCGCATTGATCTCGCAGCACGCATTCGAACATCTCGACGCGCCGTTGGTGCGCCTCGCCGCGCCCGACATCCCGCCGCCCTACGCGCCCGTCCTCGAAGACGCTTCGCGCCCCAACAAACAAAAAATTCTCGACGCCGCAAAAAAACTACTCTCTTTTTGATCTGCGATGGCAACCTGACTCGAACCGCGAACGCGAATCTACGCGAATCTTGGCGAACATATATTTTTCGCATTGATTCGCGCAAATTGGCGTTTCCAGGTCCACTGCAAGTGCAGCGATTCAGAATAAAGCACACAGCACGACCATCTCACCACAGGAGCATAAAATGACGGAACGTATCGGACTCATCGGACTCGGCATTATGGGCAAGCCCATGGGCAAGAATTTACTCAAGGCGGGATTTCCATTGACCGTATGGAATCGTACGACGAGTCGCGTGGACGGATTCCAGGAACTCGGCGCAAAGGTTGCCGGTTCCCCGCGCGAGGTCGCCGAAAATTCGGATATCGTCATCACGATCGTGAGCGATTCGCCCGACGTGCAAGAGGTGGTGCTGGGCGAGAACGGCGCCATTCACGGTCTCAAAGCGGGTTCCGTGCTGGTAGACATGAGCACCATTTCGCCCCAGGTGACGCGCGAACTCGCGGCGACATTACGAGATAAAGGAGTTGACATGCTCGACGCCCCCGTCAGCGGCGGCGAAAAGGGCGCGATTGAAGGCACGCTTTCGATCATGGTCGGCGGCGATGCGGCGGTGCTTGAGCGAGTGCGCCCCGCCTTTGACGCCATGGGCAAACGCATCGTTCACATCGGCGCAAACGGCATGGGTCAGGTCTGCAAACTCGCCAATCAAATCGCCGTCGTCTTGAACAACCTGTCCATGGCGGAGGCGCTCGTCTTTGCCGCCAAATCGGGCGCGGATGTAAACAAGGTGCTCGAAGCGATACAGGCGGGCGCGGCGGGTTCGTGGGCGCTCAACAACTATGCGCCAAAGATTTTGCGGCGCGATTTTTCGCCGGGCTTTTTGGTCAGTCTCCAGCAAAAAGATTTGAAACTGGTGATGGAGGCGGCGCAGGACATGAAACTCCCCCTCCCCGGCACGGCGCTGACTTATGAACTGCAAAAATCATTGCAAGCGCAGGGGCTTGACCGCGAAGGCAATTTCGCCGTCGTAAAAATCATCGAACAACTCGGCGCCGTCGAGGTCAACGGTGACAAGAAATAATGCCTGAACTCCCCGAAGTAGAGACGACCGTCCGTGACCTCCGCCCGCACTTGATCGGGCGAACGATTCAACGCGCCGCCGTAACGTGGGACCGCACCGTCGCGCATCCCGCCCCCAACGCGTTCAAAAAAGAAATCGTCGGCTACACGATCACCGGCATCACGCGGCGCGGCAAATACCTCGTCTTTGCGCTGGAAAAACAACCGGGCGCACAACTGCGCCAAGCGCGCGACCGCCGTGCGGCTTATGCCGCCCAACAGCCCGCTTTGGATAGCCGATTTCTCATCGTGCATTTACGCATGACCGGACAATTCGGTTTTCACGAACCGCGCGTCAAGCGCGACAAGCACCAGCACGTCCATCTGCTCCTGGACGATGGGCGCGAATTGCGGTTCCACGATTTTCGCAAATTCGGACGCTGGTGGCTCGTGGACAATCCCGAGCATGTCGTCGGCAAGTTGGGACCCGAGCCGCTCGACATGACGAAAAGAGAATTTCTCAAACGCTTGCGCGCCCGTCGCGGGCACATAAAGCCCCTGCTGTTGAATCAAACTTTTATCGCGGGCGTGGGCAATATCTATGCCGACGAATCACTCTGGTATGCCAAAATCCATCCCTTGCGCGATGCGACAATGCTGACCGACCAAGAGGCGAGCGATTTATACAACGCGATTCGGAAGGTTTTTCGTAAAGCCATCGGGGTTGGCGGCACAAGTTTTGATGCGACCTACAAACGCATCAACGGGCAAAGCGGAGAATTTCAAGAGGACTTGCGCGTGGTCGGACGCGCGGGCGAACCCTGTTATCGCTGCGAGACACCGATTGTCAAAACGGTGGTTGGACAGCGCGGGACCTATTATTGTCCAAACTGCCAGACTCGTACATAAACACACGGACGAGTCCGAAATCGGACTCGCCCGTGTGTTTTGACGATGACGAATGATGCATCCGGCATAGCCGCGAATGCGGTTACGCCTCTTGCATCATCCGGCGTAGCCGCGAAGACGATTGCGATTGCCGTACCCACTGCCGGTGTACGAAAGAATGTCGAGCACCACCCCTATGATGACCAGCACAATTCCGATCGTGTCCAGCCCGAGATAAGGACCCGCGCTGAATTGATTGACGGCAAACACATACGCCAGCAGCGTCCAGGGCAAAAACAAGAACCCAAGACACTGGAACAAGAAACTGTCAACCGCGCGCTGCAAATATGGATTGTTAAACAACCAGATACCCAGCAGAATCAACCGCGGACCAAAGATCGCGAGTAACGCAAGGATACAACACGGCATTGCAGTCTCCTCCTTTGTGTGATGCTAATTGGATCTCAGTTTAGCAACACCCATCGCGCGTGTCAATGGGGTTTCAAAAAATGAGGTGTGCATCACAATTTTGGGTGGCGTTGGTGCATGAATCAAAAATCAGACGCACAGCAATCCCTTGGTGGGGGATTGGCTCAGGCGACTTTGTAACTCTGTGGCATCCCGGCGTGCG
>JADZCJ010000123.1 GCA_020851635.1 Anaerolineae bacterium
GACAAGCAAGACCCGGAAACGACGGCGAAACGACTTGCAAAGCGTATTGCAAAGCTGGGTTACCAAGTCACTCTACAACCTCAGTCCACTCCAATCCCCGCATAGCCGGGGTTATTTTCGAATCAGGTTATGGCAAATCACCCACAAACATTTGAAATCATTGCCGAACTCCACCCACAGCATGGTGGCGACAAGGGAACCTTGCGCGAAATGATACGGCAGGCAAAGATTAACGGCGCACATGTCGCAAAATTTCAGCTCTATGACGCGCCCACCCTCCTAGGATCGGATGCCTGGAGTTATCTGCAATTAACGCAGGAGGATGTTGCCCAGATCAAACAATGGTGTGACGAAGACGACATCGAATTCATGGCGTCCGTATTTGACGCGACGCGCTTGAATTGGCTGGAAGAAATTGGCGTCCAGCGTCATAAAATCGCCAGCCGCACTGTCACAACCGATATACCCTTGTGTAAAGCAATCCTTGCCACTGGTAAAGAGACCATCGTTTCGCTCGGCAGTTGGGCGCTCCCCGGCAAACCATTTGGCGACAGCGACCAACTCCAATATCTGTATTGCAAGTCCAGGTACCCCGCATTCTTGTCTGACATGGGGGATTTGCCGTCCGATTTTCCCGGAGCCGGACTGGCTGGTTACAGCGACCACACCCTGGGAATTGATGTCTGCCTGCTTACACTTGCGCGCGGGGCGCGCCTTGTTGAAAAACACTTTACACTTGACAAGACGCGAGGCAAGCCGACAGAAAAGGGCCATATCTGTAGTATGACGCCCGACGAATTGCTGCAGCTTGCTCAAATCGGCGGAGCACTCTATCGCGCTCAACGCACCATTCGCGCCTTGCAGGGAGCACACGCATGAGTGGCGTCTTGCGTGGTTGGTGGCGGTCATGGTATGACAAGGAACAGTTCGAGTTTCCGCTGCCTGATGACTGGGATTTGGTTGAGGCGCGCATGCAAGGCGGTCCAACCCTGACCGATGCAGAAATCGAAGAAAAGCTGGCACAGCCCATTTCGACTCGACAGATTTCCCATTTGGCAAGGGGGCGGCGGGACGCGGTCATTGCGATTGATGATCTCAATCGCCCGACAGAGGCGTTTCGCATCCTCCCTTTCGTCCTCAAGGAACTAAATAAAGGCGGGATTCCTGACACGCAAATTCAGATTATCGTTTCGCTCGGCACGCATCGGCCCCTGACACGCATTGATCTGGAGAAAAAGGTGGGGGTCGAGATCTTGCAGAGAGTGCGTGTCTATAATCACAACCCGTATCTAAACCTTGTGCATGTGGGCAATACAAGTTTCGGCACGCCTATACTCATTAACGGACAATTCGCCGCCGCCGATCTCAAACTGAGTTTAGGAATGCTTGCGCCACATTCTTATGCGGGCTTTAGCGGTGGCGGCAAAATAGTCTTGCCCGGTCTTGCCAGTTGGGAAACTGTCCTAACCAATCACAAACCTGCCAGCAAAGTACTCTCCGGGCAGGTCGGACAGGTCGCCGGCAACTTGCGCCGCGCAGAGATAGACGAAGCGGCAAAGCTCGCGGGACTCGAATTCAGTATCATCACCGTATCGAATCAAGCCGGGGAAACGGCGGGTATTTTTTGCGGTGACGTAAATGAGGCATTTCGCGTCGGCGCCGAGTTCGCCGCAAATATTTACGCGACGGACATTCCAACAGACGCCGATATCGGTATCTTTAATGCTTTTCCCAAGGATACGGAATTAATGCAGGCGCTGAACTCGCTCTCTGCATGGAATCCGGGCGCGGGCGCGCGAGATGTCGTCCGCCCGGGTGGAACCATTGTGGTTATCACGTACGCGGCAGAAGGACACGGCTGGCTCGGGCTCATTAATCCCGGCGGACCGCTTCATCATCGCCGCGATAAAAACCCCGTCTATCAAAAGATGTTGGAAAATCGCGAATTACATTTCATGTCGCCTAATCTGACGCAAGTAATGCTGCAGGACCACTACCCGCCTCAAGTGCGTGTGTATCCCGATTGGACCGCAATGCGCGCCAAGTTGCAGGAGCGACACTTGGGTGGCACACGCGTTGCGTTTTTCCCTTGTGGCCCGCTTCAGATCGGTGTAAATGACCTGAAATTGGCAAGAACCGCAAGTTTGAGGCAGTCATGACAGATGGAAATGGTAGGGGACACAAGCCAAAAGCCGGAATCAGACGGAACACGATTGGTCGTCTCTTTTCGCGCACAAAACGCGATTCGATCGCACCCCGAGCTCCGACATTACATCCCGAGTCTGAGCTCGCCACATTCATTCGTCAAGACCCCGCGACCTGGGCACGGGCGCTTGAGGCGGCCAAGCAAGGACCGCGCGTCTTGATCCCGACGGCAATAGGCGGGCACCCTTCCACAACCACTTTTGAGGCGCTCATCGCGGTGGCGTTGACTTTGCGAGGCGCAAATGTTGAGTTTCTTCTCTGCGACAAGAAACTGCCCGCCTGTTTAATGTGCAATCATTCCGGATTTCACGATACTGCCGAGTTTGCGCTAAGCGGCCCCGGGCGAATCTGCAATTGGTGTTACCCTGCGGGAAGAGCAATGTACGAACCGCTCGGCTTGCCAATTCGGACTTTGGGCGAATACCTGACCGAGACAGATCGAGCTCAGGCATGCAAACTCGCGGCGCAGGTGCCGCTTGATAAAGTTCCGACTTGTTGCTTTGAGGGCTTGCAGCTGGGACAGCACGCGTTTGCGGGGGCAGTCCGTTTTTTCGTCAGGGGCGATTTGGCAGAGGAGCCGCTAGCAGAACCTGTGCTGCGGCGCTATCTTGAAGCCGCGTGGTTGTCAGCTTTCTCTCTGCGCGCATTGCTGGTCGAGTCTCCCTATCAGATTGCATTCTTTCATCACGGCATCTATGTGCCACAGGGAATCTTTGGTGAAGTTTTTCGCCAATCCGATGTACGCGTGGTCAATTGGACGCCTGCGTATCGAAAGCACTGCTTTGTGTTCAGCCACCATCGCTCACCGCACTTTACATTGCTGGACGAGCCGACAAAGCTTTGGGAGGAGTTGGAATTGACAGCAGAGATGGAAAATCAGTTGATGAGCTATCTCGGGTCAAGGTGGCAGGGGACTAATGACTGGAGTGGAATCTCGCCGTACCAACCCAATTCCAGTCACGAGACTGTGCCCGAAATCGAAATAGATTTTTCCAAACCTACGATTGGGTTGTTGACCAATGTACTCTGGGACGCGCAACTGTTCTATGAGGGCAACGCCTTTGCAACTATGCGCGATTGGGTGTTCGAGACTATTGCGTATTTTGCGAGACGACCCGATTTACAGCTCCTGATTCGTGTGCATCCGGCTGAATTACGCGGCACCCTTGTCTCGCGCCAACCGATCATTTCCGAAATCAAAAGACGTTTCCCACAACTGCCTGGAAATATTTTCATTATTCCGCCAGAAAGCAACCAGGACACCTACCGCGCAATGATTCATTGTGACTCGGTCATTATTTTTGGGACAAAAACAGGAATGGAATTGGCAACGCTCGGGATCCCCATTATCGTCGCGGGCGAAGCGTGGGTGCGAGACAAAGGTATCACACTCGACGCGCATTCCCGCGCCGAGTATTTGCAGCTGCTGGATCGTCTGCCATTGCGCGAAAAACTCGACCCAGCGACGATCATACGCGCCCGCAAATACGCGTATCACTTTTTCTTTCGACGGATGATTCCAATAAATTTCGTGGATCAAGAACCCACCGGTTGGAAGCCATACAGGTTCGCGCTAGACCGGCTCAATGATTTGCAGAGCGGGCGCGACCCCGGCTTGGACCTTGTATGCGCCGGCATCCTCAACGGCACAGAATTTGTGTATCCGTCAGAATCATTTGCAACTGCTTCCACACCAAAAGGGATGCAGCTCCCGCCGATATATAATAACAAGGTCGGGAAGATTCTATGAAGAACAGTAAAATCGCGCGCCTCTACCAAAAGGGCTCAACCGAAGGGGTGTCCGGAGCAGCCACAATGGTTGCGCGCTGGTTGTACTGGAACAGTGGGATTTATCGAACCAGATGGCACATGCGTCCCCCCCTGCGCGATCCCTTTTTCCTGGACCCATTGGAAACAACGCCGGAGGGCCGCCGTTACGCTCTACGGTTTCTCGATGAACAGCATGAGCGATTCAAGGTTATTCCGTCCGGCGCGCTGCGATTCAAAATAGACCTTGGCGACCCGGTCTTCGGACGCAACTTTTTCCATAATCGGATTTGGGAGGCCTTTGAGAGTGAACTCTTTTTCCGACTTTTAACTCCGGGAATGAGTGTATTGGATATTGGCGCTCACATCGGATATTATGCCTTACACTCGGCGCGCCGCGTCGGCACAAGAGGACATGTGTATGCGTTTGAACCTGCGCCATCCAATTTCGCGTTGCTGCGCGAAAACGTCCGGTTGAATCATTTACAATCCATCGTGACGGTTGAGAATTTGGCTGTTTCTGACCAATCTCAGATGTTGACTCTTCAGCTCTCCGCCACAAATTCCGGTGATCATCGAATCTATGCCACTGAAGCAAGTGATGATTCAATGTTTAACCGAAATCAGTCGCGCGAGTCAATTCCTATCCGCGCGATTTCGATAGACGAGTATCTGCGAGAAAAAAATGCGCCGGCAATCGGCGCAGTCAAAATTGATGTTCAGGGTGCAGAAATGCAGGTCCTACAGGGCATGAAAAAAACTCTTTATGCGAACCCGAACATCTATCTGTTTTTCGAGTATTGGTATTTTGGCTTGACTGCGAACAAGACCCCTGCTCGGGCGCCACTCGAGTTTTTGACCCAAGATCTGGGTTTGAGTTTGTTTTTTGTGGACACCGAGGCAAAATGTATTCGCGGCGTTGGCGTGGATGAGCTTGTGGAGTGGGCGAGCAAACAAGACCCCCACCTGCAGGTGGACCTCGTCGCCGCACGCGCAGAACCCGCAAAAGGGTGGGCATGAGATTCATATACCGGATTCGACGACGATTAGCGCGAATCTTAATGCCAGTTGACCTTGCTATCCCGCAGGCGCCATCCCAACGCCCACGATACCAGAGTCTCAGTCCGAATATTTCTTTGGGGGAGCGTACTATTCTTTTGCCTTCTTGCTCGTATGAGGAATACCCGCAGCGGGGCGAGCGAGTCCGGGTCCAAATTGGAAGCGATTGCATGATTGGCAATCGCTTTGTTTTCGAGTCCATGCAAGGCGCCATTCGTGTGGGTGATCGAACCTATATCAGTCCAGGGACATCAATCGTGTCGCGCAGTCAGGTCATCATCGGAAGCGACGTGATGATTTCGTGGCAAGTCCAGATCATGGATCATGACGCGCATTCGCAGGACTGGCGAGACCGCCGGGCGGACGTGTTGCAGCAAAACGATGACTTTAGGGCGGGCAGGGACTTTCGAACCAATCACAAGTGGTCGAATGTGGAAGTCGCGCCCATTTGTATTCATGACAAGGTATGGATTGGGTTTGGCGCTGTAATTCTCAAAGGTGTAACCATTGGTGAAGGCGCCATCATCGGCGCGCATTCCGTCGTCACACGCGATATTGACCCGTGGACCGTGTGGGCTGGCAATCCGGCGCGACTGGTCAAAGGATTAGACAAACCCACAGACTGATCTATGTATCCGCCTGACGACTCCACCGGGCACCCTACTTTTCGTCCCGTCAAAAAGCATTTGACAGTGATACGAGCAACTCCTGTTCCTATCCAGCCAAGACACAATGATTGAAATCGAATTTGTGCCTTCCGATGAGATTCAGCGCGTCGCCTTGGATTTGCCGGAAGGTGGCGGACGAATCGCGCTCCTCGCGGACATAACGCGCTTTAACACACTCGCAATGATTAGGCACGCGGGGCTGGAAAAAATGAGCCCTGACTTTGGTTTTTTCAACCTTCTTTCTTTCTTGTTCTATTCTGAAATGAATACTTTGTACGTTGGCATGAATAATCCCGAAAGTGATGTCTATTTGGCGTCAAAGGCGAGGCTAACTTCAAGCTATTACGCAATCTTGTATGGGCTAGGTGAGTTAACCGAAGAAAGATTTTTGAGCAAACTTGGCACTGGTGACACACCGGGAGTCAACTCTCGTGACGATTCCTTCCGAATTTCATGTACAAAGGCGTTCGAGATGGCGCTGACAAAACTTGAACAAAACCGCGCCGGGAGTGTTTTTTTCATGACTAGCGCCAGCGACTGGAAGGAAAATCAAAATGTCACGATGCTTGCAGCCGCGGTATTGCAAAAACTGTCAAACCTTATACTCCTGTTGTGTCACGACTCGACTAAGGACGAGGACCGGGGGACAGATTCTGCGTCAATTGAGAAATTGAGCGAGAAATTTGGAGCTCTTGGGTGGTACATGGCGCGTTGCGATGAACACGCTTATTCGGCGATGAGAAACGCATTCTTTGAATTCCGTGCCGTAGCGGATAGACCCAAGGTATTGTTTGTCAATGCGATTCAAGAGCATACCGCCGCGTCTCGTTATCCTTTAATGCTAGATGGCACAGCACAACGTCTTATTTCGCCGTATCAACCGGCACTCGACGACAATTCTAATCAGCAGTCGCACATGGATTTATTGGTTAGGATCCAAGCTCGCCTCGCCGACGACAGCGTCGAGCCGATTAGACTCAAACTCGCCCCACCCATCGAGGTCTCTTGAATGCTCCCCACAGTGTCTGAAAGCGATTTAGGAAACAAGCCGTTATGGAGATTTTCGAGAAACCATACACAACAACGCGTTGTTTCAGGCAATTGTATGCCTGCTGATGGCACCTCCGTCACACGGGCGGTTGCATGCATCGAGATGGTCTGTGATTGAACGTCATGCGCCTCGCATTTGAACCCTTTTCCGGCTCCGCCTGGATGGCGGGTACTATAACAATTCGAGACCTACTGGCGGCATTGAATCAATTGGGGGACGAACGTCCCATTTTGGAATTGGTCGAATGGTGGGGTTCAGAAGCCGCGAGCTATGAGCCATACCGCCCCTTTGTGGATGGCTCACTGCGGCTTCTTTTTCCCAGACCGCCCCGCTCAAATCAGCCACAATCACTCGCGACGCCCGCCATGCGGTTCGAGTCCTTGCCAGTCCGGGCACGTCGCTTGCTGACCTTTAGCCCGGTCCTCCCGCCTGTGCCGCCGCTCCCCAACCGACCGGATGAAATGATAAAGCGCTTGGGCGTGGATTGCGTGTTTTCGGTGCCCGTGGAGTATCGCTTCGATCGGTCCACCGCACTCCTCGTATGGATCTATGACCTCCAGCACCATCATTTCCCCGAACTCCTGGATCGGAGCGAGCTCGGGCGTCGAAATAGGATCATCGAACTCGAGGCGGAACGCGCCACACTTTTGGTGGTCAAGTCGGAAAGCGTGCGTCAGGATTTGGCTACGTTTCTGCCGCAGCACAAGGACAAGATACGGGTGATGCGTTTTGTCTCGGACATACCGAACGATGTATACGAGCCCGCGCCGGATGCCACGATCGCACATTACAACTTGCCCGCCAAGTTCATCTATCTGCCAAATCAATTTTGGCAGCACAAGAATCATTTACGCGTGATCTATGCGTTAGAACGATTGCGCGAGGCGAGAGTGTTTCCCGTTGTCGTATGCACCGGTTCCACAGGGGACCACCGCAACCCCGATTATTTCGCTCAGGTCATGCACGAAATCGAGCGCGCTCAATTGCAGGAACAGTTTTTGATTTTAGGGTCCGTACCACGACGCGATGTATTTGCCCTGATGCGCCAATCTGTTTGTGTGATGAATCCCTCGATCTTTGAAGGGTTTGGACTGAGCGCATCTGAGGCGACCTCCTTAGGCAAGCGGACACTGCTCGCCGATTTGCCCAGTCTGCGCGAACAAAATCCACCTGATGCGATTTTTTTTGACCCGAACAACACTGATGCACTTGCCGAGCGTATTCTCGAAATCTGGGCGACCGTCGAGCCAGGACCGGACCTGCCGCGCGAAGCGGCAGCCCGAGAGACCCTCGCCGGGAGACAGCGCGCATTTGCGCGCGAAATTGTAGAAATTGCCTCCGAAGCGGTCCGCGCCTTTCGAACACCCTCCTCATGAAATCCGAGTCGCAGATCAGTTTTATCGTAACCAGCACAAACAACCGCGAGACTCTCCGGGCAACGCTCGACTCGATTTTGTCTCAGCAAGGCACGTTCGAGTGTTTTGTGGTAGATGCCGGTTCGACGGACGCCAGCTCCGATATCTTGCGTGAATACGCCGACCGACTGACCTATTTTGAGATTGTCGGAGCAGAGGAGAGTGTTACGGCGGTCAATCGCGCGTTTGCGCGATCAAGCGGGGAATTGTTCTGGTGGTTGAGCGGAGGCGAAAAATTATGCCCGTGGGCTGCTCGACTGGCAAGCTTTGTCTTTGACAAACTCGAACAGATACACTGGCTCACATCCGGCACGCCGGTCACATGGACACCAACGCAACTATGCGTTCCAACCGGTTTGGCGGACGGGTATGCCAAGATTCCCTTTTTTCAGGGGCGAAACCTAAAGACGAGTCCCTATTTTCGTCAACCAATTTGGCGCTCAGGGACAGTCTGGCGGCGCGGGCTTTGGCTTACGGCGGGGGGATATGTCGCCGATGCGCTCGAGCAAGCCGGCGACTTTGAATTGTGGATACGGTTTTGGCAGGCGCACGCGCTCCTGTATACGATGAACATTCCGCTCGCAGGCGTTCAAAGCGCTGCGCGCCCAATTGACGAGGACGTATACTGGCGCGCTGCGACAGCCCATTTGGAAGCAGTTGCCCGCTTGCCCGCGCCCACGCCTTGGCAGGTAAAATTAAGATCACAAATGATGCGCCGTTTTCCGAAAAAACTGCGCCCATACACGAGTATGGCGCATCACATTCGCATTGCGCCATCTACACTCGATTGCGCAACCATCACTCTGCCGCTTTTGTAGAATGCCAAATTGCATTGACAATTCAAGAATCAGATGAAAAGATCAGACAAATCAACGCGCGCTCGCGACACGTTGCCAACGGCATCCGGACGGGCAAGCATCAATTCATTCCCAGCCCCGAGAACAACAACCCGTGAATTCAACGCCCTTTCCCAAGATTTCGATTGTTACGCCTTCTTTTAATCAAGGCGCATTTTTGGAAGCGACGATTCGCTCCATCCTCGACCAGTCCTACCCGAATCTCGAATACATCGTGATGGACGGCGGTTCGTCCGACAACAGCGTCGAGATCATAAAAAGATACGAGGACCGTATCACGTTCTGGACAAGTCAAAAAGACAAAGGTCAATACAACGCGGTCAACAACGGGTTCAAACATGCCAGCGGCGACATTTTTGCCTATCTCAATTCAGACGATTTGTACTGGCCCTGGACATTTCGCACGGTCGCCCACCTGTTTATGCTTTTTCCCCAAATTCAATGGCTGACCTCGCGCACCCTGATGATACTCGGTCCGACAGGGCTTCCGGCGCAGGTCTTTCCCGCCGAATTTTATTCTCGCACGCGCTTTTACCGCGGCATGGATTCGGGCAAAAGAAAAGGCAGAACGCGTTGGATTCAGCAAGAGGCAACCTTCTGGCGCTGTGAACTGTGGGAGCAAGCCGGTGCGCGGATGGATGAAACTATCCAGCTCGCCGGTGATTTCGAGCTGTGGGCTCGCTTTTTCCAGTACGCCAACCTCGTCACCACAGACATTCCACTCGCGGGCTATCGCTTTCATGGGGCGAACAAAGCACATGTCACACGTCAAGCATACCTACAAGACTGTGATCAAGTCCTGAAAAGATACGCGCCGCAATCGCTCAAGACCGGATTCAAACGCGCGTTGACCGGACAGATTGTGCGCTGGACGGGACGCGGCGCCCGTCTATGGGGCAGTACCGCCAATTGGGTCCGCTATGACCAGGCACAAGCCAAGTGGACGTATAATTCGTCTTATGTCATGTGAGCAAAATGCGCCCCGCATCTCGATTGTCACGCCCTCTTTTGGCCCGGATGCCTTGCTCGAAGCGACTGTGCGGTCCGTTCTCGATCAGAATTATCCCAATCTGGAATATATCGTGATGCTTGGCGGTTCTACTGACGTTAGCGCAGAGATCATCAAAAAGTATCAAGACCGAATCACGTATCGGATCAGCCAACAAATTGGTGGTCAGAATCAAGCCATCACGGATGGATTCAAACACGCAACGGGAGAGATCTACGCGTATCTAACCCCGGGTGACATTTATTGGACCTGGTCGTTTCGCACGGTCGCCCGACTCTTTGCGCTTTTTCCTCAAATCCAATGGTTGACGTCACAGACCCTCATGGTCCTGAATGCACACGGCATTCCGGCAAACGCGATGCCCGCGGAGCAGTATGCGCGGACGCGTTTTTTTCGGGGAGTTGCTACTCCCCATGACGGCAACAGGTCGGGATTGATACAGCAAGCGGCAACATTTTGGCGGCGTGATCTGTGGGACAAGACAGGTGGGCATCTGGACCCAACCACGCCGCTTGCGGCGGATTTGGATCTGTGGGCACGCTTTTTTCAACACGCGGACCTCGTCACGACCGACATACCATTGGCAGGTTCTCACTATCGCAACAATCACCAGACGCAAAAGAGCCGGGAAAAGTATTTGGAGGATTGTCGTGCCATCCTGCGTCGTTATCCCGACAAGCGTCTTGTCAACCCTCTCCGGCTGGGATTGGCACGACAGCTTTTCAAATGGACGGGACGCGGTGGACAGCGCTGGGGCAGCATGATTCAATGGATCCGCTATAATCAGCATCAAAAAAGATGGGTTTTTCACTCTCGCTATGTCTTTTAACTCTGCCCCCCCCCGCATCTCGATTGTCACACCCTCGTTCAATCAAGGCAAGTATCTCGAGGCCACGATCCGTTCCGTGCTAGAACAAAACTATCCGAATCTCGAATACATTATCATGGATGGCGGCTCGACCGATGAGAGTGTCGAGATCATCAAAAAATACGCCGACCGCCTGACATACTGGAAAAGCGCGCCGGATCGCGGACAGAATCATGCCATCACAGATGGCTTTAACCGCGCGACGGGCGAAATCATGGCATATCTCAACTCGGATGATGTGTATTTCCCCTGGACTTTGCGCGTGGTCGCCCAGATTTTCTCGCAGGTCCCTCAGGTGCGATGGCTGACACCGCAAACAACCGTCACCATTGACGCAGAAGGCGACCCATTAACCGTCAACTATGCCATGCAGCAAACACGGCTGCGATTCTACAGCGGCATGACCCTGGGCAATTTTTTCGGAGAGAGTGGATGGATTCAACAAGAGGGGACCTTCTGGCGGCGCGAACTGTGGGACAAGGCAGGCGGCTACATGGACGAGTCACTGCATCGCGTCGGCGATTTCGAGCTGTGGGCACGCATGTACCAGCATGGCGAGCTGACCACCACGCGCGTTCCCCTCGCCGCGTATCGCCAGCACGGCGCCAACAAGACCGTTTTGGACGTGACCATCCGGGAGAGCAGGGAAATCCTGGCAACTTATCCCTCAGAGCGAAAATACACGCTCGATCAATTCAGATTCTTGCGGTGGTTGAACAAACACACCGGACGCTTTAATGTCCGATACGGCTCACGCTTTGCGCGCGTTGATTATCAACTCGAAAACGACAAGTGGGTTTTGTCTACCAACCATATCTTTTGATGCGTACCGATCTTCCCCTCGTCAGTATTGTCACCCCTTCCTTTAATCAAGCCCCCTATCTGGAAGAGACGATCCGTTCTATCCTCGACCAGGATTATCCGAACATCGAGTACAGTGTAATTGATGGCGGTTCAACCGATGGCAGTGTCGAGATCATCAAAAAATATGCAGACCGCCTGTCTTTTTGGGTGAGCGAGCGCGACGGCGGACAATATGACGCGATCTACAAGGGGTTCGCTCGTTCGAGAGGCGAGATCATGGGCTGGCTCAATTCTGACGACAAACTCTGTCCGTGGGCTGTCCGTACGATGGTCCGGGTCTTTCAGCAATGCCCCTCTGTAAACTGGGTCACGAGCGCAGAGCAAATCTTTTGGTCGCGCGAGGGATTTCCGGCGCACCTCTGGCGCATTGACGGATACGCCCGACGCGCTTTTTACCGCGGCAGAAACCTGGACCGCGACCACTATTTTCGATTCCATACCATGCAAGAGGTGACATATTGGCGGCGCTCGCTGTGGGAACAGGCGGGCGGACGAATGGACACGGGTCTCAAGACGGCGGGCGATTTTGAATTGTGGGCGCGCTTTTGGGAACACGCCGAATTGGCGACGCTCGATGCGCTGGTGGGCGGCTATCGAATGCATGCCGAGACAAAAAGTTCCGCACAGTACGAGTCTTACTTGAGCGAAGCGCGTGCCGTCCTGCAACGTTATGGAGAACCAATGCCCCCGCCGGCATCCGTTCTGCGTTGGCGGGAACGGATCCGAAACCGCTTTCCTGCGCTCGCCCCCCTCGTGGCAGAAAAATCACTTCATGTGAGTCTCGATGCCACGACCGAGACATGCCGGACATACTATACTTTTCTGGTCTAGCCGATGACGCGCGCGCTCGTTTTCTTTCCGCACAATCTCTTTCCTCCTCGTACGGGAGCACATCAGCGGTGCCTGCAGATCATTCAAGGATTGCAGACATTGGGTGTCGAGACCATCCTTGCAAGTTCAACGCACACCTCCGATACGTCGTGGGATAATGTCCCTGAGACAGAATGGCGCCGCGCGGGCGTGACCCAGCTCGTGATTCACCGCCCAAGCATCTGGGATGCGCGCGCCATCAAATACTCTGCCAAATTTTACGCCGCCATTCGCCGCTCCCCCCCCCTCGATTCATTCAACTATGCGCCGCCCGGGCTGATTTGCTGGTTTGGCAAACTCGCCGCCGACCGCAAGCCCGACGTGATCATCAATAACTATGCCTTTTGGGGACGGCTTGTCTCTCCCGCATTGCACCGCAACAGCATCACCGTCATGGATACACACGATCTCGTGTCCCTCTACCGAGAGCGCTTTATGTTGATGGAACGCTATCTCCCTGCCCCCCCCCTCTCGCCCGCCGTCGTCCATCCCGCGCTCGTGGAACAAGACTTTTTCGAAAAACACCCGTTCCATGTCAGCGTCGAGGAATACCGGATTCTCGACCGCTATAGCTATACGCTGGCAATTACGAGCATAGAGGCAGAACTGATCGCGCAGCACACCAACCATACGCGGGTGCTCACCCTGCCCATGACACAGCAGGTGTACGCCCACGAGAACATGTATGACGGCGCAGCCCTCTTTACCGCCGGGCGCAATCCATTCAACGCCCAGGGGTATCTCTATTTTGTCGCGCGGGTCTTGCCGCTGGTCCTGGAACAGGAACCAACATTCTGTTTGCATATCACCGGCACATTGTGCCAAGATGTCCTGCCCACAGCGCGGGTCGAATTGCGCGGATTTGTTCAGGACTTGAACAACGAGTATGCTCATGCGCCGTTCTTGATTTGTCCGATTCTGGGCAAGACCGGACAGCAGGTCAAGATCGTCGAGGCAATGACGCACGGCGTTCCCGCAATTGCCACCCGCGTGGCGGCAGAGGGTTCGCCCATTCGAGATGGCATCAACGGTTTGATTGCGCGCGATGCCGCCGAATTTGCAGCGCACACCATACGCCTTTGGCGCGACCGCGAAACGTGCCGCAAGTTGGGTGCCGCCGCGCGAGAAACCATTGCAAAAGAGTTTTCGCAGCAGCGAATGTTGGACAACCTGAGTATAATTTTGGGACGGGCGTGATCAATGACAATGGGCATCGGGTTCGAGACCTTGCGCGGGAGCGGCGCCCACTGGCGCGCGGGCGCGGTCTATCACAGCGACCTTCTGCATGCGCTCCGGCTCGCCTACGGCGACCGTGTCCGATTGCTGCTCGTCGAGGCGCAACACGGCACGCCGATTCCCGATGAAGTAAAATCGCTCGGCGATGCGGTCATCTCCTATCCCACTTTGAAGCGTTTCAGCTCAACCTGGGCAATCAACCATGCGCGTCATCAGGCGCTGGGGCAAGATTTATTGCCCGACCGTATACTCAAACAGCAAGGAGTGAATATACTGGTGTGCGGGGTGTTGGAACGTCATACCTCTTTGCCCGCACTGGCATACCTGGCAGATTTTCAACACGTGTTTCTGCCCGAACTCTTTGAACCCAACGAGGTTGCATGGCGCAACGCGGCATACCACAAAACCGCAGAGCGCGCCACACGCATCCTTGTCACCGGCGAGGCGGTTGCAAGAGATTACCGTGCCTTTGCGCCAGAGTATGCGGACAAAGCGCGCGTCCTGCAACCCGTCAGCCATGTGCCGGAATCCATCTATGCGCGCGACCCGCGCCAGGTCTTGGGCACTTATACCCTGCCGGACAAGTTTGTCTATCTGCCCAACCAATTTTGGCAGCACAAAAACCATGCTCTCGCTTTCGAGGCGCTCCGCGAGGTCAAAAAGGCGCACCGGGATGTGTTTCTTGTCTGCACGGGAAATCCCGGCGACTCTCGGAACGCGGGATATTTCTCCCAAATGCTGCAACTACTTTCAAAATGGGGCTTGCGCGATCATGTGGCGCTCTTGGGCAGTGTGCCGCGCGAGGATGTGTTTGCATTGATTCGACAAGCTGCCTTTGTCCTGAACCCGTCGCGTTTTGAGGGTTTCGGCTTGTCACTCGCAGAAGCGCGCGCGGTCGGTAAACGCGTGTTGGTGAGCGATTTGCCCGCGCACCGCGAACAAGAGGTCCCCGGCGCAACATATTTCGACCCCAACAGAGCGTCACAACTCACCGAGGCGTTTAGCGCCCTCTGGGAAATCACCAAGCCGGGACCCGATTACGCTCTCGAAACACAGGCGCGTCAGGCACAACCTCTGCGGCAGCGCGCCTATGGAGAAAAGATGATGCAGGTCATTCGCGAGGTCTATAATCCCGATTTTTGAGGATTGCAGCGGTCGCGCCATGCCGGTGTGAACATACCCAAAATCACCATAGTCACCCCGTGCTACAACCATGCCGCATATCTGCGTGATACGATCGAGTCCGTACAGGGTCAGAACTATCCCAACCTCGAATATATCGTGATGGACGGCGGCTCGAATGATGGCAGCGTTGACATCATCCAAGATTACGCCAGGCATCTCGCCTTTTGGCAGAGTGAGCGAGACAACGGCATGTATTCTGCCATCAATCTGGGCATGGCACGCGCGAGCGGCGACATTTTAGCTTGGCTGAATGCGGACGATTACTATTTGCCCGGCGCGCTGCATTTTGCGGCAGCGAACTTGAATATTGAATCACCCGAGCTGGTCTTTGGCAACGTCTTTCACTTTGCGCAGGACAGCGCCGAAAATTGGGGCAGCGATGTCGAACGCGAGCACGCGCTCAAGGACCTGTTCAAGTATGATTACATCATTCAACCCGCCGCATTCTGGACGCGACGCGCATGGCAGCTGACAGGATCGCTTGACGAAACGTTCCAAATCGTCGCGGACTGGGAGTGGTTTGCGCGCGCAAAACTAAAGCGCATCGCGTTCAAACCGGTATCGCGATATCTCGCCGCGTACCGCATCGTGCGCAGTGGCAAGACTCAGCAAGGGGGAAAAAAGCGCAATCAAGAGCTGGCAAACATTTTGCAAAGATATGCCGGCGTCGAGTATGCGCGGACCTTTGAGCGTGTGGTTCAAGCACGCGACCGTATCTTGCGCGTGCGCCGTCTGACCCGGCGTTGGCGCCTCGCGCGCACAGAGCGCATCGTTTTTCGCGCATTGTTTCCGCGGATCTTTTCGCAAGTCCGCAATGCAGATGTCTGGGATATGATCGAATTGATTGGGTACTCGTAATGGATCAACTGCCCTTGGTTTCGATTGTCACGCCGTCATTCAACCAGGCGGCGTTCTTGCGCGCGACCATCGAATCGGTGTTGGGACAATCCTATCCCCGCATCGAGTATCTTGTGATGGACGGCGGCTCGACCGACGGCAGCGTCGAGATCATCCGCGAGTATTCCGGTCGTCTGGCGTATTGGCAGAGCGCGCCTGATGAGGGACAGGCAACTGCCATCAATGCGGGCTGGCGGCGAGCCAACGGTGAGATTCTCGCGTATCTCAATTCCGATGATGTGCTGACCCCCGATGCCGTCCAATTGAGTGTGCAAGCGCTGCTGAATTGCCCCGAAGCAGGACTTTCATATGGGACATGTGTCTGGGTCAATGAGCAGGGGCGCGAGATCGGACGCATCGAGGCAGCGCCCTTTACACTAAAGACGTTGGTCTTGCAAAATCGGCTCGCCCAGCCAAGCGTTTTTGTGCGGCGCGCCGCGCTCGACTGGGTGGGGCTGCTTGACCCCACAATGCATTTTTTGATGGACTATGACCTGTGGCTCAGAATTGCCATGCATTTTCCGGTCATTCGCATCCCACACATCCTTGCCCGGTTCCGCCTGCATGATGATAGCAAAACGGCACAGCAGTACCGCTTTTTCCTGGACGACAACCTGCGGCTGCTTGACAAGGCGTTCCGTGACCCCGCAATGCCTCGCGAACTTGTCGGGATGCGTCCCCGCGCCGAGAACTATGCATTTGTTCTCACCGGCTTGCACTGTTATAGTCTGGGGCGCGCCGACGATGGTCGCGAAATCTTTCGCCGTCTTTTCGAGCGCTGTCCTAATGCGTCAGAGTTTGCAGACGATATCGTCAGTTTGTTCGCCAATCATCTGGTCCATCTTGCGCCGCTCAAACAAGCCGCTTTTTCACCCGTTCAAAGCGAAGAATGGCTCGATGCGATTCTCAATGACCTGCCCGTCAACGCTCAAGAACTGACTCGCTTGCGGTCACAGGTCCTGGCGCAGGCACACGTGACATGGGGTTTTGCCGCGCATGCCGGGGGAGACAAACGGAAGGCGCGCCAATTCATGCTTCGGGCAGTCGAGTATCAGCCATCCCGCGCGCGCAATCGCGGTGTCCTATCCGTGCTCGTACAATCGTTCCGACCCGCATAAAAAGACCCGAACCGGAACCACCGTTATGCCAGAGCTTAGTGTTATTATTCCCACATACAACCGCAGTGCAATGCTCCTCAAATGCCTCGATGCATTGCACGACCAGACCATCGCGCGCGCGCGCTACGAGATTTTGGTGATTGATGACTGCTCACCGGATGATACGCCCCGACGGATGTCACAACGTCCCTCGGTCCGCTTTTTTCGCCAAGCCAGAAACGCGGGTCCTTCCGCCGCTCGAAATGTAGGAATTCGCGAGGCACAGGGCGACTGGCTCTTGTTCCTCGACGATGACATTCTCGTCGCGCCCAACACATTGGAACAGCATCTTGCGGCGCACGCAGAGCAACCGGGCGAAAATGTCGCTGTGCTCGGCGTCACGCGCGTTGCTCCGGGCACACCCGTCACGCCGTTGATGCACTATCTCCTCACATCCGGAAAATCGCCGCTCATTGACAGCTCCGGGATTCCCGACCCCAATAATGTGCCGTTCGGCTATTTTCAGACCAATGCCTCAGTCGCGCGCACCTTTCTGCTCGAACACGGACTGTTTGACGAAGACCTTCGGTTTGCATATGGCGAGGACACTGAATTGGCATACCGCTTGCACCGGGTCGGAATGCGGATTGTTTTCCGCCCTGAAATCGTTGTTGACCATTATGGTATCCTCTCTTATCAATATGCCCGACGGCGCGCCCACACCGCCGGCAAGGTCGCCATTCTGACACATCGCAAACATCCCGAATGGCAGGATATCCGTTTCTTGCGCTATGGTCCAAAATCGCGCCTTGCCATCATGGGCAAACGCTTTTTGGCGGAACAAATCCTCGACCCCCTCTTGCTCACCGCCGATGCGCGGCAATGGGACCATCCGGCGTTGGGACGCGCCTGCGGTTTTTGCCTTCAAGTGCATCAGTTGGGCGGCATGTTGGACACGGCACGCGCAGAGCGCATGATCACATAATAGGCGACTCGCATGCCGCTGGACCGAATCCTGATCACCGTGCATCACTATCCCCCACGGCGCGTGGGCGGCGCAGAGCTCGTAGCGCGCCGTTTGGCGCAGTGGTTGGCAGGGCGTGGGGTGGAGGTCCGCGTCGTATGCATCGAGAATCTCGCGCGAGGACCGGTGACTCGACTGGAATACGTGGATGAGTTTGACCAAGCAGTCCGGGTGCGGCGAATTGATCTGACGATCGCCGAGAGCGCCGATTTAGCGTTATGGCATGATTCGCCCATTTTGTGCGCTCACCTTGACGAACTGCTCACAGAATGGCGCCCCCGGATGGTTCATGCAATGAGCGGCTACCTGATGGGAACAGCGCCGCTCTACGCAGCCAGAGCACATCTTCTTCCAACCGTCGTCACACTCCCCGATTTCTGGTTTCTCTGTCCTACAATTCAATTGCTGCGCGGCGATGGCTCGCTCTGCGGCGGTCCCAAGCCGATGGAATGTGCGCGGTGCTTGTATGATGAACGCCGTCTCTTTCGGACAGTGGACCAACGCGCGCCCGAGCTCATGCGCGCGTTTTGGCGCTTGGCAGCAAATCAATCATGGCTCGGCGCGCCTCTGGCTCTGTCCCAACGTCTTGACAATTTGAACGCGCGTGCCAAAACGCTTGTGCCGGCCCTCAATCTCTGCGACGCAATTGTCTCGCCCACCCGGTTTGTCGCCGACATTCACATTGCAAACGGAGTGAATCCGAACAAACTTGCCATCAAACCTCTGTGCCTCGATCTGGAAAATCTGTTGCCGGCGGGACCGCGCCAATCCGATGCAAAAACAGTTCGGTTTGGATATTTGGGACAAATCACTCCGGTCAAGGGTGTTCATCTTTTGCTGAGCGCCTTTCTGCATGCCGAGCGCGCAGCGAACCGACCGATCCATCTGGATATCTATGGCAAGGCGAACGCTGCGCCCTCATACATGACGCGCCTGGAACAGCTGGCGTCGCAATCCGCGCATATCAAGTTTCACGGCGCGTATGATGCGAACCGCGCGCTGCAATTGCTCGACGATCTGGACGTGGTCATCGTCCCATCCCTTTGGTACGAGAATTCCCCGCTGGTTATTCTGGAAGCATTTGCAGCAAAACGTCCCGTGATTGGCACACGCGTGGGCGGCATCGCCGAAGTGGTCCGCGATGATGTGAACGGGTTATTGTTCGAGCGCGGGAATGTGGACGATTTGGCGCGCCTGCTTGTGCGCGTGACAAATGACCCCTTGTTACTGCCGCGACTGGCGCAAAATATCCCCCCGCCGCGGACGATGGAGGAGGATATGCGCGACATGATGGCGATTTACGATCGGGTGCTGAACAAGACCTGATGAACGCGCCGCCTGTCATACTCATCATCATTGTCACATATAATCGCTGGCTGGATACGCGCGATTGTCTTGTCTCGCTGTTTGCTGCCGACGGACCGGTTTGTCGCGTCATCGTCCTGGACAATGGCTCAACCGACGAAACCCTCGCGGCGCTGCCGCGCGAATTCCCTGATGTCGAATTGATTCGTAATCCATCCAATCTGGGCTATGCCGAAGGGAACAATGCGGGTCTGAGACTCGCGCTCGCGCAAGGCGCAGAATTTGTCGTCGTGCTCAACAATGATGTAATTGTCGCCCCGGATTGGCTCGGCGAATTGACCGCCGCGGCGCGAGTGGATTCACAAGCTGCGCTCATCGGTCCCCTGGTGCTGCATGCCGACGCACCTGACGTCATCCAGTCCGCGGGTGGAATGCTCCCGCGCGACTGGCATGCCTTTCATCGCGGCGCGAACGAACCGGACACGCACCAATTCTCCAAAACCGAGCCTGTGGATTGGCTCACGGGCTGCGCCGTGTTGGTGCGTTGTAACGCGCTTGAGCGGATCGGCTTGCTGGATTCGGGTTTTTTCATGTATGGCGAGGACGTGGATTGGGGCGTCCGCGCGCAGCGTGCAGGATATCACGTATTATTTACGCCAAAAGCGCGCGTTTGGCACAAGGGCGTTCGGAGCGATTATGCGCCCGCGCCCTATGTGACATACTATACCGCGCGCAACGAACTGCAATTGATCCGCAAGCATCACGGCGGTGCCGTGCCCGTCATTCGCGCCTTTGCGCGAAATCTGCGCACACTGACGAGCTGGACCTTGCGCCCCAAATGGCAAGAACAGCGTGCCCACCGCAACGCCCTTGCCCGCGCGCTGCGCGATTTCTTGCGTGGCGCCTCCGGTCAGACGGCGGGACCCGTCTGAACACGACAGCAGGCAGTGTCAGCACAAAGGAATCTTGTGTAACAAGATGAATGTTTTATTTCTTGCCACGTGGTATCCCTATCCCCCGGACAATGGCTCGCGCCTGCGCTCGTACTATTTGCTCCAGGGGCTGGCGCACAAACATCGGGTTACGCTGATTGCATTGTACGATGCCGACCAAACACCAGCGGACTCGAGTCCGCTGCACGAATGGTGCCAACGCGTGATCGCCCTGCCCCGCCGCGCGTATGTGCCGAACCGTCTGCGCGCCCTCACCGCGTTCCTGTCGTCCCGCCCGCGCTATCTCGTAGACACCTTTGATCCTTCGGTGCAGGATACCATCACGCGCGAATGTGCCGGCGAACGCTTTGACGTGGTTATCGCAAATCAGTTGAGCATGGCTGCGTATGCTGCCGCGCTGCCGCCCCGCATCAGAATTTTTGACGAGGTCGAGGTCGGCATTTTTCAGGACGCTTTTTTGAACGCGCGCGGCTTGGCGCGCGGTCGCAATGCGCTGACGTGGCACAAATTTTCCCGTTACCTGAGACAACTTGCTGCCCAATTCATGGCGTTGACGGTTGTATCAGAACAAGAGCGGACACGCCTTGGAGAGGTCGGTGTGGACGGCGAACGCGTTCATGTCGTGCCCAACGGTGTAGATTGCGCGGCGGCACAATCGGACCCGCGTGACCCCGAACCATTCACCTTGATCTATAATGGGGCAGTCACCTATCACGCAAATTTGGACGCCGTTCGTTTCATGGTGAACGATATTTTGCCTTTGGTGCGCGCGGTCGAACCGCGCGCACGGCTCAAGATCACCGGTCGCGCCGATCAAGTTGCTCAAAACGAGTTATCTAGAGATAATGTTGTTTTGTTCACAGGGTACGTGGATGATATTCGCGCTGTGGTCCGTTCCAGCGCAATTTGCGTCGTGCCTCTGCGCGTGGGCGGCGGCACTCGACTCAAGATTCTGGAAGCAATGTCCTTGGGCGTGCCTGTCGTGGCAACCCGCAAGGGTGCGGAAGGACTGGGGTTGACGGACAAGGTGCATTTGTTGCTGGCTGATACGCCACAAGAGTTTGCCACCGCCGTCCTTGCATTATTGCAAAATGCGGACCTGTGCGAGCGGCTCTCACACGCAGCGCGTGAGCGAGTATGCCAGGAATTTGATTGGCGCGAGATTCAGGGACGCTTTGATCGAGTCCTGCAGAGCGTTAGCGCATAGGAAATCATCATGATAGACGACGGATTGCAGAGAATTGGCATTGATACGACCCCGCTCCATCGCGTCCGGTGGACAAAATGGATTTTGGCTCTCGCGGCGATCGGGCTAGCGGGATGGATGGGTTTGACTGCCCCCCGTCTCTATGTGATGGGCAGAACCGGCTTTGAATTCCTATTCATGATGATCCTATTGGTCATCGGAGCCGTGCTCATTTTCTATCGTCTCGAATTCGGCGTGCTCGCCATCGTCGCATCTTCATTCTTTATTCGGTTCACATTTTCCACCGGTTCGCAATCGGCCGTGCCAATCAGTCTCCTCGTTTCCGGCTTTGTCGTCGCAGTCTGGGTCCTCTCCATGCTGGCGCGCCGCAAGCTGCAGCTTGCGCCCGGCAAATACGTTGCTCCCACTTTATTGTTTATTCTGTTGTGCCTTCTTTCGGTCCCCTATAGCTGGCTCATGCTGCGTCCCGATCTATTCGGCAACGGAGGCACAGGGCGTTCGGGGATGAGCTTTACATTTGTGCAACTCGGCGGCTTGGCTCTGATGATTCTATTGCCCGCCGTCATGCTCATGACCGCCAACGTGCTCAAAAAAGAGGTCTGGTTCAAAATTCTTTTTTGGATTGTGGTCGCAGTCGCGATCCCCGAGCTGTTGTCACGATTGGGCATCCTCCGCTTGAGTTTTGCCGGGATCGCGCTAAACACCGGCGCCTCCTATGCGCTGTGGGTTGTCGCGTTTACGGTCGGACAGGCGCTCTTTAATACCTCTTTTCCCAAGCCGCTCCGCGCGGCGCTTGTTGCCATTGCGACAATTTGGATCTATTACGGAGCAGAGATGGGCGCAACATGGTTTTCGGGTTGGATGCCTGCCGCGATTGCCCTGATGTTTTTGGTTTTTATGCGCTCCCGCGCTCTGTTTTTTGTGCTGCTCATCCTCGGTCTGGCTGTCTTTTCCACTCGCATTGATCACTATGTCCAAAACATCTGGAACGATGCCGTTCACTATGACGCAAATAGATTCGAGATTTGGCAGATCATTATTTTCGATTTGACCCTGACCAAAACGAATTTCCTCTTTGGCGCGGGTCCGGTCGGCTATCTGCCTTTTTATGAGACCTACTATCCGGGAAATGCCTGGGTCTCGCACAACAATTACGTTGACATTTTCGCCGAAGTGGGGCTTGTGGGCTTTGCCATTTTTCTCTGGATGCAGTACGGAATCTTTCGCAGTGGCTGGGACCAACGCCGGGCAATGCCAACCCCTTTTTTGACCGCCTTTAACTATAGTGTTCTGGGAGGTTTTACCGGCACACTCTTTGCTATGGGGTTGGGGGACTGGCACATCCCGTTCGTATACAACATCGGCATCCCGGGATTTGATGTGGCTGTTTACGGCTGGCTCCTCCTTGGGGCGATGCTCGCGCTGCGCTCTTTCAGAACCAATACCGCGCCGACCGATGCTCACGCCTGATTCGCCTCCCCGGGTCTCGATACTCATTGTCAGCTGGAACACGCGCGCCTTGTTGAGCGCGTGCATTGATTCCGTGCGCGCAACCCTGCCTGACGGTTTCTATGAATTGGTGATTGTTGACAATGCATCGTCCGATGGTTCCGCCGCATGGGTGCGCGCAAACTTTCCCGATATCACTTTGCTCGCCAACGCGGAAAACGTGGGTTTTGCGCGCGCCAACAACAGGGGGTTGGAAACCTCTCGCGGCGAATTTGCATTGTTGCTCAACAGCGATGCCCAGTTGATGCCCGGCACGGTGACGCGCCTGCTCGCGCGGTTGGAACAAAATCCCCGCGCCGCAGCGGCAGCTCCAATGCTCTTGAATGCCGATGGCTCTTTTCAGGCGGGTCCCAATGATGATCTGTCGCTCGTGAACGAGACTCTGCTGGCGTTGGGGCTGGCGCGTTTCGCGCGGCACGGACACTATCCGGGTTATGACGCGGCGGCGCCGTTTGGCGAATATGCCTGGCTCGGCGGGACTTGTCTACTCATGCGCCGCGCGGCGTGGGAACAAATCGGGATGCTTGATCCCGATTATTTCATGTATACCGAAGAAGCGGATTGGTGTTGGCGCGCCCGCCAAGCCGGATGGGTCTTGCTTTACGAACCGCAGGCGCAAACGATCCACCTCGGCGGCGGGAGCAGTCGTCAATCTCTGGCGCAGATGCGCGCGGCGCTCTACAAGAGCAAAGTAATCTTTTTTCAAAAGCACCGCCCGCGTTGGCAGGCGTCCATCCTGCGCGCGGTCCTGTTGACCAGCGCCCTTGCCAAGGCGGTCATGTACGACACGGCAGCGCAGCTCTATCGCGTGCATGCCCAAATTTGGCGCGAGCGCGCCGCCAGTTTTCGAATGGTTGTAGACGCATTACGAACGGTTGCGGCATGAACGACGGAATTCAAGTCTCTGTCCTCATTGTGAATTGGAACGCCTGCCGACACCTCGCGCGGTGTTTGCAATCGCTCGCCGATCAGAAAATTGCCCATGAAGTCATTGTGCTGGACAATGCTTCAACCGATGACAGCGTCGCCATGATTCGGAGCAAGTTTCCCGGCGTGCAGCTTGTCGTCGGTGACAGGAATTTCGGATTTGCCGCGGGGAACAATCGCGCTGCCCGGCAAGCGCGCGGACGTTATTTGCTGCTCTTGAACCCCGACACGCGCGTCCAGTCCGGCGCCATCCATGACCTGGTCTCATACGCCGACGCTCATCCTTCCATTGCCGCATTGGGACCCGAGCTCGTTAATCCCGATGGGTCACATCAGCGTTCGTGCTGGCGCGGCTTTCCGGGGCTGCGCATGGCATTCGCGGACGCGTTTTATTTGTGGAAAATCGGTTGGCTCCCGTTCGGCAACAGATCAGAATACAGCGTCGCTGAATTACGCGCACCTCGCGCCGTGGACCATTTGCTTGGCGCGTGCATGCTCATTCGGCGCGCCGCATGGGAGGTCGTCGGCGGTCTGGATGAAAACTATTTTTTGTTTCTGGAAGAAACCGACTGGTGCATGCGGGCACAGCACGCGGGATGGAAAATCGTTTATTATCCTCATGCGCGCGTAACCCATTTTGGTCAGGCAAGCATGCGGCAGGAACCGCATACAAGTATCCCCCAATTTTACAAGAGCTATCTGTATTTTTACCGGGCGCATCACGGCTCGAATTCGCCGGGCGCGCTCGCGCTCAAGGGCATCATCGCCGTCGCATGTATAATTCGTATCGGCATGTGGCGCGAACGCGCCGCGCGTGCGCGTGACGCCGCCAACCGTGAGATTGCGCGCGGGATGACAATCGGGTACCGGCAGACATTGAGCGAACTAGGAACGTACTAGAGCATGACCAAGTCGAATGGGGGGATGGGCAGCAAGTCGGAACGGCGCGGCGCAAGTTGGTTCGTCTTTTTGGTCCTGTTGGTCTGCTATCTTTATTTTCTCCCGCGCTGGGCGGATTGGAATGTGAATTCGCGCATGAACCTCGTTTTGGCAGTGGTTGACCAAAACACGCTGGCAATTGATTCGTATTATCATAACACCGGTGACTATGCGTTCTACAACGGTCATTATTACAGTGACAAAGCGCCGGGCAGTGCGTTCGCAGCTATTCCCTTTTATCTTGTCTACAAACTATTTGGCGGACCCACGCTTGTCAATTTTGTGTCAGGATTCGTCAACAATGCGGCGTTTTTGCCAACGCAGAATGCGGCAGGGCGGGGCGTAATTGCCGAAAGCTTGAACTATTTTGTCGCGCTCACTTTTGTAACTTTGTTCACCAGCGCGCTGCCCTCGGCTTTGCTGGGCGTCTTGGTCTATCGCATGGCGCACAAGTGGGCAACAAAACAGTGGTATGCGGTGGCAGTTGCTCTGGCGTTTGGCTTGGCAACACCTGCCTTTGCTTATGCCAACAATCTATACGGGCACCAATTGAGCGCGTTTCTTTTGTTTGGCGCGTTTTATCTGGTCTATATCTCGGCACAAGCCGACAGACGCCCTCTCTATGCCGCATTGGTCGGCTTGATGCTTGGCGGCGCTCTCATCACCGAATATCCGACCGCGTTGATTGTGGCTGGAATCGGTGTGTATGCCATCTTCAAGTGGCGCAAACTCGGATTGGTGTTGTTGGCGACGGCGACCGGGCTGCTGCCGCTGCTCTTGATGTTTGCATACAACTATGCCATTTTTCAAACACCACTTCCGGTCGGATATCTCTATTCGCCGCTCTACAGCGACCTGCATCACACGGGTTTGATCAGTCTCACCTATCCGAAACTGGATGTGTTGTTTCAATTGGGCTTTGGCGTTCAGCGGGGACTGTTTTTGCTCTCGCCCTATTTGCTTTTGGCGCTGCCCGGCTTGTATTGGTTTGCGCGCGAACGCGCTCTGCGACCCGAATTTCTGGTCACATTGTGGGCAGTTTCGAGTTTTTTGCTGTTTAACAGTTCGTCAGCCATGTGGCAGGGCGGATTCGCCGTCGGACCGCGCTATTTGGTGCCCATGCTCCCGTTTCTTGCGCTGCCCGTTGTTTTTGTTTTCAATCACACGCGGGCGCGTTGGGCGCGCCTCGGGATCGCGGCATTAATGGCGGCTTCACTCTTGATGGTTTGGGTTGTATCAATCAGCGGACAACAATTTCCGCAATTCCAGCCGTTTCCGCTGGTCGAATACTCTCTGCCCGAACTGGTCAGGGGCCATGTGGCGCGCAATCTCGGGATGATGCTGAACCTCAAGAGTTTTCCAAGTCTTGTGCCGCTCCTGCTCGCATTGACCGGGCTGGTAGTTGTTTACATGTGGCGGACGCGACCTTCACAACCCTCGCGGCGCGCCTCAACGCACAACTCGCCGGCGGCGTTATCCTAATTCCCGATAACTTTTTCTCTCTGCAGGAGTTGGAATGATCGCTCTCGTATTGCCCCCTCGAATCCGTGCGGGGTTTGTTATTTTGCTGTTTTTCATCGTTTCTTGGCTCATAGCACAGCCCTCTTTGAGTTTTGCCCAGGACCCAACGCTCGAATGGTCCAGACCGATTCCCCTTTCCGGCGCGCTCGGTGGTTCACGTTATCCTTCACTGGTCGCGGATGATCAAGGACAGCTCCTTTTGATCTGGACCGTGTCCGCCAAGGACGGCACGACGATTTTCGCAAGCCGTTTTGACGGGCAGGTGTGGCAGCGCCCGGTGGATGTCTTGCTGGGCAGCGCAAAAGCGGGCGCGCAGTTGGATGGTCGCGACCGCGTCCATCTGCTCTTGTCGCGCGGCGAGAATCAAATCCTCACCGAGGCAGAGTTTGAAACAGCAGACACTGCGCGCGCCTGGACAAACGGCTTGCCGGTGAACTCGAACCCGGGCGCAACCGGGGCGGATTTCATCTATGACACCAACGATGTGTTATATACGGTCTGGCTGCAGAAACTCGCCGCTTGCGACACCTGCTACAGTGTTGGGTTCAAAAAGCATGCCAAGGATATGGCGCCGGAATTGACATATCGGGTGCTCGCAGATTCTGTCTCAAGTCCACAACAACGCACGCAGCTGCGGCGCGCCCCGGATGGGACGCTCTATGTGATGTGGGATGCTGCCGCCAAGGACGACTTGCGAGACGGTATCCAGCTATCACGCTCTGCAGATGATGGGGCAACATGGTCGCATCAAGTTGCCCATTTCGCATCGTCCGACAGCGATCTGCGCCAACCTCTTTTGTTTATTGACAGCGCAAACAATCTGGTGCTGGTCTATAATTTTGGAGTCCGTGACGAGACTTACTATAGCATCTCGACAGATCGGGGCACGACTTGGAGCGAGCCGACTCCAATTCCGGGGCTTTATGCCAACAAACTTGCAGACGCTGATGACTATTTTGCTCATGTAACAGACTCGGCAGGTATCACGCACCTGATTGCTTCGGGGCGTTCCTCACCTCGTCAACAAACATCGGGGCTGTATCATTTGACCTGGGATGGGAGTTCCTGGGGCAACTTTCAGGAATTGTACAACAAAGGTCCCGTGCCCGAGTTCCCCTTTGTCACGCTGGCGAACGGGAATCGCCTGCATGTTGTTTTTTCCACCCACGATCCAAGTCCTGTGAGCGGGGATGTGCTCAACTCGCATCAGGTCTGGTACACCTCTTCGCTCACGGATGCGCCCGCCGCAACGCGTGTGCCGCTGCCCACCTTTACCTTGACGCCGACAGCTACCGCTACGCCGGAGGCGACCGAAACTCCCGCTCCCAGTCCTACAGCGACAACCCCACCGACGGATCCGGTTCAAACCAATCCGCCTGTGGAAAATGTCGTTTCTATTCCACCGATCCTGATCGTCATCGCGCCGGTCGCATTGATTCTCTTCGGCGTTATTGTGTGGGCGAGTGTGTTCCGCAAACGCTCATAATATCATCCGGCTATCCGTCACGTGTTGCCGCGTTGTCCGGTTTGACGGAATGGTCCGGACAACGCGGCAACCTGATTTCATGACGTGAATATTCTGTTCTTGTCACAGGTACTGCCCTATCCGCTGGACGCCGGACCCAAAGTCCGCAGTTATTATGTCCTGCGAGCGCTGGCAGCCAGACACCGGGTCACGCTCGTAACCTTTACCCGCGCCGCCGATCCACCCGACGCGTTCGCGCATCTCCGGTCATTTTGCCATGAGGTGCATCCGGTCAGTTTACAGCGCTCCCGTGTCCGCGAAGTCATTCATCTGGGTTCCAGTCTGGTCCGGAATCAGCCGTTCCTGATTGTGCGGGATGATCTGCCGCAAATGAACGCTGCCTTGCAGGAAATCGTACGCGCAAACTCTTTCGATGCCGTCCACGCCGATCAACTCTCGATGGCACATTACGCTCTCCGTCTTGAGGTTCCGCGGCGCGTTTTGGACCAACACAATGCCGTGTGGACAATCATGGAACGGCTCGCGCAAAATGAACCTTCCATGCTCAAGCGGCTCGTCATTGCCCGCGATGCTCGCCTGCTCATCCGTCACGAACAAGTCACCTGCGCCCGGTTTGACCAGGTTGTTACCGTGACTGCCGAGGACCGCGCGGCGCTCACATTTCCGGATTTTCCGCCCGCCGCGCCAGTCCGGGTCATACCAATCTGTATTGACCCGGCACAGGTCCCTCGGATCGCCTTTCAACCCGCAGCCCGGGACTTGATTTGTGTGGGGGGCATGTTCTATCCGCCGAATGTGGATGGCATGTTATGGTTTGCGCGCGAGGTCCTGCCTCGAGTGTGGCAGGAATCTCCAACCACTCGCTTTTTTATTGTCGGAGCGCGTCCCGACCCGCGCCTCGTGTCCCTTGCGCGTGCGGATGAGCGAATCGTTGTGACCGGATATGTGCCTGACACAACAGAATACCTCGAGCGCGCCGCCGCGTTTGTCGTCCCACTGCGCGCTGGTGGTGGGATGCGGGTGAAAATCCTCGACGCGTGGGGGTGGGGGCTGCCAATTGTCTCTACCACCGTGGGCGCAGAAGGCATTTCGCTCACCCCGGGCGAAAACATTCTGATCGCCGACACACCAGCAGCATTTGCCGGGGCATGCTTGCAGCTGATCCAAGACCGCGAGCTGGCAGAGCGCCTGGCGGACCACGGACGGCGTTGGGTCGAGATACAGTACGACTGGCGGTCTGTCTATCGCGCCTGGGACGAGATTTATCCGGACTAGCAGATTGTCGGAGTGAAATCAAATTATAGTTATTTTTGAGATACTACGACGCGTGTTCATAGTTACGAATGAGGTCTCTCCGACAACCTGCTAGCGCATTCTTGACCAAACAATTCGGGCTAGATTGCGCCGAAGGCGATACCATCCGGACGCCAACTTTTCACACCCGCGTTTGACGTACACTATCAACAGGATATACTCGACTTGCGCGCGTTCTGCGATCATTTTCGTAATGATCTTACCGGCTGCATGACACGCGGAATGTTCCTCGTGGTCTTTTCCCCCCAGTCATCTACGCGCCGGAGAGCAGCGTCTTGCGTCTTTTATACATTGTTCCATACACGCCGACGCCGATACGTACCCGGCCGTATCATCTCATACGGCAACTTTCCCGCGACGGCATTGAAATCTCGCTTGCGACGTTAGCAAGCGATGACATGGAATTCGCCGCTCTGGAGCAATGGCGCGCCGGCGGTATCAATGTGATTGCTGAACCGCTCCCGCGTGTTCGGTCGGTCCGAAATGTGGCAAGCGCCCTGCTGAGTGCCGAGCCGATGCAAGCCGCCTATTGTTGGCAGCCATCGCTCGTGTCTCGGATCGCTAACGCGCTAGAGACAGCCGCATTCGACGTAATTCAAGTCGAACATTTACGCGGCGCCCGCTATGGGCTTGAGGCGCTCGAACGACTCAACGTGTTGCGCAAAACAATCCCGGTATTCTGGGACAGCGTTGACTGCATTTCGCATCTCTTTGAGCAGACGCAGCTTTACAGCGTACAGCGCACCAGGCGATGGATCACGCGCATCGAACTGGAGCGCACCCGACGATTCGAGGCGCGGATGACTCGCAGTTTCGCGCAAACTTTTGTGGTCTCTGAACCCGAGCGCAGAGCATTCTGTGAACTGCCCGGCGCACAGTGCGAAGGCATCACCGTCTTGCCGAATGGGGTGGCGTTGGATTATTTTGCTCCTTCGGACATTCAGCGTGACGCAGCAACTGTTTTAATGACGGGCAAGATGAGTTATCACGCTAACGTGACTGCAGCTCTTTATTTGTTGGATGAGATCATGCCGCGCGTCTGGCAAGCGCTTCCCGACGCGCGGGTTTGTATTGCCGGTCAAAACCCTCCGGCAGCGTTGACCGCACGCGCAAACGAACGCATCGAAATCACGGGCTATGTGGCTGACCTGCGCGCCTATCTCAATCGCGCGACCGTCGCATGTGCGCCGCTCCTGTATGGCGCGGGCACTCAAAACAAGGTGCTCGAAGCAATGGCGAGCGGGTTGGCGGTGGTTGCAACGCCGCAGGCGCTCGCCGCATTGGGCGCTGCGCCGGAACACGACCTGCTGGCAGGACAAGATGCGGAAGAAATCAGCGCCCAACTCGTCCGCGTGATTACGGACGAGACACTGCGTCGGCGGCTCGAAATCAACGGACGCCGCTATGTTCAAGCGCATCACTCGTGGGCGGCGAGTGCAGAGCAGCTCATCCGGATTTATCGCCAAAACATATCAGATTGATTTCTCATGTCTACCCTCAACCTTGAACAGAGTATCGGGCATTCGGCAATCGTCGGACGCCGCGCCCAGCAGCGATGGTATATCGTCGGTTTGTTGATTGCCGATGCCCTCGTCTTGATTCTGGCTTTTGGGTTGGCGTACTCGACGCGCTTTGATTTTGGCATCGCGCTTTTTGAAGCCAGTGATTTGCCACAGCGTCTTCCTGTGTATTGGATCTTTTTGCTGGTGCCCCCCTGTTTGCTCGCTCTTGCTCTGTTTCAACTCTACGATACCCAATACTTGCTGGGAGGCGTACAAGAATATGTGCGCGTCCTGAACGTCACTGCGATTTTGGTCACCGTCATCATTGTCGCGAGTTTCTTTTTTCCTTTTTTGCGCTTGTCGCGCGGTTTCATCGCGCTGAGTTGGATCCTGGTAACGACATTGCTTTTGATCGAACGGTTCGCCCTGCGGCATATCGTCTACCGCCTGAGACGGCGCGGCATTCTCACGCGACGAACGGTCATTGTCGGAGCGGGCGAGGATGCGCGACTCATTGCCGAACAACTGCTGGCAACGCCAACGGCGGGGACAGAGCTGCTCGGTTTTGTCACAAACAATCACCCCGTAGGTTCCGTCCTGTCGCATAATCTGCCCGTCGTCGGCTCGTTTGACCGGCTGCCCGCGCTGGTAAAGCAACTCGGGGTGGAAGAAATCGTAGTGTCTGCCGAGGGTCTTGACCGCACAGAGGTCATTCGCGTTTTTCAAAATTACGCGTATGACGAGGACGTGGATGTGCGGTTCCTGCCGGGGTTATTCGAAATTTTTGCCGCCGGCATGCGCATCAAGGAAATCGGTTCGGTGCCGCTTGTCAGCATGAACCGGGTGCGTTTGGGTTTGTGGGAGTCGGCTATCAAGAGCGCGCTGGATTATATCGGCGCAGTGATCGCGCTTTTGCTCAGCTCGCCCTTGCTGCTCGTCCTCGCCATTCTCATCAAGCGCGATTCACCCGGTCCCATTTTTTATCGCCGCGGTGTCGTTGGGCGCGGAGGACAGCCGTTCGACGCATTCAAGTTCCGCACCATGCGCGTGGATGGAGATGCAATCCTCAACGGGTATCCCGCACTGCAAGCCGAACTCGCAGCCAGTCACAAACTGAAAAACGACCCGCGCGTAACGCGCGTGGGCGCCATGCTGCGCCGGACCTCTCTGGACGAACTGCCCCAGCTGCTTAACGTGCTGCTCGGGCAAATGAGTCTGGTGGGTCCGCGAATGATCACCCCGGAGGAAATGGACAAATACGGAAAATGGCGTTGGAATTTGCTCACGGTCAAGCCCGGGATCACGGGGCTGTGGCAAATCAGCGGGCGCAGTGACGTGTCCTATGAAGATCGAGTGCGGCTCGACATGTACTATATTCGCAACTATACACTCTGGCTCGATCTCTTGATACTCTGGCGAACTCTGCCCGCTGTAGTCGGTCGTCGAGGCGCTTATTAGCGCAACAACATGATGAAATTGCCTAGTCATGCGATGACGCGCGAGTTATAAAACCGGATACTCCACTACGCAATCTCATGTTGTTGCACTACTAGGTGCTTTTGCGCTGCACCAGTTTTGACGTATAATTTGGCGCGTTGTCCGCAAATCAAGATTTGTGGGCGCATTTCGAGCAAGGAGTTGGGATGGAATTAAGACAGTATCTTGCCGTACTGCGTAAATGGTTGTGGCTCATTCTGCTTGTTGGAATTGTGGCAGGCGCTGCCAGTTACTATGCCACCAGCCAGCTGCCCAGGTTGTATCAAGCAACCGCCAAGGTAATGGTTGGAGAGAGCTATCAAAAGGTCAATCCAACTGCTGGTGACATTACAACCGGTTCTGTGCTTGCTGAAACGTATACCCAACTGGTCAAAACTACTGCCGTCTTGAGCGCCGTACGGCAAGAGCTGGGCACCAACTTGTCCGTTGGCGAGTTGCGCGGGCAGGTCAATGCCAACACCATTCAACGCACACAATTCATCGAAGTTCGCGCCACCGATACTGACCCCCGCCGCGCGGCAGCCATCGCCAACGCCGTCGCCAATCAATTGACCCTGCTCGGGCCGTCCTCTTCCAACCCCGACCTCGCCAAACAGCGTGAATTTGTGCGCGGACAGATTGCGGAACTTGAAACCAAGATCAACACTTCCGAGGCAGAGATCGCCGAGCTCGAAGAATCAATCCAGGCGACCACCAGCGTCCGCGAAGCGACGGACAAGCGCGCCGACATTGACCGCTTGCGCAGCCAGATCGCGCAGTATCAGCAAAACTACACCCAGTTTATAAATTTTCTCGTCCCATCATCACAAAACACCCTTTCCATTCTGGAACCCGCAGAGCCGCCCTCCGCGCCCTTTTCGCCAAACCTGGTCCTCAATGTTACCCTTGCCGTCGCGATTGGCATGCTTCTGGCAATCGCAGTGGTTTTTCTGATCGAATATCTCGATGATACGATCAAAAGCAAAGAGGATATTACACGGGTCCTGGGCGCTTCGACGCTCGGAGAAATCGGAGTGATGCGCGGCAGGAACGACCGGCTCATCACCGCCGCCGAACCGCGGTCGGCAAACGCAGAAGCGTATCGCATACTTAGGAGCAATATTAGCTTTTCGTCGGTTGACAAGCCCATCGAGACAATTTTGGTTACCAGCGCCAGCCCCAGCGAGGGCAAAAGCATCACAGCGGCGAACCTGGCTGTCACCATGGCGCAAGCCGGTTACCGGACCGTGCTGCTGGACTGTGACCTGCGAAAACCGACACAGCACAAGATCTTTAACCTTTCGAATGATGTTGGGCTGACCAATTCGTTGTTGGCTCATGCAAACCTGAACAGTTTCATACGACCCAGTCGTGTCGAGAACTTGCGAATCCTGACTGCAGGTCCCTTGCCCCCAAATCCCGCAGAACTGCTTGGCTCGCGGAGCATGAGCAATGTGATTGGTTTGTTGCGCAACGAGGCAGACGTGATCGTCATTGACAGTCCTCCTGTCCTTGCCGTCACCGACTCGGCAATTCTCTCGCGCATGGCAGATGGCGTCCTGTTGGTCGTTGACAGTGGCAAAACCAAACGCGAGTCTGCCCAGCGCGCACAAGAAGCGCTGGACAAAGCCGGAGCGCGCTTGTTGGGAGTCGTAATCAACCGCATGCCAACCAAGGGCGGTTACTATGCTTACAACAGCAAGTATTACTCGACCGGCAGCGAACCGTCCGCGGGACGTTCGACGGCGACAAAGCCCAGTTCCAGTTAAGCCAATAGACCACAGTGTTGTTACAGGATTGACTCGGCAGCCGATGCGGGACTAGATTCGCATCGGCAATCTTTTGTCTCACTCGCAGATTATAGCTTGGCGCTAACTCAAGATAAAGGAATTTCAAACGGAATGGATGAATCGAGTCCAATGACTGAACCCCGCCCCGAGCAATCAAGCAACGCTCCCGGACAGGCACACGACGCTGGCAATGGCGAAACCCAGCCCACAGCGCCGCGCAATGTTGCCCGCACGATCACATCCAAACGCGTCGTAATTCCCGCAAGCGCAAAGCGTACTATCCAGACTCCTTCTCCCCCGGTTGCAGAACCCGTCACAGAAAAGTCGTCCGCGCCTGCCGAATCGCTCGCACCCGTCGAATCGCCTGCGCCCGCCGAATCGCCTGTTCCTGTATCCGGAACCGGAACGCGAGCGCCTTTAACGCCACCTCCGCATGATACCGCGCCGGAGCTCCCCACCGAGCCGATAGTGTCCGGCACTCCGACAATTACATCATCCGCGGACTCGCCCATACCGCACGCTCCGGTCGCAGCAGATGGCGCAGCAAAAATCGAACCGGCTCCCATCGTCATCCCGCCACAATCGGCACAAGCCCAAGACGCTTCCGCATCCAAACCCGCCCTCAAGACTCCCAAGACCGCCGTTGCGCCGCCGACGAGCAGCGGTGTCAAAGCGGGCGACATGCCTTACACTCCGTCGCCCTCCAACTTTACGCCGCTCCCGGTCGTCGAGACACCGCACAAACGCCGTTCCCTGGAATGGCTGCTGTGGGCGGGCGCGGCGCTCTTGCTGATCATTGCGGCGATTGTCATTGCGCCCTTGCTCTTTCCGGACCTGTTGCCCGGCGCTCTGCTGCCCGGTTCAGTGCCGACCCTGGCTGCCTCCACACCTACCGAAATTGCCATCGTCCAACCCACCACCTCAACATTACCGCAACCCACCACGACCCAGCTGCCAACCGGCGCCGCGACGAATGCGCTTGTCATTCCCACCAACGCGCCCTTGATCATCCCAACTCCGCCGGAGAACGCTTCTCAGCTATCACTCTTGGCAGATGCAGCTTTGACCGGATGGTTTGCCCAGGATGAAGAAACGCCGCACTATGGCGATGATAATTTACACGCCGGGACATTTCAAGGCAGAAATTTGTCGAGTGTCCTGCAGTTCAACTTGCGAAATCTGCCGCAGGACACCAAGATATTGTATGCTGCACTCGAACTGACGGGGCGCGATGCCAGTCGTCTGGGTGCAGACGGCGAATGGCAGATGGAATTGCTGGAGAACACGCTCGACACAGATTGGTTTGCCTCGACTCCAAAAGACCTGGCGGCAGCCAAATCGCTTGGTAAAATCGGAGATTCTATCAACCCCACAGATGTTGCCGTCGGTCGCATCAACCACTTTATTCTGAGCGAGAGCGAACGCCAAATGCTCGAGCAACAGTTCAAAAACGGCACTGCGGTTTTCCGCCTGCGTGGTCCAAGCGGCGGCGAGGACGACCTGTTTACTTGGGAATCGGGAGCCAGCGGCTCGGCGTTGAGCGCCCCGACCCTGCATCTGGTCGTCGAGCCGGGCACCTATGTCATTGTCACCAATACGCCGGAACCCAAAAACGTTTTGACGGCGGCGGCATACGTCGTGCTCGGCACGGACCAGGCGAAACGGTTCGGCACCCCCACGCGGTTTCCCCCGGGCGTAGCTACCGCAACTCCGGGTGGCGAAGTCATTATTGTTCCCGCAGAGACCGCCATCGCGCAAAACCAAGAGACCGCAATTGCCCGCGCGCAATTGGCAACTGCGATTGCGCGCACAACCGGCACGTATACGCCGACCCAGCCCTTTGTCGTAATCTTTCCGACCAACACCCCCGTAGTCATCGCTCCGGAGCGGCTCGCAACCGCCACGCCCATCCCGCCTGACACTGATCTGTTGACGATTCCGATTGACTATGAACTCTGCAACTGTCAGGGACGCATTCTCGCGCTTTCAAACCGTTACGGTGGTGAAAAAGCGCCCGACATTATCATGCTCGAGCCGGACGGCGTCGCGCTCGGCAAACTCTCGGGAGACCTGTTCTATAAATTAGCGCTGGCTCGCGAACAATATTCCCCTGACCGCAAGCGCCGGTTGATCTATCCGAAAGATTCGAATGGCGTTCAACAAATCGCTTTCGAAAACATCGAGACCGGCGAAATCGTGTATCTCACCAATTTCCCCAAAGGCATCCAGTATGATGCCGCGTGGTCTCCGGATGGTAATTATGTTGTCTATGTTTCAACCGAACGCGGCAACACCGACGAAATCTGGGTTTATGATTTTGGGACCGAGACCAGCGCCCGCATTACCGATTCCAGCGAGCTGGGCCAACCTTGGAACAAGCATCCAACGTGGTCGCCTGACAGCCAGCAAATCGCTTTCTGGTCAAGCCGCTCGGGCACACGGCAAATCTGGGTCATGAATCGCGACGGCTCCAATCTGAGAAACATAAGCAACAATAATTTTACTGAAGAGGGCCCGGTGTGGGTCAAGTAACACCTCTGCAGACCGACAAACCAAACACAACAGGCGAATGCGAATTGCATCTCGCCTGTTTTTCATTTCGCAGGCGCGGCGCGCTCGCTTTGCCCAGGTCATTTGGGTTTATCTTGGACTAATGGTAAGATTCGCGCTTGTCGGCATAGAACCGTCGAGTCATTGTTTTGCGCCGCCGCGACCTCCCTGTCCATACCGACCGGCTCTGTCCGATGCACATCAATTTTTCAAGGGGCATCCCACTATGCCTACGTTGATTGACCTCCTCGATCAGTATCTCTTTTCGGATGCGCCGGGACTTGTTGCCAGAGCAGCGATCCAACGCGCATGGGAATACACGACAGCAAATACCTGGGACAAGCTCTATCTCGCTTCTCTCGAGGATGCGCTCAGCGAGGAGCTGCCACATCTGTCCGCTTATTCGGGACCCAACACAAAACGTCCGTCGCGCACCGAATTGGCGCAGGTGCTTTCGGCAGAACTGGGCGAAGCCGGCGCCACTCTCGCAACCCTTGATCAAAGCAGTCGCGCTTTTTTGACCGAACTTGCGCGCGCCATGCAGAGCCGGCGGCTTGTCACGATCAACCACCACAACCTGTTCACAGACGAGTATCGTCAGATTCTTTTGAACTTGTTCGATCACGCGCATACTCGTTTCAAATCTGTGCTCACGCGCAGCGAACCTGCCTACAGCGCCGCGCTTGACACCGCGACAGAGCACGACCTGATTCTCCTCGCAAGTATTTCAAATTACCTGGAACGTCAGTTTGGCGTAAAACTCGCATCGCTTGGTCCGGGCATGCCGCACGCCGGACCGGTCAGTTCGACTGCATCGGCTGCGGACGCGGCAACTGACATGCTCGACACCGCGACGGTTCTGCCGGAAACGCCGCTCACGTCTGAAACTCCTCAAGAGGATTCTACCCTGGAACCTTTAGCTGAAATCAACCCACAATCCGAGCCAACAGCAGTCAACCCGACTCCTCCCACCGGTCCTCCTTTGCAACCTGCGCCGGAACTGGCGACAAATGAACCTGTCGCGTCCGTTGAACCCCCGGCCCCACAAGCGGCGGGCGGACACGGAGAGCTCGACATCCCTGTTGTCTCGACGCCCCCAAGCTCGTTTGAACAACCCGCAGACGCCCCTGCTTCTGCTCCTGCCGACGGTTCACGCGAGATGCCGATTCGACTGCGGGTGCTTCTCGCCACACCCGCTGATGTTCAAACCGAGCGCCGCCTTCTCACCGAACTGATTCGCGAGCTCGACACGCGCGCGCGCGCCCGCTTTGGGCTTGAATTGACGCTTGTCTCTCCGACGGCGCAACAAGCGGCTGAGGGTCAATCGCTTGTTGAATTGGCAGACATCTTTGTCGGCGTAGTTTGGCTTCAATTCGGCGCGGAATCATTTGTCGGCGCGGACAATGGCGAGGGATACTTTGCCGGCACGCGCAGCGACTTTGCTCGCGCGCTCGAACAAGGCAGTGGACGGACAGAGGGCTGGCTCCGCACGGTCATTTACCGTTCCATTCGACCGCCGCTCGATCTCTTGCATATGGACGTTTCTGAATACTCACGCGTCCAGCAATTCTTTGAACGCGCGGGCGCCTACGCGGGCGATGACCTGGTGCGCGTATATGTGGACTCGTCCGAATTGATCAATGACGCGCGGGCGCGCCTGGATGCGTGGATCTATAACTATGCGGGCGACCTCGCCTCGACCCTCAGCGATTACGGCAGCAACTCGGCTGCAAATGGGCAGATCGAGGACGCGCTCGCCGATTACAAGCAGACGATCACGCTGTATCGCGAACTGGACCGCCCCGAACAGGAACTCGCGTTGTGGCTCCAGGTGGGCGCACTCCAGCAAAGCATCAACAGCGCGTCATCTGCCGAAGCATATGACACGGCTCTGCGACTCGCCCGGCGGATCGAAGATGATCCCGCAGCCGCGCGGGCGCTGCGCTCACTGGGTGCGCTCGATGCGGCTCAAGGACAATGGCGCAGTGCGCTGGACAGATATCATCAAGCTCGCACATATCTACAGCCCGGAGATACAGAATACAGCGCGCTGCTTTTGGAGCAGATTGACGCCTACGACGCGTTTGGCGAATCTCTGCGGGCGCGCGGCGATTTTGACAGAGCCATTCCCGAATTCAAGAATGCGCTCGGTATCGCTCAAGAGCTCGGCGACACCGCAGCGCAAACCGTGCTCTGGTCCAAGCTGGGCGCGCTGGCGGCGGAACGCGGCGCGTGGAACGACTCGCTGAGCGCATACGACAATGCGCTTGCCCAAAGCCCGGACCAACGCTCCGATGCGCGTCTCGCAATTCTTGACGCACAAGCAAACGCACACACGCAGCTCGCTCAAAAAGCGCGTTCGTCCGGCGATTTGGCAGCCGCTGAGCAAGCATATCAATCAGCTCTGCGCGTCAACGCACAGGGTGCCGGAGACCGTCTGCAGCGCGTGGCGCTCTTTACCGCGCTCGGCACATTGGCAGCAGACCGCGCCGACTGGACGCGCAGCATTGACGCCAACGAACAAGCGCTCGCTCTTCTCGATTCTCCCGACGACGTTGAAAATCGCCGCGCGCTCATGGCGAGCCAGGCGCTCGCCTATCAGGAACTTGGGGCAGAGCAAAGCGCCCGCGGCGATTTTGCGGCAGCGAGCAGCGCATATCGCGACGCCTTGTCCCTTTATCAAGAACTGGATCGCGCATCCGACCAGGGTGTCGTTTTGCATCATTTGGGCGAAATTGCGTTGCTCCAGGCTGAGCCCGCCGAAGCGAACGCCTATTTCCTCGAGGCGCTGCCGCGTCTCGAGGGTCTTGCCAACGCGCCGTTGCGCGCCAAATCGCTCCAGAGCCAGGCGGTGGCGCTGCAAAACATCGGCGACGAACAACGCGCGTCAGGCGAATGGGCACAGGCGGAGATTGCTTTTGTGCAGGCACGCGGCAATCTCGAACAACAGAACCGCGGCGGCGAGACAGGTCCCCTGCTCTATCGTCTGGGCGTCGTGACCGCAGCACAATCGCGCCTGCCTGAAGCGCTCGCCTATTTCCAGCAAGCGCGCACCCGGCTGACCGCGCAAGAAGACAATGAAACGCGGATTGAGTCCCTGCGCGCACAGAGTGATGCCTCAAGTCGCTTTGCCGAAATGTATCGCGGCTCCGGTGATTTCCAATCTGCTCGGGCGTATTACCGTCAACAATTGGAACTGGCAGAAGAGTTGCAAGATGAGACGCTGGAAGCGGACGCCTATGATTCGCTCGGGCTTGTCGCGGCGGACCAGGGTGAGTGGGACGATGCCGTTGATTTATACGACCGCGCGCTGGCGCGGCTGCAAGGACGCGACCAAGAAACCACACGCGCGTTTGCGCAGCGCCACCAGCTCACCGCTTTCGAGAAAATCGGCGAGCGCGAACGCGCCGCGCATAATCTCTCCCAGTCGGAGCTCGCGTATCGTTCAGCTCTGGCGCTGGCACAATCGCTCGGCGACAAAGAGCGCGAAGCAGACTTGTTATACACCCTCGGGCTTTTGGCAATCGAACACGAGAATTGGGACGAAGCGCTCGTCAATTTACGCCGCGCCCTGGGCATTTACAATCTGATGCCCGCCGCGCCCAACAAACCCAAAGTCATTTTCGGCATTGGGCGCGCCCAGCGCGGTCAAAAACAGGCACATTTGAAAGAAACCTTGCAGCAGGCGCAAGCCGGACGCAGCGCTGCGCTCTATTTGTCGGCAGCCGAGCTGGCGCGCGAATTGGGCGATCAGCGGTCTGCCGCCGTCGCAGCCCGAGAACTGGGGTCCCTCGCGCTCGAACAGGGCGATTGGGACAAGGCGCTGGTCCACTTTGACGAGGCACTGACGGGCTTGACTGCCCCGGAAGACCAGACGCAAAAACAACTTGTCAGGCGCGCCCAACTCCACGCTCGGCGCGAACGCAGTAATCGCGCCCTGCAAAACAGGCAGTGGGGCAGCGCGGACGCAGACTTGTTTGTTGCGCTCGACCTGGCGCGCGAGGTCCAGGATGCTGACGAACAGGGCGACCTTGTCTACCGTCGTGGGCTGGTGGCTGCGGGACAGAGACATTGGAATCAGGCGATTGACCTGTATTCAGAAGCGCTGAATCGTTTGCAAGAGAACAATCCCGAACGCGCAACAGTAGAACGGGCGCAGGCGCAAGCTTACCAGTCGTTGGGCGACTCGGAACGCGACAGTCAGAACTGGGCGAGCGCAGAAGCCGCTTACTCGCAAGCTCTCGCGCTGCGTCGCACGCTGAATGACACCGAGCCGCAAACCGCATTGTGCGCGGCGCTTGGAGATGTGGCGATGCGGCAGGGTCGCTGGACCGATGCCATCGCGCAGCTTGGGGCAGCGCGCTCGTTGGCAGTCGAGCTGGCTGATACCGAACGCGCCGCCGCTCTGGACGCGGAAATTGAACTCGCATCCCGCGCGCTCAAACGACAAGAGCAGGAAACCATTGAACAGCGCGGAGACGCTTTCCGCGCATCGCACGCTTACGCTCTGGCGCAAACCGAATACGCTGGCGCGCTGGAACTCGCAGAGGAACTGGAGGAGCGCGCGGCACAAGCCGAACTCAACGCCAAGTTGGGTTTCATTGCGACCGAGACCGGCGCGTTGCGCCAGGCGCTCGCTCACTATCGCATCGCGGCGGGCATGTACGATGCGCCGGAAAACGCAGCACAGCGCATTGCGCTTGTCGAATTACAGGCGCAGACCCTGCAAGAATTAGGCAACCAGGCGGGGACCGACGGCGCATGGCAGCAAGCATTCGAATTCTACTCGCAGGCGGTTGCTCTTTTGGATTTGCCCGCGCAAGCCGCACACCGCAACGAGATTGTCCGACTCGAGGCAGTGACCTGTCAGAATCTTGCCGAGAAATTCCGCGACGAGCGCGCGCTGGACAAGGCGCTGGACCAATACCGACGCGCCCAGGGCTTGTATGCCCTCGTCGGGGCGGAAACCGATCGGCGTGCCGTTGTGGAACGCCAGGCGGAGGTCTTGACCGATCAAGCTCACACCGCGCATCAGACCAACGATTTTGCGACGGCGCAAATATTATACGGTCAAGCGATCGAGCGCTACAGCGAATTGCAGCAAAGCGACAAGCTGCGCCAGACGCGCGCGGAACAGCTTGTTTCATTCCAGTCTGCCGGCAGTCAGGCAGCCGATGCCCAAGATATTCCGGGTGCACGGCGGCATTATCGTCAAGCGTTGGGCATTGCCCAGGAGCTGGACGATCAGGCGACACAGGCAGTCTTGTATCACCGCCTCGGACAACTGGCAGCGCGCCAGTTTGACTGGGAGGCGGCTCTGCTCTCATATCAAGCCGCTCTCGAGCACGCAGCCAACCGCCCTGAAATTGAATCAGCCGTCCTCGCAGACCAACTCACCGCCTACCAGGAACAAGCCACCTCTCGACGAATTGACCGAGACCTAGAGGCAGCCGAGTCCGGATATGTCCGTGCATACACAAATGCACAGACTCTCAATGATGCCGCGCGAGCAGGCGAACTCGCATTCTTGCTTGGAACCCTCTCTGCCGACCGCGACAATTTTGAAACCGCGCTCGGCTACTATGACCGGGCGCTTGAGCACCTCGCGCCGGGCAACCCACAGCGAAACGAAATCCAACCTTATCGCGCCTATACATATCAACAACTTGGTGACACTCTGCGCGCGGACGGACAATTCGCCGCAGCCGCTGACGCCTATGCGACTGCTCTTGACATTGCCGACGAATCGGGCGATGGAACACGCCAGGGACAGGTCTTGTATCGTTTGGGACTTTTGGAAGCAGCACAGGGACGATGGGAGCCCGCGCTCGACGCTTATGCGCGCGCAGAAACCAGAATTGACCCGGCTGACGCCGAAACCGCCGCCCTTGTCAATCGAGATACTGCCTTTGCCTCTCAGGCGCTCAAACGCGAGCGTCTCGCGGCACAATTGGACCTTGCGAACAAGGGGCGCGCCGAGAGCTCGTGGGATGATGCAGCTGCAGCATATCGGAATGCCATGGCGTTCGCCATAGAGCTCGACGAGTCCGAGCTGCGCGACACGATCCGACGCGACCTCGTCGCGCTCTATGCTGAAAAGGCATTTGCGCTTGGGTCGGACGAACGGTGGGACGCCTCGCGCGATGCCTATCTTGAAAGTTTGCAACTGGCGCAAGCGTTTGATTTTGCCGACGATGTCGCCCAAAGACAGGATGACCTCATGGCGCTCGCCCGCGCCAGCGCGCAAAACGGAAACAACCTCTATGCTCAAGCCGAGTGGGATGCCGCCAACGATGCATACAACCGCACCCTGGAATACGCGCGGGAATTTGGCGACGTCAATACTCGGGCAGTCGCGCTCATGGGCTTGGGCAACATTGCCCAGACTCGCAAGCAGTGGACGACAAGCAAAGAGTATTACGAGCAGGCGCGCCCCCTCTTTGTCCAAGCAGAGAATACAACTGCCCTCGCCTCTCTGGATACCGGACTGGGCTATGTCAAGGACGTGCTGGCGCGACAGACGCAGATGGCTGACGCCGTCGTAAACGCCGAGCGCGCGTCACAAGAGGGCCGCTTTGATCAAGCGCAACTCGAGTACCGCACCGCTTTTGGTCTGGCGCGCGAGCTGGACGATTCTCCACAGGCAGCCCGGTTCGCTGCCGCGGTCGTCGGCGCTTCAGTCGCTCAGGCACACTCGTTCAGGGAACAGGAGGATTGGCTGCAAGCGGAGCGCGCGTCTCGCGAGGCGCTCGGTGTTGCGCGCGAATTTGACGACGCCGCAGCGGTTCAGGCGCGCCAGACCGACCTCGTGACTCTTGCCGCCGAGCGCGCCAAACAACTCGGAGCGAGCGATGACTGGAAGGCGAACGAGGCTCTTTATCGCGAGGCGCTGGCGGTGGCGCAGGAATTTGACGACGCACAAGCCATCCGAGCCCGTCACACCGAGTTGATTGCGCTTGCCGCCGCGCTGACCGCAGCCCGGCGCAGCAATCAAGACCTGCACGGGGTCAAGCTTGCGGCACAACACCAACTTGATGTCGCGCAAGAGTTTGGCGACCTTGCCGCACAAGCAGATGCGCTATTCGCCCTGGGCGAGAATGCGCGCGACGCAAATGATCTCGCCACGGCACGCAATTATTTTTTGACGGCAGCGCAGACCTATGAGCAAGCCGAAGCGCCGCACGGGACCGCCGCGGCGCAGCACGCGCTGAACCAGGTGGAAACGGTCTTGCGGCATCAGGAGCAACTCGAAAATGCGCTCACAAATGCACAGACCGCACGCACAGCGGGTCGCTTTGATAACGCGGTGCAGGAATACCAAAATGCCCTGACCCAGGCCGATCCATTGCGCGATGTTCCTGTCCGCGCCGCCACTCTTGTCGCGCTCGCCGAGTTGGCGTTTGAACAGGAGCAATGGCAAAACTCGCTCGATCATTATGCCGCCGCGGGTTCGCTCTACGATGGACTGGAGCAATCCGGACGCGTCGCGGAATTGGCGCAAGAGCAGGCGCGCGTCACCCGTCGTCTGCGAATGTCACAACGCGACGACGCCCGCATACGCGGCGATCAAGCAGTCCAAGAGGCAAATCTCGTCAAGGCGGGGGCAGCATACCGCAAAGGGCTTGAGCTGGCACAACTGCTTGATGACCCCGCCGGCAGCGGCGCGTTCGAAATATCGTTGGGTCAAATTGCCGCTACCGAGCACCGTCTGGCTGACGCCGCAGAGTGGTACACCGCCGCAGACGCGAGTTTCTCGCAAGCGCAGGATGAAACACTGCGCGCGACCGCGCGCACACACCTGCTCGCAACCTACACCGCCCTCGGCGATGATTATTCTCATCGGCAAGATTGGGCGCTCGCGCACACCAACTATGACCGCGCCCTGCTGGCTGCGCCAGAGACTACCCCGGCGCCTCAAAAGGCGCATCTCTTGACCCGACTCGGCATTGTGGCAGCGCTTCAAAACGCGCATCACGACGCAGTCAGCTATTTTGACCGCGCCCTCGACACCCTCGATACAGACGACCTGACAAATCAACGCGGCTCCATTCTGGAACAGCGGGCGCGCGTCTGGCAGGATTTGGGCGATTCGGAAATGGATTCCGGGAACATGCCCGCCGCCCAAGATGCGTATTCGCACGCGCTCGCGGATGCCCGGACACTGCGCCAGGATTCTCAAGTCGCCCAAGTCTTGCACAGTCTTGGGCTTGTCCGCGGCGCTCAAGATCAATGGCAAGACGCATTGCAAGCGCATCAGGAATCATACGACCTGATTCAAGATGCCGACCTTCCGGAAGCGAAATTGAGCATTCTTGTCTCGCTTGCCGAGAGCAAGGCGCGCGTCGGCAAGACAGACGCTGCCCGTCAGGATTATCAGACCGCTTTGGCAATCGCCAATAGTCTGTCCGATACATCTCAAATTGCCGATATCGAATTTGCGCTCGGAGAAATCGCGGCAGACCAGGAACGTTGGCAAGAGGCATTGACTCATTACGAGACCGCTCGCGCGGGCTTTGCCGCGCCCGCGGGCGAGGCGCAGTTGCTCAAGCTCAACGCACAGCAAGCCACGGCATATGCGCGGCTCGGTGAAATTCAATATGGAGAAGGGCGCTGGTCCGAATCTCAAATCGCCTTTTCGCGCGCGCTCGAGCTCGACAGCGCGGCCGGACGCACCGACCGCGACGGCGTTCTGTATTATCGCCGGGGAAACGCGATGGCGGCGCAAGAGAAATTTGCCGAGGCGATCGCTGACTATGATCGCGCGAGCGTGGCGCTGGCGGACGACGATACGGCGCTCCGCGACCGCACCATCGCGCAGCTTGCGTTTGCCCTCCAGCAACAAGGCAAACGCGCCTACGATGCCGGTGACCTGGATCACGCCGAAATGGCATTCACACGGGCGCGCAAGATGGCGGAAGCGTCCGACAATTTTGACCAGGTGGCTAATCTCTGGTTCCGACTCGGCACAACCTATCGCTCACAGGCGCGTCACGACGAGGCGCTTGCCGCATTCCGCCGCGCGTATGAATTTGACCGCATGGACGGCAGCGCGATCCAACAGACCGAGATCTCGGAAGCGCTCGCAGAACGACTGCTCCAGCGCGGCTTGAGCGCACTCGAGTCCGAAAACCAGGCACAGGCGGATAGCGAGCTCGTCGAGGCGCTCGATTATGCCAATCGAGCCAACAACCCGCAGCTCGTCGGCTCGACGCTCGAAGCGCTTGCCGGGTCCGCACAAGCGCAGGGAGCCCTTCCGGAAGCGATTGATTATTATGCCCGCGCGGGCAAAACCTTTGCGGTCATCGAGGACACGGACCGCTGGCGCATTGTTTCGCAGCAGCAAGCAGTTTTGCTCCGCCGATGGGCTGACCGGCAGTTCGAGGCGAACGAATTTGCGGATGCAGAGAATCTCTACCGCCGCTCGAACCTGCTTCAACAGGCCGCGGGTGACGAATCGTCTCGCGGAGAAAACCATCTGGCTCTGGGGCGCGCGCTCCTGGCACAAGCCAGGTTCGAGGACGCGCTTGGCGAATTTGAGCAGGCGGACGCGGCATTTGACATCTCGGCGCCGGAACGTCCCGAGCTGTTGAATCTCTACGCCGACGCGCTCGAGGCACACGGCGCGCAGGCGCTTGGCATTGACGATCTGGAACGGGCACAGAGCGATTACACACGCGCCGCCGCATATCGTGACGAACTGGGTCAGCACACGCGCGCCGGTTTGGCTTGGCAGCAATTAGCAGACATTGCCGCGTCCAGGCACGAGCTGGCAAACGCGATACACGCAAATGAGCAGGCGTTGGCGCGACTCGATGCCCCCGAAACCGCCGAGATGCGCCGCCCGGTCCTCCGACAGCAGGTTCGCATCCGGGCTGAGGTTGGCGCGCAACAACAACGCGAGGGTGATTGGACAGGCGCGAACGAGACTTTACGTCGCGCGCTCGCTCTCAGCCAAGAACTGGGCGATCTCGAGGCCGTGGCGCATTTGTACCGAGCGCTCGGCTCACTTGCAGGCGCACAGGAACACTGGGATGAGGCGGCAGCAGAATATACGCACGCGCTCGATGTGTATGACGAGCTCAATCAACCCCAAGCCCAAGCCGCAACCTGGGCGCAGTTGGGTGACATGTATCGGCAAGCGACCCAATATGATCAGGCAGCTGATGCGTTTGAGCAAGCGCGCGTCCTTTACAACCTGACCGGCAAACACCCGGAGGAAGGGGCAATGTGGCTGCGTCTCGGACATGTCGAGGGTGACCGCGCCGAGTGGGACAAGGCGCTCGACCAATATCAAAACGCGCTGCACTTGTTCAACAACGTCGGCGCGCGCAGCGCCAAGCCGGAGGTGTATCGCGCCCTCGAACGCGCCGTGCGCAATGCCAAACTACAAGCGGCTGATCAAGCCGCCGCGCAGGGTGACTATGAACTCACCGAGAGTCGTTTCGCCGCCGCCGAACAAGCGTATCGCGATGCGCTCGCGCTGTATCAAGAAGCGGACGAACGGGTGCTGCAAGCGCAAATGCAGAACCAGATCGGCATAGCATTGGAAAAGCAGGCGCGCGATGATGACGCCCTGACCCATTTCCGCGCTGCGCTCAAGGGCTTTGAACAGATGGACATTCCCCAAGCCCAGGTCAGCGTCCTCGCCAATATTGGCGCGGCACGGTGCGGCAATCAGGAATGGAACCAAGCCGAAGCATCATACCGCCAGGCGTTGGCAGTGAACGCGCCGCTCAACGATCCTGCGCGCACAGCCGAATTGTACAGTTCGCTGGGGATGGTGCGGGAAGCGCAGGGGGATTGGGAAAGCGCCTTTGACCATTATCGCCAAGCCGTTGCCATCTACCAGTCTCTCGAATTGAATGACGCGCGCGTACAGGCAGAACTCGACATGCTGCGAGCGCGGCGTGGCGCGCACGAACAAGCGGAGCAGGAACACCTGCGTCGCCTGGAGCAAGCGCGCACAACCGGCAGTCTGGCAGAAGCCGGCGAGATTCTCAACACTCTCGGGCTGCTTGCCGCCGAGGACGGACGCTGGTCGCACGCGCTCGAATATTACCGTGAGGCAGTTGCGAATTTCGAACATCTCGAAGCGGAAACAGAGGCAGACGAGGTGTGGCGCATTGCCAAGGGCACCGTCTTGAACAACATCGGCGACGCGTCACAACAGATTGGCGCGTGGAACGACGCCGACTCTGCCTATACCCGCGCGCTCGGACTTGCGCGCGAAATCGGTGACCGCGAAAGCGAAGCACTCTTGCTGTCGAATCTCGGCATCGCCGCTCAAGCGCAGCAACAGCTGCCCCGCGCGCTGGACCTGGATCTTCAGGCGCTCGAATCTTTCAACAACCTGGGTGATGACACGCCCCGCGCCGACTTGTTGGAGCGGATCGGCGACTTGCATGCGCAGCTGGACCAGTCCGCGGCGGCAGAAGCTTCCTATGGGCAAGCGCTCGACTTGGCGCGACAGGCGAATGAGAGCGAGCGTATCAGCCGCCTCTTGAAACAAATGGGGATGCTTGCTCAAGCTCGCGGCGCGGACACAGAGGCGCTGGGCTATTATCAAGAGGCGTTGACCCGCTCGATCGAATTGGAACGCGACCACGAACAACAAGACCTCTTGATGCGGCAGGGAGCATTGTATTTAGCAAGCGGACAACTGGATGAGGCAGAGCGCGCACACCGAGCAGCATTGACCCTGGCGACCGCGCACGGTGACAATGCCGCGCAGGCGGCTCTCCACACACAGTTGGGTCAAGTCGCCATCGCCCAAAGCGACTGGCAGACGGCGATAGCTGAATTCCAGGCGGCGCTCGCGCTCGACGAGAAATTCGCTTCGCCGCTTGATCAGGTACGCGGGCTGGAGAAAATCGGACAGGCGCATGTCGAGTTGGGCGAATTTGGCCAGGCGGACGCGGCTTATTCGAGTGCGCTCGACCTTGCCGCACAGACCGACGCCGTCAAGCCTTACCCGCTCTGGCTCGCGCGCGCCGCCCTCGCGGAAAAACAAAATCGCTGGCAAGACGCCTTTGAATATCTTGGGAACGCGCTCAAACTTCCAAGTCCCGAAGCCAGCCCCGCGTCGCGGGTTGACCTGCTGTTCCGGCACGGGGAAGCGGCAATGCTTGCTCACAATTGGAGCGCGGCGGATACCAGTTTCAATGACGCAATGGAGTTGGCAAATGCCTCGCATCTGCGCGTCATGTATGGTTGGGGCATGAATCGTCTCGGGCTGCTCTCTCAGGCACAGCGCAGCTGGGAAGATGCCCTCGAAAACTTTCAGGAAGCGATCGAGATTTTCCGGCTCAATCAACAGCCGCTTGCGGAAGCGCATGTCCTGAACAATATTGCGCGCTTGAAACTCGAAACCAACGATCCGAGCCAGGCGGACCTCTTTTCGCAGGCGGCGCTTTCGATTGCCCAGGCATTCGGGAGCAATACCGAGGCATCACGCGGGCTATATACGCGCGGTTTGGCGGCAATAGAGACTCTGGAGTTTGACTCGGCGCGCCAGCTGTTGAATCAGGCAATCGCGACGGACCCGGGAAATTGGGCGGCGCAGCTCCAGCTCGGAAACGCCCTGCTGGCTGCCGGCGCAGTTGCAGAAGCGACCCGGCAAGCCGAGACAGGGCTGGGACAATTCCCTGATTGGGAACTGGGCGCACAGACACAGTTGACGATCGCAGCGCTGTATCAGGATGACACCCGCCCCTTCAAAACCAATCTCAAGCGCGCCCGGGCGCTGCTCCGCACAGCCACCGCGCGGCGGAACGTCTCTCAAGAGATGCTCGACGCCGTCGAGTCACTCTTGCGCGCGCTCGAAGGTCACGCCGAAACCGCCCTGAATGAACTCACGGCAGAGAATAAACCCGTCCTGCCGATAACGTTTGAATCCCGGCGTTTTGTCAAGACCGCGCTCCTCGCGCTCTCTACCAGCCCGCGCCGTTTCAAAGACAAGCAATCGCTCGTCAACTATTTCTCGGTGCCGCCACAGGGTCCGCGCAAGGGTGGTCGCAAGCGCGGCAGCCACGCGCCCGACTCTTCCGCGTCGTCATCTTCCCGGCTTGATAATTCTGCGACAGACGACGAGCCGGGTCAGGCCGCAGACGCCTCTGACGACAGTCTATTCCAACAGTAAGCCCGGTTACGCTCGCGCGAATCTTTGCGGACCAGAGTCGCCTTCAAAGATTCGCGTTTTCATTTCAATGACAACGGTAAAGGAACGCGCGCTCTTTCTGGATCGTGATGGCGTGATCAATGTGAACCTGCCCGATCACGTTCGGTCTTGGGAACAGTTCGAGTTTGAGCGCGGCTCGCTCGACGCCTTGGCGCGCGTCGGCGCAACCGACTATCGCGTGATCGTGATCACCAACCAATCCGGTATCGGACGGGGACTGATGAGCCACGAAACGGTCAATGAAATTCACACGCGCATGACCGCAGAAATCCGACACGTCGGCGGGCGCGTGGATGAGGTCTACTATTGCCCGCATTCGAGTCAGGACAACTGCACCTGCCGCAAACCGGCGCCCGAAATGCTTTTGCGCGGACGCGACCGCTATCAACTCGATGTCGGCGCAAGCTATCTTGTTGGTGATTGGGTGGATGATGTGCTGGCAGCGCGGGCGGCCGGGGTCAAACCTCTGCTTGTCCGCACAGGCAGGGGCGACCGCGCGATTGCCGAGATGCTGACGCGCGAGATTCCGGCGCCCGAGATTTTCGAGAATCTCGCCGCAGCAGTCGAGTGGATTCTAGCGCACGAACGGGCGCCACAGGGCACGAGGAGAGAGGCACAAGAAACGTGACACTTGCGTGTCACGTTTCTTGTTCGATCACTCGGGCAACCAGCTCACGAAGCGTTTTGACGTTAAAGGGCTTGGACAGATGCGCCGCAGCGCCCAACTCCCGTACAGTCTTTTTGAGTTGGTCTTCGCCCCTGGCGGACACAATAATGACCGGGATCTTTGCCAGCGCGCGGTCACGCTGAAGTCGTTTGAAAAAATTCGGACCACTCAACCCCGGCAGAACCCAATCCAACAAGATCAAATCAGGATGTTCGTGGTCGAGAAGCGCATACGCGTTCTCGGCATCTGCCGCCTCCAGACAAACATACTGCTCGGCAAGCGCCATGCGCGTCAGTTGGCGCACCATGGGGTCGTCGTCAACAATCAGGACTTTTTTCATAACGAGTCACTGCGGCACATCACCGGCCAAATTCAGACTGACCGGGATACGTCTCGACGCTCGAACGCATCCGGCGAAATTTGTGCGCGTTCCAATGCCTCTATCAAGTCAGGGGCAAGGGGCGCGGTACACGTCATGGGTTCACCCGTAATCGGATGGCGAAAGGTGATTCGCCATGCATGCAGGAATTGACGCCCGATTCCAAGATCGTCCTTTTTCCTATTGTACAGCTCGTCGCCGACGACCGGGTGCTTGAGAAACGCCAGATGCACCCGAATCTGGTGCGTCCGCCCGGTCTCGGGTTCCACTTGTACAAGAGTGTATCTGTCGGAATGAGCAAGGACGCTAAAGATAGTGACCGCCTCACGGGCGTTTGGACCGCTGACGATTGCCATCTTCTTGCGGTCATGCGGATCGCGTCCGAGCGGGGCATCAATTTTCCCCTGGGGCGTCTTGACAATGCCGGTCACCAGCGCCAAATACGTTTTGTGTATCTCGCGTGCGGCGAATTGCCTCTGTAATTCACGCATGGCAAGGTCCGTCTTGGCAACCAGGATGACCCCACTGGTATCACGATCGAGGCGGTGAACGATGCCTGCGCGCTCTTGGTTGCTTGTGACAATGTTGGGGTCATGCCCCAGGACGGCATTGACCAGCGTACCGGTCGGGTGCCCCACCGCGGGATGGACCACCATGTCCGCCGGTTTGTTGAGCGCCAGGAGCGCGTCGTCCTCATACAAGATATCGAGGGGAATCTCTTGAATCTGAATCGCGCTCGGCGCGGGTGCGGGAATTTCGAGCGTGATCGTATCGCCCGGTTTGACCGCATAATTCGCTTTGCGCGCGGCACGATTGACCTTGATACTGCCCTCCACGATCAAACTCTGCACAAAAGCGCGCGACAGGTCCGGGCGTTGGGCGATCATAAATTTGTCGAGCCGTTCGCCCTGTCGGTCCGGCGTGACGACAAACGTTTCCATTATGGCAGCAAATTCGCCGGAACAATTACGCACACAAAATAGCCCGCGATAGCCACGAGACCGAGAATCCCAACAAAGACAAGCCCGAGTTTGAGCGACGAGTCGCCCTTGCCGGGCGCGCCGGCGCTTGTGCTCTCTCCGCCCGCCGCGGGTTGCTCTGTTTTCACAGAATCTTCGCGCAGCGACCAGAGGAGCATGATGATGACGGCAGTTGTCACGGCAAGGTCTGCAATGTTAAAGACCGGCAGATGGAATATCGAAATAAAATCCACCACATAGCCCAGCCGCAGACGATCGACGAGATTGCCAAACGCGCCGCCAATGATCAAGCCGACCCCAATGCTCAACAGCCAGCTGGGCGTCTTTTGTGACCGATAAAACCAGATCACGACGGCGAGAATGAAAAAAGGCGCAAGCGTAAAGACAAAACCGAGCTGTGGCAAATAGCCGCACGCGGTGCCTGTATTGTAAATCCCGGCAAAGCGAAACCAATCCAGGGCGGGGATCGGCTTCAAGACATTTCCCATCCCGATTTGCTGGACAAACAGATACTTGGTCAGCTGGTCGAGCGCAAACACGGTGAGCGCGACGCCGCCTACAATCAGTGCGCCCGGCTTGAAAAGAGGTTTCGAGACAAGTTGAGTTTCCATAGAGGTTCGAGCGTTCCTTGTTCCTCCAATATATCGGTTTGCGGCGCAAACGCAAAAACGGGCGACCTGTGTCGCCCGTTTTATTTTTCGATTTTTGGCGCCTGGTTCAGGCGGTTGATTCAAATCAACGGGAGCGGCTGGCATCATGGACAGCCATCACGGGACTATTCGGTTTGAGGTGATCCCCAGGTTGTCGCATTGACCCGGTGCGGGTCTGTGGCAACCGTTTGCTCACGCGGCGATTCTGGCGCAGTTCATGCAAGTAGTGGCGTACGGCAGCACTTCAAGCCGCTCGGGGAGTATCGCGTTCCCGCAGCGCTCACACAAGCCGTAGACGCCTTGTTCGATGCGACGCACGGCCGCCTCGATTTGGGCGAGGACTCTTTCGAGGTGTTTTTTTAACGCAAGGTTCTTGCTGACTTGTTCGATTTCCATTCCGTCGTCACCGACATCATTACCGGCGCTCTCGCGCTGCTGCGCCAACTCGGCATGCATCGCGATTTCACGCTTGAGACGCTGAATTTCGGCGAGTAACGTCTGGAGCACTTGTTGGAGGTTTTCAGCCATCGCCGTTGCGGTAGCTTGGACCTGGTCGAACTTGGGCGCGGCTTGTGTTACCTGGCTGATTGTGGCTTTGGTCTTGCGCGACACAGCCCGCACCTTTTTGCGCACGCCTAGCCGGGAATCAATCCGGCGCGGCCGCGCATCCTTTGTACTGCTCATCGTACCTCCTTCAATCATACTCTCCATTGCGAACGAAGGTTTCACCCGGTACCGCGGTGTTGCTGCGCTGCTAGATTCGTTCGAATGAATCGCTGATTGCAAGACGATGGACTGCCCGGGACGGTTCCTCGTCCCTGCATATACGATATTTTACACGAAAACAAATGTTCTAGCAAGCGGAACATTTGTCTTTTGTGTCATCTTTCACGAACAAAGGTACTATTGCTCGACGACCCGGAATGCCCACTCTCCGTCGCGCATCACCGCCTCGCGCTCGCCGTCGGCGCGGATGCCGTCAATCTGAATCTCTGCCGAGCCGATCATAAAATCCAGGTGTGTGACCGAGTCGTTTATGCCGTGCGCGATCAATTCATCCGCGTTCATGTCGCCGCCGCCCGCAATACTGGCTGGGTATGCCCTGCCCAACGCAAGATGACTTGCGCTGTTCTCGTCAAATAGCGTATTGTAAAACGTAATGCCCAACTGCGAGATTGGGTTGCTGTTGGGCACGAGCGCCACTTCACCAAGTCGCGCCGATCCCTCGTCAGTAGCAGCCAGTCTTTCCAATACATCCTGCCCGTTGCTCGCCTCGATGCGCGTAACCCTGCCCTCCTCAAAGGCAAGTGTAACCCGGTCTATTACCACGCCGCGCACGACAAGCGGTTTGGTCGTTGTGACGACACCCTGTGTGCGGTTCCGGTCAGGCGCGGTGAATATCTCTTCGGTCGGGACGTTGGGAACAAAAAAGATACCCCTTGTGCTGGTCTCGCCCGCGCCGATCCATTGATGCCCGCGCGGGAGATACACCGTCAAATCCGTCCCCGGACCCGTATAATGCAGCGCCTCATAACCTCGTTCGTTCATATAGCCACAGCGAACTTTCAGGTCTGCAATGTGAGCTTGCCAGGCAGCCACCGGGTCGGGCTTGAACATCCGGCAGACCCGAAAAATCGCTTCCCACAATTTATCCGTTTGTTCGCCGGGGGCAGCTTGGGGAAAAACACGCGCGGCCCACTTGGGACTCGGCATTCCCAATGCGAGCCACGTGATTTCGTTGCGCTGAATCCGCGCATTGAGGTCGTTGAACCGTGTCGCCGTGCGCTTGGCAGTTTCCGCAATAAAATCCTCATCCAGTCCCTTGAGCAAATCCGGGTCCTCTGCCGAAATTGACAAGAGCGCGTCCCCACGGTCCAGCGCAACGCGCAGCCCTCCCAGAAAAGCCGCCGAATACTCGTCATACGAGGTGCGCGGCGCATACTGGTAGCGCATACGAGTAGTCTCACCGTCAGTCCAAAAGACTTCGACAAACGGCGAGCCGCTCTGGTAGGCACATTTGGCGGCGAGACGGGCGAGCGGCGCGGTCTCGATGGGAGCATGGAGCAACAGTCGCTGACCCGTCTGGACATTCAGCCAGACCTTGACCGCGAGCTCGGCATACTTTTCCAGCAAGTGGTGAAAATCGTTGGACATTGATCAAAAATGTGCGTGACGGGTTTGCTCATGCTCCGCCGCGTTTCCTCATACTCGCTTTATCGAGATTTTGACGTTTTCGCCCTCGACCCGAGTTTCATCAGCAAATCCACCCGCGAGCTCACCCTCGCCCAATTCGTTTGTTAACGTTTCACGTTTGATATAATCGGCGAACGCGCCGAGCATGTCGCGCACAATCCTGCTTGTCGTCTCGTATCGTATGACGATGCGGTCTTGGATGTTGAAGCCCGCGTCCTTGCGCATAGTTTGAACGGCGCGCACAAACTCGCGCGCCAGTCCCTCTTGCGCCAGCTCGGGCGTCAATGTCGTGTCAATCGCGACCGAAATACCTTCGCCCGTCGCCACCGCCAACCCCTCTGCCGCTGTCGTTTGAACCAGCACCTCGCCCGGGGCGAGCTCTGCTGTTTCGCCCTCGACCTCGATCCTCACCGTTTCGCCGGCGCCGACCAGTCGCGCGATTTCGGACGCATTTCGGGCGCCGAGCGCCGCGCGCAAAGCGGGAAATTTCTTGCCAAAACGCGGTCCGAGCAGTTTGTTGTCGGGTAGAATTCTATACTTGACAATACTGCCCTCCTCTTGCGTCAAGACCAGTTCCTTGACATTGAGCTCGTCTTTGACGATTTCCGCGAGTTCCTCACCCAACGAGGTCTGATTTAGCCCGACAAACGCCAACGCCCGCGCCAGCGGCTGCCGCACCTTTTGATTCGCATTGCCGCGCGCCGATAGCCCCAGCGAGGCGATATTGCGCGCCAGTCTCATTTCCCGCAACAACAATTCGTTCACCGCGTTCGAGTCTGTCACGGGGTAATACGTCATGTGGACCGACTCGAACGCCTGCGGCTGTGTGCCGCGCACCAGATTCTGATGCATCACCTCTGTCACAAACGGAGTGATGGGCGCGATCAACCTGCCCAATTTCACCAGCACATGATAGAGTGTTGCATACGCCGCGTCCTTGTCCGCATCCAGCTGCCCGCGCCAAAAGCGCCGTCGCGAACGCCGCACATACCAGTTCGAGAGATCGTCCAGAAATGCCTCGACCGCATCGGTTGCCCTCAGCGAATCCGTCTCTTGGAGCGCATCTGTAACCTCCGCCACGATCTGGTTCAGGCGCGCCAGAATCCACTGGTCCAGCACGTTCAAGGATTGTGGCGTGCTGCCTTCGGGATATTTTGGGTCGAACCCTTCCTGCGAGGGTTCCCATTTATCGAGCAGTGCATAGCTCACAAAAAAGTTGTAAACATTCCAGAGTGGAATCAAAAAGCGCCGCCGCACTTCGTCTGCGCGCCCATAACCAAACAACAGGTTAGCTTCGGGGCGATGATTGGCATACAGCCAGCGCATCACATCCACGCCCATCTGGTCAGCCGCTTCGTTAAATTCGATCATGTTGCCCGAACTCTTGTGCATCGGCGTCCCGTCTTCGGCATACAGTGTGGCATAGCCAAAGTTTTGCAGGAATGGTGGTGAATTATCAATCACGGTCGCCATCGCGAGCAGCGAATAGAACCAGTTGCGGAACTGTCCGGGGAACGATTCGCTGATCCAGTCGGCGGGATACCATTTCCGCCAGTATTCGCGGTTTGTGCGATACTGCAGAGTGCTAAAGGACACGATCCCCGCATCGAGCCATGGGTTGCCCACCTCGTCCACTCGCGTCATGCGCCCGCCGCACGAATCGCATTTCAACTTGACCGCATCAATATAGGGGCGGTGTGGCGTGTGTCCTTGAAAAGTTTCCCACCCCTCGACGGCTAGTTCCTTGAGCTCTTGCTCGTCACCCACCACCTTGAACGCGTGACAGTCGTCGCACATCCAGATCGGCAGCGCCAGACCGTAATAGCGCTTTTTGGAAATCATCCAGTCGTGCATGTTCTTGAGCCAGTCCAGCTCGCGGTCGAGACCAAACGCGGGTATCCACTTGATTTGCTCGGTCACTTCCATCATCTTGCCGCGCAGCTCCTCCATGCTGATGAACCATTCGTCCACCAGGCGAAAGACGAGCGGTGTTTTGCACCGCCAGCAGATGGGATAGCGGTGCTTGTATGGCTCGACACGGTAAAGCAGGTGTTTTTTGTCGAGGTTATCGAGAATGGGATCGGTCACATCGGTCACGCTCATTCCCGAAAGCCAATCAAACCCGCCAATAAAGACACCCTCGTCATTTAGCGGTGCGACCAGCGGCAACCCCAGCTCGCGTCCCAATTTATAGTCCTCAGCGCCGCAGCCCGGCGCAATATGCACAATGCCCGTGCCCTCGGCTTCGCCCACCTGGTCCCACAAAATGACCCGGTGCGCGTCTCGAGCGGACAAGGTCACGTCCTTGACGAGCTCGCGCAGGTCGGTGTTGCCGCCTATCTGATTTTCCGCGGGCAGCTCATCAAACGCTCCGTCATACGTCCACCCCTCCATCTCGCGACCCCGAAGCTCGCGCAGCACCTCGTACTTGCCCTGGAGGATATGCGTCGTCCCCTTGGACAAATAGTACGTTTCTTCGCCCTGCTTGACCTGAACATACGTCAAGTCCGGTCCAACCGCTGCAGCCACATTACTGGTCAACGTCCACGGAGTCGTCGTCCATGCAAGCAGATATTCTTTTTGACGTCCGCGCAGCGAAAATTTTACCGTGAGACCGGGATGCGTGAGCTCGGCATAACCATCTGTGACGATCTCGTGCTGACTGATGGCGGTCGCACAGCGCGGGCACCAGGGCATCACATCCGCGCCGCGATACAGCCAATTGTTTTGCCAGCACTTTTTGAGAAACGTCCAGATCATGTAATTGTTCTCGTTCGAGAACGTGAAATAGCTCCCGCCAAGCTCGGGCATCCCCAGACGACCCACAATTTGCTCCGCCGTGTCGGTGACAGGTCCGTTCGGACCCTCGACCGTGATCACCTGTTGCGGGTTAGAGACCAATTTGTCGGCAAGGGCGTTTAGCTCTTGCGAGTCGTTCCAGTCCATCCAATAACCCAGCCGTTTGGATTGGTCGGTCTGGACGCCGGCATAGCGCAGCACGCGCTCTTTGCACTTGAGCACAAACTGCGCCAGCCCGTATGTTTCAATATCTCTCTTTGACTTGAAACCGAGAGCTTTTTCGACCTCGACTTCGACCCAAAGTCCCTGGCAGTCAAACCCCTGCTGGTAACGCAATTCACGCCCGCGCATCGTCCAGTAACGGTTATACAAATCCTTGTACGAGCGTCCCCAGCCGTGATGCACGCCCATCGGGTTGTTGGCGGTGATAGGTCCGTCAATAAACGACCATTTCTCCTCGCCCTTGTGGAGCGCGCGCATCTTTTCGAACGCCCGAGACTCGCGCCAAAATTCAATGATCTGGCGTTCCTGATCGGCGAAATCAATTAGAGTTTTTACTTCTTGAAAAGACATCGCTTACCTCTCAATAATCACGACATCGTGCAGTGGTTTTTGTCTGTTTTCTAGCCGGGCAAGTACTCACGACATCGTGCAGGATTTCGACGAAATGCAGGTAAAAGCGATGCCACTGGTTCTTTGATCC